>CBDUCX010000407.1:0-4397 GCA_965365755.1 uncultured Pleurocapsa sp.
TGCGATCTTTACAACATGGAAGAAGACTTTGATGATTTTGACGATATGCTGCAATATGATTATTTGCTGCTGGGTTCGTCTACCTGGGGTTCTGGGGAAGTACAAAATGATTGGCGCGATCCTTTAGTCGATCTTGAAGATGAAAAGCCTGACTTTACAGGTAAAACCATTGCCTTTTTTGGTGCGGGAGACTGTGGCACACATGGGGAGAATTTTGTCAGTGCTTTGGGCATTTTGTACGATTATTTCAAACAAGCAGGGGCAACTATAGTTGGTGATGTGGCTACAGATGGTTACACCTTTAGTAAGTCTTATGCGGTGAGGGATGGTAAGTTTGTCGGACTACCCATCGATGAGGTCAATGAGAGCGAAAAAACCGATGAGCGAATAGAAGCTTGGGTGGAAAATTTACGTCCTATATTTGCCTAATTATTTGCCTAATAATCTGGGATTAATCTATGCAAACTATTGAAGAACAGTTTTCCTGGTGTGACGTAAAACCAGAAATTAAACAATTGTTGTTCCAAGCTAGTGAAAATTGGGAATATACTGGTTTAGCCGAAAAATACATCAGGGAAGCTTTATCTAAAGCGGGAAATAATCTTGATGTTTTAGTTGGAGCTTATCGTTTCTTCTTCTATAAACATAAGCCGGCAATCGCTCTATCTATTGCTCAACAGGTATTACAGACAATTTCAAATCAAGAAGCTTTACCTAGAGAATGGTCTCAGCTTCAGCCAATTCTTTCATCTCGCAAACAAGAACCCGATATTCGTCTCTATCTTAATGCCTATGCTGCCACTGGCTTGATCTTGGCACAGCTTGGCAGACTGGAAGAAGCCAAAGATATTAGCCAGCAGGTAAAACAAATAGACGATAGTAGCCAGTTTTGCGCCACTACTGTCTTGGAAGTACTTACTAAAGCGTCTGATGAAGATGAATAACAACTAACTAATAATAAAGTACTAATGACTACCAACCAACGTCAAAAAGAATATTTCCAACTAATTGATCGCCTACTCCGTTGTCCTAATGGCAAAGAACCAGAGGTTTTGGATGCCAGTGCCGAATTGATTGATGAGAATTTAATTAAAACCATCATGCAGGTTGCAACCATCATGGCACACGAAAATAACCAAGAAGGTTCTAAATTCTTGATCTTTATTGCCCGTCAACTGTCTAAACAGTTGGGTTTGTATCCAGAATTAGCCACTGAAACATCAGACTAATGATAATGGGAATAATGTCTGAGATTGGTATTTTCTCTTTACCATTCTCGTACCATGTCCTGTTAAATAACAAAAATTTTGAGATCGTAACAGAAATCTGGTGTTCAAAAAGTATTCATTCCAATAAGCTACTTGAGAAAGATGATCATAACTAAAAGAAGACTCAGCCAAGCTACGGAGCGATGGTTACATAAAAAAGGCTACAGTATTGAACATTTAAACGACAAAGCCAATAATGGTGCGACAGCTTTAATAGTTGCCAGTCGAGAAGGTGCAATCAATGTCGTGGGAGATTTACTTGCTAGCGGTGTTAACGTCAACCTGACAAACAATGATGGCAACAATGCTCTCTGGTTTGCCTGTTTCAATAATAATCTGACTCTCATGAGGTTATTAATTAACGCAGGGGTTGAGATTAACAACCAAAATGATAATGGCGTAACCGTATTAATGTACGCTGCCTCTTCAGGTAAAGTAGATGCAGTCAAACTGCTTTTGGCAGCAGGAGCAAATCCTCATCTTAGAAACCTAGATGATTTTAGAGCGCTTGAGTTTTCCGGTACTGTAGAGATTCTTAAAATTTTACGTCAAGCTGCTTAGCAAGTAGTCACTAATATTAGCAAGTAGTCACTAATAAATGACAAAGGACTAATGACCATTCAGCAATTAGAAGTAGTCGGCAAAAAATTCCATGATGCCACCAAGCATTCTCCTTTATCAGTGATGCTCGATCCTAATTATGTCGATGCATCAACTCAGCCTGCTGTTTTTAAAAGCTACCCTAAGTTTTATCGTCGTTTTCCTTTAGAGGAAAATAATCTCGCACATAACTTTATTCGTTTAACCAGCGCGATTACTTTTGCCAAAAAGTATAAATACGATTCCTATCAGTTAAGGGTAAACCCCTCAGCAGGAGCATTATATCCTACTGAAATTTACGTTCAAATTCGGGGAATAAAAGGTATTGTTGATGGTATTTATCATTTGGAAGTAGCTAATAATTCACTAACTTTGATTTATGAGTTAGTTGATGATGGTTTAGAAAGTTACATCTTACCCAACTGCTTGGTAAAAGGCTTTATTTTTTTAGTTAGTTGTGCCTACTTTCGTTCTAGTTGGAAGTATAAAAATAGAAGTTTACGCTATTGTTTTTTAGATAGTGGGCATCATCTAGGGGCAATCGAAGCTGCTGCTTATGTATATCAAAAAGAGCTTCAAGTTATCTTCGATTTTGATAAAGTCACCCTGAATAATGTCTTAGGATTTGAAAATAAAGAATTTGTTACTGCTGCGGTAATTTCGGGCGAAATCAAGAATAAATTTGTTCGTAAACTGCGATCGCCTTTGCCTTTTGTTGCTCCTAGTGACTACTTTGAAGCTAATCCTCTAATTGAAGCAGGATATAAAGCTACAGTTAATTTAAATTTAAAAAATAATTTATTTCTTAATAAAAATATAGTCTTAAAAAGTCCTACTTTCAATTATCAACCAATAAAATTTAAAGAGATAATTCTGACTAGGCGATCAGCAAGAGCCTTTAAACGGGGAACAATTTCTCAAACAGAATGGTTACAAATTTGGCATTATTTAAAACAGCCTTTGCTTACAATAAACAAAGAACCAATTGAAATTTATTTAGTCATTAATTATGTTGAGGGTATGGAGTCTGGTTTGTATCGAGAACTCCAACAACTCCAAAGCCAAGATTTTAGCAAAAAAGCTAAATATTTGTGCGTTAATCAAGCAATAGCTAGAGATAGTGCCGTAACTTTATTTCTAACCTCTACCTACAGTAACTATCAAACAGCTATGCAAGCTGCTGGCTGGCTCGGACAAAGACTTTATTTAATTACTAATTATTTAGGTATAGGCTGTAGTGGCATTGGAGCTTATTACGATGATGAAACTCAGAAATTTTTAGGCACAAATAATGACATTCTCTATGTTCTGGCGATCGGACGATAAACAGTTAATCAATCAACAATTAAATGACCTGACGCAAAATAATAAAACCAATAATTACGACTAACTATGAAAAAAGAATAATCAACCCTTTTCCCTTTTCCCCTTAACCTTTAACCAACCTCAACAGATTTGTTCGTGCATTACATCAATAATTAACCTGAGTTTGGCTAAATTACAAGTCGCCACCATAAATCAAACACCAACAAAACCATCATGAAAATTGCGAATAACATCACCGAACTGATCGGCAAAACTCCTTTAGTCCGCTTAAATACGATTCCCTTTACTGAAGGTTGTTTGGCGGACATCGTGGTCAAATTAGAAAGCATGAACCCCGCCGCCTCGGTTAAAGACCGCATTGGGGTAAATATGATTAATACTGCGGAAAAAGCCGGTTTAATTACTCCTGGAGAAACTATACTCATTGAACCGACTTCTGGCAATACAGGAATTGGTTTGGCAATGGCTGCTGCTGCTAAAGGCTACCAGCTTATTTTGACTATGCCCGAAAGCATGAGCAATGAACGCAGAGCAATGTTAAAAGCCTACGGGGCGCAGTTAGAACTTACTCCCGCTAGTGGCGGGATGAAAAGTGCAATTTCCCGTGCTGAAGAACTAGCCGCAACACTGCCAAATGGCTTTATGCTGCAACAGTTTAAAAACCCTGCCAACCCAGAGATTCATCGCCAAACTACTGCCGAGGAAATTTGGGAGGATACTGATGGCGAAGTAGATATTTTAATTGCGGGTGTCGGTACAGGAGGCACAATTACAGGCATTACCGAAGTGATCAAACAGCGCAAACCAGAATTTCAGGCGATCGCTATTGAACCTACCGACAGCGATGTACTTTCTGGGGGAACTCCAGGGGGACATAAAATTCAGGGGATCGGTGCGGGCTTTATTCCCGATGTGTTAAATGTTAAGGCGATCGATGAAATAGTTACGGTAACAAACGATGAAGCTTTTAATTATGGTCGTCGTTTAGCCAGAGAAGAAGGATTACTTTCGGGTATTTCCACAGGGGCAGCCCTAGCAGCAGCGATCGCAGTTGGTCAACGTCCCGAAAATGCAGGCAAATTGATTGTCATGATTCAACCTAGCTTTGGAGAAAGATATCTGAGTACGCCCATGTTCCAAGACTTGGAAGAAGAAAGATCGTTGGTTGTTAGTCAGTGATTATTGGTCATTAGTCGTTAGTCA
>CBDUCX010000408.1:0-4356 GCA_965365755.1 uncultured Pleurocapsa sp.
CCGATGAGTCAAGAATCTCCCGTTAAACCCGTAGGGTTAGCGGGAGAGTGTCAACAAATCACAACATGCTAGTTGCTAATATAGCTAAAGGTGTTTTCCGACAAAGTAGAGAAGAAACAAAAATTTCTGAGGAGACAATAGCAAAGGATAGCGAACAATCTTGAAATTTTCATCACTAATCAAGAATACTCTGGCTCATATTAAATCTAGTTTTTTTCAATCACGCAATCAGCAATTGAATTTGATTAGTCAATACCTTGCAGGAGTTGATCAGCGGATTATTTTAGCAGGTGATTTTAATCTAACTATGTAGTTAAGTTTTGAATAAGAATAAGGATGGGGTTTAACTATTTGTTTTTATTGCGGTATCCTTTAACGATTGTTTCTTCAACTATGCCACTATCCTCTGGAATATCATCTTTAATTATTGAATTTTCCAGGATACTGCTATCCTCTGGGATATCATCACTGATAACTTCTTTATTGATTATCATTGTATCTTTATTCAATTTCTTAGTCTGAAGTGGCTTGTATTCAAGTCGTTTTTTACCACAATAATTCAAAAATTGACTACTATCAGTACTGTAGGTAATGTAGCTATAAGAGATTTTAATTCCATCGCCGATCTTAATTACATCTCCAGAAATTAGACGGTGAAGAGATTTCTTATCTCCATTGATTGAGATACCATTGCGACTTCTTTTTCGTTTACCTTTGCCGTCAATAATCCAATAGGAATAATCGCTTTTGTTCCTGCCTTCTGTATATCTCATCCAGGCAATAGTAGCATGGTGGCGGGAAGCCAAAGCATCATTAACTACAAGATCGTTATTAGGATGACGGCCGATAGAAAATACATTAGCATTAAGCGAAACTGCTCGTCTTGACCCTGGAGATTCTACAATTAAAACATGTCTTCCTTTTGCTAAGTCGGCTTTATTTAGCTTTACTAGAGTTAGTTTAGATTTCTGATCAGCCATTTGGTTGAATTATAAATTTTATACCCAATATTACTCTGTAATTAAGACGACGCAAACAGCTTTGATACTGGTCAACGAGCGAAATATAAGTCATATTTATTATTTATTAAAGTATTACCTATAAATTAAACTTCGACCTAAGACATATTTGCATTTATACTTACTTTCTACATTCTAATCCAAAAAAACTGATTAGCAATGTTGTTTATCTCGATTTAAATAGACTATTTTCAAGCTTTATTGTCATCAGTAAAACTATGTAATTATGATCCCTTTGATGAATATTAGTGAGCTAATTAGTGAGACAATAGTAATTCACAACGAGCCATAAATCCAGCATCTTTTAAAGAGGCGATCGCAGCTATTTCATTCTGTACCCAAAATTTTTGCCCAAAGCGAATAAATTGTCGCTGTTCTCCTTTACCGATAGCTGCAATTACAGGAATTTTGAATTTATTTGGTTCAACTGATTGTTGTTCCAAAATTCTTTTGAGATAATTACTTTTTACCTGATCTAAAGCCTGTTCTGGGGTAATTTCTAACATCAGCATTTTCACCTGTTCTACTGCTGAGGCATCATCAATAATTAACTGATATTTTTCATTTCTTTGTTGGGCTTTACCCCAAACAATTAATTGTTTACCTTCTTCTAATAACGGTTCTAGCTCTTGATAGGTACTGGGAAAAATTGTCCCTTCCGCTTCCCCTGTAATGTCTTCCATTTGCACAAACGCCATCGGATCGCCTTTTTTGGTAATAATTTTCCGCACTGAATTGAGCATTACTACGGCGCTGATCTTTTGTCGGGCTTTTTGCTCGGATAGGGCGCTTAAGCTAATCGGCGATAAAATTTGTGCCGCTTGATTAATTGCTTTCAAGGGATGATCGCTAATATAAAAACCAATATATTCTTTTTCTAAGCGTAGTTTTTCTGCTAGGGGATAGTCTTCTACCTTTGGGGTACTGGGTGCCTGTTCAAAACCAGTTTTAGTTTCTGTTGCACTCCCCGCACTGTTCATCATGTCAAATAGATTGAGTTGTCCACTAGCTTTTTCCTTACTGCGTTGCTGTGCCCAAGAAATAATGACATCAATATCGTTGATCAACTGTCTGCGGTTGGGCTGTACTAAATCGAAGGCACCACAATAAATCAGAGTTTCTAATGCTCGACGATTAACGGTGCGTAATTCAACTCGTTCACAAAAATCTGCCAGAGATTTAAATTCACCATCATTACTTCGAGCATCGAGAATATTTTCAATTGCTCCCTGTCCCAAATTCTTGACTGCTGATAAACCGAAGAGAATATGATTATCATCTAAAGGTAAGAAATCTTCCACAGAACGATTGATATCAGGGGGTAATATATTGATACCCATTTTTTGGGCATTTTCCCGATAGCGGTCAACTTTATCTTGAATCCCACTACTAGCAGTCAGCAGCGCAGACATATACTCTACGGGATAATTAGCCTTAAGATATGCAGTTTGGTAGGTTACATAAGCATAGGCAGTGGAGTGAGACTTATTAAAACAATTGGCTGCCACCATACCGTTAGTCAAGAGAAAATTATGATCTTGGGGGACACCAATGTCATATACAGCTTGTTTACCTAATGATTGACGACTGACAATTTTGACCATGACTAAAAATTAAATTGAAAATTGAAGAATCTAAATATCCAAATAAGTTACAAGTTGTGACTCAGCTTCCCTCTATTGAGTCGTCAAGGACGTAAAATCGTTAAAATCAGATCATCTGGTACATAATTTTAAAGTACTTTTATTGATTTTGGGACAGCGCCTATCGACACTATATACGGTAAATATAAAGGATTAAAATCAAGTCAGCTCAAGCAGCTCAAAAAACTTTATCATCAGAAGTTGCCTGGCGATATTATTGTGACACAAGAGTTTGCTCAGAGGTTGGCTGCTATCAGCACTGATCTTAATCAGCCTGTCTGCACTTATTTAAATCGTCGGGGACAGGTAATTCGGGTAGGGGTAGGTAATGCTCTGCAAACTCAGATTCCTCCCTTAGAACTACCGCGTTACGGTGCTAAACGTCTCTCAGGGATTCGCTGTATTGCCACTAAATTAAAACCCGAACCACCCAGAGAATCTAGTTTAACTGCTATGGTACGTCAGAGACTAGACGCTCTAGCTCTCATTACTCTTACAGGGACAGGTAAATTCAAGCGGGGTGGTGGTGCTACGGGCTATGTCCAAGATACCTATCTGGCTCATTTATTACCCCAATCAGAAGCAACTTTAGCAGAACAACAGTATTGGTCGGTATCCGACCCCATGACTCTAGATGCCTTAGCTAATCAGGATTTCCTAGATCTGGTTGAAGGTTTGGAGGCTGAATTTGAACGAGAATATGTTGCCCAACAGGTAGATAGTGATCATGACCGCGTGATTTTAGTTGGCTTGCAGGTTGATAAAACGGAAGTACAAGAATTTGAAGACCGCTTAAATGAGCTTATGGGACTGGTGGACACCGCCGGGGGAGAAGTATTAGAGACAATTCGCCAAAAGCGATCGCATCCCCATCCGCGAACTCTGATCGGCGAAGGTAAGGTGCAAGAAATTGCTCTACGGGTACAGACTTTGGGTGCTAACCTAGTAGCTTTTGATCGTTGTTTGTCCCCTGCTCAAATCCGTAATCTAGAAAGCCAGTTTGGGGTACGAGTAGTCGATCGCACGGAAATTATTCTGGATATCTTTGCTCAACGGGCTCAATCTCGCGCTGGTAAACTGCAAGTGGAGTTGGCACAGCTAGAATATATGTTGCCCCGTCTGGTGGGAAGAGGACAGGCGATGTCTCGTCTCGGTGGGGGAATTGGTACGAGAGGCCCTGGTGAAACTAAGTTAGAAACGGAAAGACGGAGTATTCAAAAGAGAATTGCCCGTTTGCAAAGAGAAGTCACCGAATTACAAGCCCAACGCTCACGGATGCGTAAACAACGGCAAAAACAGGACGTTCCTACCGTGGCGATCGTCGGTTATACCAATGCAGGTAAATCAACTTTGATCAATGCCTTAACCAATTCAGAAGTATATGTCGCCAACCAGCTATTTGCTACCCTAGACCCCACCACCCGTCGCTTATCCATTCCTGATGCGGATACGGGTCAACCCCAGAATATTCTGTTAACGGACACAGTAGGCTTTATTCAACAGCTACCACCACCCCTCGTCGATGCTTTCCGTGCCACTTTAGAAGAAGTTACCGAAGCCGATGCTTTAGTTCACCTAGTAGATTTATCTCATCCTGCTTGGGCAAGTCAAATTCGTTCAGTCATGGAAATTTTGGGAGAAATGCCCATCGCCCCTGGCCCAGTATTACTGGTATTCAATAAACTAGATAAGGT
>CBDUCX010000409.1:0-4356 GCA_965365755.1 uncultured Pleurocapsa sp.
GTTTTAATTCCTTTGATGTTTGAGGCGGTCAATGAGTTGATCGATCAGTTCTCTAATAGTCCAGAGAAATATATCAGTCATGCCCTACGACAAAAGATTGATGAGGTTGTAAATGAATATCTAGCAGCAGCATAAATCTATATTTTAGCCATCGTAGATGTCTAATCAGGATTAAGCGGTGGCTATAATTTGCTATTATATGTACATAGTTTGTACAAAATTATTATGGCAAATATTCCTAAAGTGGGTATTGGCAAGCTGAGATCCAATCTGGCTAACTATCTTAATAGTAAAGAACCCATCGCGATCGTGCGTCATGGTCAGACTATTGGCTATTACGTACCTGCTTCAGTTGAAGAATCAGAAATAGAGAGAGAATCATTAAAACAAGCTGTTTCTAGGCTTGATGGACTTTTACAAGAGAGGGTAAATCATGAGTGAAATTAAAGATGTAGTAATTGAGAGAGAGACAGAAGTATCCTTAACAAATTCTGAAACAGAGGAAAACTCAGAATACTCTGCTGAATTAGAGAAAATATTTACCCAGCTTCAAGAAAAAGACGAGCTTATCAATAAAACTCGTCAAAACACTGCGCGGTTAGGTATAGAAACTAGATCGATGCTGGATGATTTGAGGAAGCAGCTCGGTTAATGTGGAAACAGTTAGCTCAATTTGGCAGAGAACTATTAGCTCTTAAGGGACAAGTTAAAGAAAATACATCGGAAATTGATGAAATAAGACAAGAGCTTCGAGATTTAACTGAATTTGTCAGAAATTTGAATAATATCGTCAATCAAGACCGAACTAAAAATGAAGCTCAACGAGAAATCTTAATTGAAAAGTTGAAAAATGCTTTACTGCAATTTGAGAATGATTTGCTGAGAGGCAAGTATCCTAATATGCTCGATAGCACCAAAGATAACGATAATAAGCCTGATTCATAGCTTTATTTATGCCGAGTCGGAATATAGTCAAGTGCCACCGTTTGTTTTAATTCCTTTGATGTTTGAAGCGGTCAATGAGTTGATTGATCAGTTCTCTAGTAGTCCAGAGAAATATATCAGTCATGCCCTACGACAAAAGATTGACGAGACTGTCAGCAAATATCTAGCAGCAGCATAAATCTAAAGCTTCTTGAACTAAAATAGCCAGCTAACTATTGGTTGGCTAAAAATATTGATAATTACTCCAATGCCGATAGTTACGGATATCCATTTAACTGTTGCGAGAGTTGAGTAGATTTTGTCTACTTTTTCTTCTAAGTTGTCTACTTTGTCTTCTAAAACATCAATTTTATCGATCTTTGGTTTGAGTTGATTAAGGTCAAATTCAATCACAGCTAGCTTTTCAGCGTTCTTGACAAGCTGGTTGAGTATCGCCCCTTCATATTGCTGTTTAGCTTCGGGATTAGTCATTAAGTAAATTGAATCAAGTGTTTTATTTGGTATCCCTTGTTGATTGGTAGTCGTGGGGGATGTCTTAATTATATTGACTAGTCTTTAGATTGAGATATTTCTCGACTAGTCCAGAGCAATATGTGAGTCATGCCCTGTGTAGTAAGGAACATAGTCGGATTGGGAGCATCCCACTTATGCAACTAAGTACAATTACTCAGTTATTAAAACGACGTATTTTTCAAGATTTTTACGCACTTGACAAAGTACCAAAAATATACATATCAAAAAGTGGGATGCTCCCGTCGGATTTTGGGGTTATTTCCGATAAAGTCTATTAGAGAAAAAAATTTATCTATTTTTCTCCCACATACTACAGTCAACTTTCTCTTTAGGATCGGAAGCTTTATCTATTTTGAGTTCTTCTATGTATTTCTGATTGGCTTTTTCATCAAGTATCCAAGTTTCTTTATCATTATCCCAGTTACCTTTGTAAATAGCTGTTTTCCAAAAACAGGCTGACTTGATTTGAGCGGGAGTGACGTTAGCACCTAAGAGATTGGCACCTTGAAAGTTAGCACCTGAGAGATTGGCACCTTGGAAGTTAGCACCTGAGAGATTGGCACCTTGGAAGTTAGCACCTGAAAGAGTCGTACATTGACTAAAATCAGGTTTTTTCTTAAATAAAGTCTGCTCAAACTTTGCCTTTTTTAGGACAGCACCCTTAAAGTTAACATCTTCAAACTCAGCATTAGTAAAAGATGCATTAACAAGACGGCAATATTCAAAATCAACATTTTTTTTAAAGATTGTACCCTCGAACTTTGCTTCATTAAGACAAGCATGAATAAAATCTGTACTTTCAAGATAACTAGAATCAAAAATAGTGGATTCGAGGTGAGCATCACTAAAGTCAGTTTTAATGAATCTAGCCTTCCTAAAAATTATTTCTGACAGGCTCGATAATCGGATATCTATCTAGATATATAGCTAAAAGACATCCATTCTCATCTAAAGGTTTGTTGGCAGGAGCACAAGATCCAATTATATGTTGATTTTCTGATAAACTTCGTTCACGCTCAAAGACATTTTTGCTTATGCCCGATCCAATAGGATCGCTTTGAATCTCAATATAGTAGCAAATTACATCAGAGCGATTTTCATCAGTTTGATATAAATTGCGTAGATATCTTACATGATCTTCAAAATTGGTTAAATTATTATCTCTATCCTTACATTCTGGAATGTAGCGACAAGAAAGAGGTGAATTTGCACTAGCTGGCACCACTTCACAATACTCGAAATTAAGAGAACTAGCTTGCGCTTTTTTTGTAGTGCTTTCAAGACTTATCCACTTATTTAGCCTTCTTGAAGTATCTATTCTTAGAAAACTATCAAAACATACAAGGGTGAGCAGAAAAGAAAATGCTAACGCTGATATACGACCTACCTTTTTTGTCATGATGTTTATTTCGGATAAAACCTTTAATTAGACATCTCCGAAAATTAGTCTGAAACACTTGCAATGCTTAAGGCTGAATTCTTAATTTCTTGAGAAATCTATATTATCTATTTTAGGATTAGACATTCTGGTAGCAAGCTATACTATTAATTTACTTAACATTGAAGCTTGAAATGTAATAAATAGGTAATGAGGAAGTAAGAATTACGATGAAATAGGATTTGTAGCGATCGCTCTTAACTCCTCAAATCCATAGTTGCGGTTTATTTCCTAGTTGACATATGACTAAAATCCTTAACCAAAAGAGGATATGCTCGCTACTATATTATTCGCATGGAAACCACAGAACGGAAATCTTACCAGTGTTTCGAGGGAAAAACTGATCGAACGGTATTAGATCGGTTGCAACCTCACTGCGAATGCCGATGTTGCAAGTTTTGACTTCAGATACTATTTGAGACAGTGTTAGAAGCTTTAGCCCTTTCAAATTCTTGGTGGATATGCTTGATTGAAAGGATTGTAGTGAATGTACATCAATAAAATGCATGCTTCTAGCAAAAGATCTTCCACGAGTAACAGCATAAGTGCTCATCAAATAATCATAGTTTGGAATATTTGAAAACCCATAGAATACATAGGGTTTTTTTGATAGCGGAAAGTTCTTGACTAAACAATTATATTGGGATTTATCTAGCTTTATTCGTCCAGTTGTATTGCTCTTGTGTGGTTCGTACCTCTTATATTGAATTACCAGAGCCTTATAACCTTGAAGACTTGCGTCATATCCGAGTGATTTTTCTTCGTTACGGGTTGGAACAAACATCCAAGATCTTAATGGATCAACAAGGTTAAGTATTTGATGGTTGCTTAATTGTTCAATAGTACCTTCACTCGGAACTTGAGCCTTATTCGGGAATAACTTCTTCATAACTAGTTATTTACTAGACAAAATTTTCCTGATATTAACTCCTTAAGTTCTATAGTGGCGATCGCCAGACTTTATATGTGCGTTAATCAGGGTCATGTTATACAGCTTCAAACATCGTCCTCAAACCTTTAATGTCTGTCTGTAAGACATCACATAGTTTTTCCGTTTGTTCGATGGTTAACTTTGGCTGGTAAGTGCCAGTTTCCCAGTTTGATACTGTTTGCACTGTTACACCAACGGTTTCCGCAATTTGCCTTTGGGTTAATCCTAGTTTTTTTCTTCTGTTCATGAAATTTGCTGACATTAAAATACAACCCAATTATACAACTACTTTATATAAATAGACTTGACTTTTATATAAGTTGACTTATACAATTAGAGCATAGGAAAGGGAAAGCATCACGCCCCAAGCCAGAAGTTATCTAAAAAAAATGCAAATACTTACACAGCAAAAAACGATCGCCCGTGTCCTGAGAAAACCTTGCGATCGCCTTTTGAATTCACCCCCAATTAAGAGGATTCGTATGACTTTAAATATATCACTGGAAATAGAACAACAACAACGCATACA
>CBDUCX010000410.1:0-4355 GCA_965365755.1 uncultured Pleurocapsa sp.
GTTTCCAACAAATCCAATTTTAACTAATTGGAAAGAGTAAGGCTCGTTTCCAAGCCGATGTAGATAGTCTACAACGATTTTTCGCAGGATAATCACAAGGACTCAAATTATTTATAATTATTCTTATTAAGCCTCGACTCAATCTCCCCAAAGCTATACGGGGCAAGGTATCGACGGAGGTAAACATAAATATAAGACTTTCAGAGATCCGAGCTAACCCCCGAATACTGTTAGTAATTGGTGAATTTATCAAATTAGAAATTGCCATTTCCCCTCCTCTTGTCTACTTAAGTATGTAAGCAGAATTAAATATCAAACCAAAATAAAAGAGAATGAAGTCATGGGTAAGTGTCTTCTAACCTACTACTCACTACCTACTACCCACTACCTACCCTAACCATCTTCTAATCAATTTTACCCACCTACTTATACCTCTGCGTCCACCAAACAAGACAATCACACAATTGCGTTAACACCACCAAACTAACCCGTTGTTCATCAAGGTCTAATTTCCATAACTTTTCTGCCATTTTCTCTACAGCCTTCGTATTATCAGAACTTACTTCGTCGTTGGGGATAGTAATACCTGCCTGTGCCATAGTTGCAACTAAAGTATCCCAAGTGGCTTTCCAATAGAGAGATTTATTTTCTTCCTTACCCTGCAACCTTAAATGTTCTCCCCAAAATCTTTCTAAACCATAAGCTAATGCTTCTCGCATTTTAAAGGCTTGATTGAGAGAAGATTCATCCCGTAGTTTTGCAGCTATGACTAGCTTTTGTGCTTCTTGATCTAAATTGTAATTCTGCCAAGCCATTACCCAACCTCCTGCTCTTCCTTGATTTCAGTGATGCTGACCTTACAACGACCAAAACCGATAGATTCTAATCCACCGAAATATAGTTCTTCAGATTCTTTATCTCCAAAAGGCTTCCATCCTGATTCTTTCATGGCGATGGGAAAAACTAAGACGCTTCCTTCAGGTAAAGCCTCTACGTTAAAAAATGCTCCTGTTTTGGCTTTTTTTTGTCCCTCTTCTAGTGCCACTCGACTTTGACGATAGAGAGCCATATCGTGAATCATCGCCATATCATTATCATCCACCACCACTAACTGAGATTCTTTGATGCCAACTCCTTGAGGAAGCCAGTGAGTTAAATCCACAGTATGTTCGATTTCTAAGAAACCCAGATTAAAAAATAGGATCTTACGATTATTGCCCACATCCCTAGCTTTGAGGCTTTTAGAGGCACTATAGGCTGGAGGTAACTCGGCTTTAATTCCCTTGATTTGCCCATAGCGTTTAAGTAACCGAGGACAAGATACCCAGACAATCGGTTGACCAGGACAGAATACAGGAAGCCATACTAATGAGGCATATTCAAACTTTACTTTCGCTTCCGTAGTTCCATCCGCAGCTTCAGAATCATGTCCATACCAAGTAGATACATTTTCAGGGACGTTGTTCCGCATATCGGCGCGAAACCGACCTCTAATGGAACTGCCTGGAATAATTCCCGTGTTGACAAACTGGTCACGAAAAATCAGGTTTACATTTCCCGTTTCTTCTCCTGCACTTGCCCCAACATGGAGGGGTGCTAGAGTTTCAATGATGCCAAATGCTCTTTTATACATGACAATATAAATCTTTCCTAAAATATATTGGTTCTCCATTGAGAATAGCCAAAATAGCTGATGTATCAATAATCATTTTCATAGCCAAGAATTTCTTCCTCACTTCTCAGGTCTAATGTTGGAAATGCTTGGAAATGTTGAGCAATGATTAATAACTCATCTTTGACAGTTGGAGAAATACCTTGTTTCCTTTTTTCTCGTTCTAATCTTTCTGCCAATGCTTTGAAGATGATTTCAGAAATGTTTTCTCCAGTTGGTTCACTTAATTCTTGAACTAACCTTTCTGCTTCTAAACTATCAATATTCATTGTCATGCATATCATACAAAATGTGTATTACACAAAAATGTTACTTTATTGTAATAAAATCAAAAATGCCAAAAAAGTCGGGCGATCGCTCTTGTTTATGATTATATTTTGAATATATGTTATTTATGTGTAATTATTGAAATAATTAATAATTTGAAATTCTTATGGTATGAGTTCTTTTGCTAAAAGTCTCGAAAAGAAAGTAGAGGCAATAATTAAGACGATACGAGAACATTACATTATTAACTCTTTGTGTGATACAATACCTTCCCCCAAGAAAAAAATATTTCTTTAGATATTAGTAAGATTAATTTGGCAACGAAAGAATATATTTTATTCAAAACCAATAAATCACTGCAAGGATTTGATAAAATAATGGTCGTTAGTTTTGCTTGCTATTTGGTATTTTATGAAATCGGAAGAGCCATTAAAACAAAACAATCAGAATCAGAATTTAGAAAAGAATCAGAATCTAAGAGAGTTTCAGAATTTGATTCTTGGATAGGATTGTACACTGACAGTTCTAATGAAGCTTACTATGAAAAATATTTGGATATTATTAATTATAGAGCAAATAAGCTTGATGATAATCAAAAAAAGTATTTGACAAAGATATTTGTACAAGCTTGTCAGTTTGAATATAGATTTCTTGATGAACTTTTATAATTAAAATCAGCGCAAATATAAATAATAAAATGTTTAATACATTTGCGCTTATCAATAAAATACAGTTCTGCTTTTAACCGACACCTGCTCCTCCGATATGAGAAATGATAATTTTTTGGTTTCCATCTACCAAAGTTCCGTCGTAACCTGGAGCATTTCCTATTTTAAATTGATACTTGGGCATCTCAAGAGAATTATATTTTTTTTTCAATCTTTCATAACACCAATTAAGCATTAATTTAGCTGATTCTCTATATTCTTCAGCATCAGAATATATATAGAAAATAATTTCTATATTATTTAAAACTGCATACTTAAGAGGTGAAATATATGGTGAAATATTTTCGATCTTTGATGAGTTAGAAATCGTTTTTTTCTGTTCATCAAGTTGTTGATTATTATTTTTTTCGCCTCCATTAATCAGGGAATTTGATTGAGTGCATTTTACTTTTTTGGCAGGTATTGAACTCACGTTAAGCTCGTTGGCTAAGGGTTAACATGAGAGATAAGAACGGCAATACCAATCAATGGCTTTACATAAATTACTTATACTAGTTTTTTCCTATTCATATGATTTAAACCTTTGTAATAAAAAATTCATAATTTCCTAATTTGATAGATATTCTAATTTTATCTAATTGATCAAATATTAACATGAAGTTTTTTAGTTTCAACTTGACTCGATCTTAGTTCATACTAAGTAAGGAATATAGATTGAGCTAAATCTGTATTCTCCTACCGATTGGTGAATCGGATTTGTTGGAGACAAGAAAGGGAAAATACGAATCAAAGGCTTTACATATTGCTCAATTAGAGTTGTAAAGCTTATCTCTGCTGAGATTTTGAACGCAGTTTAATACACGTCAGTTATCTTGTTTAAACTTGACTAACTGACGCTTTTTTTGGAAACCAGCTGCGCTAAAATGCGATCGCGCTTCCCGTAGCCGACTGCTCGCTTTACCCGAAATCCAAAGGTAAAGCTAAACTACATCCCCAGCGCTTGAGGGAATATCCTTCACGAGGAAACCATTCCTGTTCCCCTTCCCCCCACTCATACCAGCAAGGTAATGACTCTTCTAAGACATAGACTGAACCTACGGGGACTGCATAGCGACCACGAGAAAGCAGTTTCGGCACATGAGGGGCTGCTAATTCATCCTTGTTACCTAGGCGATAGCGAAAAGGACGAGGGCGATCGCTGATTCGGGCTTTAACATTCCAGACTGGCTTGACTTCATGGGCTTTACCCGCTTCTTGTATCTGGGCTACTGGTTCTAAACGGGAATGTCGGTTGGTTCCCCAAACTCCAGGAGAAATTAGGGCAAAACTATTGCCAAGAGGCTGGTTTAACAGGCGATCGACCTCTGCATTCAACTCATGGGAGACTATTTCTACTAGATGACCTTCCCCACCAAAGCGATACCAACCATGGGGGAGGGGAAGATCCGCTAGATATATTAAGCAGGCTTCTGGAGGTAGCTGGACGGCATTTTCTAGATAAAGACTTCCCTGATTCTCCCCTGCTTTTTGAGCGACAACTCTTTGTTCTTCTTCCAGTCGGGGATGGAGATGAGGTAAGGGCTTCCAGGGATCTAACATCACCTCAATAGGCTGTTGTTGCTCATCTAAAGGACGATTTTCTGTTATCTGACTTAAATCTTTCCATTGCGAGAGTTTGATCCAGCTATATTGGTTGTACTTATCCTTTTGAGGAGGATTTCCATCTGGTAATCGCCATCCTTGATCCT
>CBDUCX010000411.1:0-4329 GCA_965365755.1 uncultured Pleurocapsa sp.
AACTCCGTTCGCGCAGCGTGCCCGTAGGGCATACTCCGTTGCGTAGCTTCTCGCGGAGCGAGAACTCCGCACTCCGCACTCCGAACTCATCTTGATATCTTAATTGGAGTACGGTTGGGCTTAGCTTCATAAACTGCTGGTTCAATCAAAGATTGCCCTGTCATCTCCTCTGGCTGAGGAATCCGCAATATTTCCAAAATGGTAGGAGCAACATCCGCCAAGCAACCACCTGTGCGTAAGGGAACATCCGCACCATGCCCCACAATTTTTCTCGCTTCACCCTCAACCAGAATAAAAGGAACTGGATTAGTAGTATGGGCTGTCCAGGGATTACCATCTGCATCCTGCATATACTCAGCATTGCCGTGATCTGCGGTAATCAAAAGGGTGCCTCCTGCTTGATTAACTGTCTCAACCACCCTACCTAAACATCGATCAACAGTGGCGATCGCCGTTACCGCTGCGTCTAAGTTTCCTGTATGTCCCACCATATCAGGATTAGCATAGTTAACTATAATCAGTGAATAAATACCTTGGTTTACGGCATTGCAAACTGTATCCGTTACTGCTTCGGCAGACATTTCTGGTGCACGGTCGTAAGTTGCCACCATTGGGCTTTGAACCATTTCACGATCTTCTCCCTCGAAAGGTAGCTCTAAACCACCGTTGAAAAAGTAGGTGACATGAGGATATTTTTCGGTCTCTGCGGTGCGGAATTGACGCAGCCCTTGATTAGCAATTACTTCCCCCAATATGTTGGTCAGATTTTGCGGCTTAAAAGCTACTTCTACAGGGGCGCTGGGATCATATTGAGTAAAGGTAACAAAATGTAGAGGAGCTATTTTTTCTCTAGCAAACCCATCAAAATCATCGTTGACAAAAGCATAGGTAAGCTGTCTTGCCCTATCTGGACGGAAATTATAGAAAATAACCGAATCACCAGGCTTAATCGCTCCAGGGGCTATTCTGGTGGGGGGGATGAATTCGTCAGTTGTGTCTTGCCCGTAGAAGCATTCTAAAACCTCAGCCGCTGACCGTGGATCAATGTTCTTCTCTTGGGTCATAATATCGTAGGCTAACTGTATGCGATCCCAACGGCGATCGCGATCCATGGCATAATAGCGACCACTGATAGTCACGATACGTCCCAAGTCAACCTTGTCAATAGCGTCTTGAACCTTACTTAATGCTTTAATGCCTTCCGTAGTGTAGGTATCCCTACCATCAGTAATAGCATGAATACAAACATCTCCAACATTATTGGCTTTAGCTAGATGTAACAAACCGATCAGATGCTTTAAATGAGAATGAACCCCACCTTCAGAACATAGACCAACCAAGTGCAACTTACCACCCATAGCATTGACCTTGGTGCAAGCATCAATTAATACTTCATTGGCTAACAAAGAGCCATCATCAACTGCATCGGATATCCTGACTAATTCTTGAGGCACTACTCTTCCCGCACCTAAATTGAGGTGTCCCACCTCAGAATTCCCCATTTGACCATCGGGTAATCCTACATCTTTACCGGATGTATGAATTAACGTATGGGGATATGCAGCTTGCAAGCTACTAAATACTGGTGTTTTCGCTGCGGCAATAGCATTAGCGTCTGTTGACTCGCGATGACCCCAACCATCCAGAATAGCTAGCACCACTGGAGATACAGGTGCTTGAACCATAATTGTTACCCTATAATAATCTCTAGCACATTAATAATCTCTGGCACATCGATAATAGCATTACGAACTGTTTTAGTTCGACCTTAATTCACCTCACTTATATAGGAATAATGATTACCGCCAGTTTACTAATCATTAATTTACCCTACATCTTTGCGAATTTGAACTATTTAATTTTTTTTGTCTTTCCGTAATAATAATATTTATATCTGGTCTTCCTGTAATTTTTAGCCGCCAGTCTGCCCAGATTTTGTATAGCCAATCCGCGATCGCCCCTATAACCGATACTTTGGTTATAGCATAGACCCATCCCATCCCCAGACATTCATAAACTTGTCTAAAGACTTCCACATTTTTAATTACTGTACCATCAGCTAAAATCCCATGAATCCTGCCCATAGCAGCGACAAAATCAATTCCCGCATTATCCTGGGGATCATAATCAAGACTGGCAATATCGACAAACTTCACAATTCCTCTGCCTGCATCCCTTTTAGTTAGAAAATTAACTTCCCGTACACACAGGGGACATTCTCCATCATATAGAAGCTTTATTTTCCAAGAAGGTTGAGCTGATTCGTGATCCTGATATTCTTTAGTTGCAGAAGTCATTCCTTAACATTAACTAATTTAGTTCAATTTCAGACTAGAGGACTCGATAATTCTACTTAGCAGTTTAGAGTAATGGAGTTGCGTTCAAATATGAACTCACTGTAATCGGCTATTGTATCGACACCGACATAACCAAAAAACGCTTCTAAGGCTAGCCAAACGCCAATTCTAAACACTAGTTTTTTCCATCTGATATCCATCATATCCAGTCTGATATTGAATCTTAGTTTTGCGTCTGTTACTAAAGTTAACAACTAATGTAACAAAAAGCAACAAAAAAAATCAATTGCTTTCCAGAGAATTGGAATATATGGATTAAATCAAAACTTAGAGGTCAGGTTTCTTGCTTTAAGACGACGGGGTTTGCCTGACTGTTGGTCAAATCGCTTCCTGCCTTTTTTGATTCTTCTATCCAACTATCAAATAACTCCTGATGATTCTTAATCCACTGGTCGGCATGACGACGGATATCCTCTGAACTATCTTCGCCCTGCTTGATTAGTAAACTTTCTCGGTTGATGTCCTCGGTAGAAATTTCAACTAGTTCAAACCAACGTTTGGCGACAGGATTAGTTGCCAAAAATTCTTTGTTAGCGAAAATCCGCTGGTTATCCACAGCAAATCCGAGATTTTTTCCATCTATTGAAGTATCTTTTTGAGTTACATTTTTCTGTGATTCTGGAAGAGAAGTGAAGGGGACTTGTAACCAGATTACATCTTTGTCTGGTTCTAAGACTGTAGATATCCAATGAGGATTATAAGCATAGTAGAGGACGCTTTGACCTTGCTGGTAGCGAGTAATAGCATCTGCAAGTAGAACAATGTATTGTCCTCTATCATGTTCAACCGTATCTTGTAATCCGTAGGCTTCGAGATGATGATCGATAATCATTTCGCAAAACCATCCAGAATTGCAACCGACTAAATTAGCTTTGCCATCACCGTCAGAATCAAACAGTTTGGCAATTTGGGGATCTTCTAGTTTTTTCAGGTTAGTAATCTGATATTTATCAGCAGTTCTTTTATCGATTTGATAGCCTTGTATCACATTAGGAATAAGAACTCCAACCCGCTCTAACTTTTTTTCACCCCCAGCATTGGCAAAGAATTTTGCGTGTGCTGTTTCAGCGTTAACGACACTATAATCTACATCACCATTAGCGACAGAAACATAAATAGCAGGATAATCAATTTCTTGAGGTTTTTCGATCTGATAACCCAGTTTTTCCAAACCAATATTGACAATCTCAGTTTGAAAATGTTCCTCGATCCAATTACTATGGGCGGAACGCACTATAGTTTTTTTAACAGGCGAAGTTGATTGACAAGCAATGAAACCTATCAACATACCTGTCAAAATCGTTCCCCAAGCAAGTTTTCTCAATTGTCTGACCATTAAGTCCTCTCGTCGCTTCCACGTCATCAAATTCTCATATTAGCTATAACCAGCCATGCAATCCAGTTTATCTAGACTTTAAATTCAGGAAAATAGCACGTTTTTCGAGCTTTTCTGCATATGCTCTACAATTGTTTCGTTGAGAAAGATTTAACAAAGTGCGATTACGTGATCCGCAGCCGACTGATCGCAACATATCAAAAAACTTCTAAAATTCTGAATTGGCTTTAAGAATAATCTGAAATTTTCAAGTTTAATATTAAAATAAAAAATTACTAATAAAGACAATATATTAATGCAACTTTTAGATCGAACTGATTTACCTAAACCAGAAGAGAAAATTACTCTCTACGGCGTTACCTGGGAACAATACGACACTTTAGTTTCTATGTTTATGGATCAATTTCCTGGTTTGCGGATGACTTTTCTGGAGGGAACATTAGAAATTATGGGGACATCTTCCGAACACGAACGGCTGAAAACTATTATTGCCCGTCTACTAGAAATGTATGCTGTAGAAAAACGCATTACTCTCAACGGTTACGGCAATACAACTTTTCGGAAGGAAGCTAAACAAAGAGGATTAGAACCAGATGAATGTTATTGTTTGGGAGAGTTAACAGAAGTCCCCGATAT
>CBDUCX010000412.1:0-4283 GCA_965365755.1 uncultured Pleurocapsa sp.
AAATTAGCCAGATCGGCTACAAAAGCAGCAGGACAAAAAGCCAGGATATTTCCTCCTGTTGAATAAATTATTAGTTCAGGTATCAGTGCAGCAAAAAGCTGCGATACACTTTCTCCCTCTTCGTCAGACAATCTTTCTCTAAGTTTTTTACAATAATCTGGTGCTTGATGACACTCAGGAAAACGATCCGACTCTTCTCCTTTAAAAAAAGCGGGTAAATCGACTAGGTTAATGCGATCGAGGATAGCCGAAGCACCTCTTACTTCTGGTAATTTCGCCGAATCAAATACATACCCCTTGATTTTTGTCGCACCACCGTAGACAAGACCAATTTTTGTATTCTGTTGCCATAATTCGCTGTCTTTTAGAGAGTCCAGGCGATCGGGAAAACTTAAATTCTGAAGCTGTTGAACTTGGTTAACCAGTGTTTTAATTTCTGGATCGACTTTAGTTATATCGTTGCGTATCTGTTTTAATTTATCAATTTCAAATTGAGGCTTCCTGTCTTCTCCCCATGCTAAACACCAAGTAAGCGCCACAGTTATTGAGTCAGCCATAAACGGTAATTAAGTGATTTATAACGATTGAGCCTTATCTAGAGTTGGAAAATTTATTTTGAATTGGTAGTTTTGTATAGCAGTTGTAATTATCCCTTAGTTCAAAATAATTCTTATTGAAGCCATTTTGCGTGGATTTTTGATTGTTTTTAGATTTGGCTCTCAAATTAAATAGCTAAACAGTTACTCGAAGAGATCAAAGCGATCGCCATAATATAATGAAATAAGGTAAAACGGAAAAGACTATTTTTAATTAAAACGATTACTATATATACAGGGTCAATAACATAATATTATGACTTTAAGAGTTAAGTTTTTTTTTAATTTAACCCAATGAACAAACTAAGAAAGCTTAAACCAACTTTCCAAAAGCGATCAAGAATAGAACTTGATTCAATTTTTCAGACATCAACATAACAATCATTTACCTCTGTTATCTGAGAAAATACAATGAATCAAGAATCATACAAGCTTGTGTTCAGCTCTAATTTTGCCAAAGATGTCCAGTATTGGAAAAAGGAAGATTTTAAAATCTATAAGAAAGTACAATCGTTAGTAGCAGCAATTGCTGTTAGTCCCTTTGAAGGTATTGGAAATCCAAAGCCTTTAAATATGAAAGATTTAGGTTATAAAGCATGGTCGCGTAGAATAAACCAAGAACATCGAATCGTCTATACGGTAACTGAAAAACAAATTATTTTTCTTCAATGTCGATATCACTATAAAATTTAATATTTTATAATTCAAAAAAAGATAGTAGTAGATATGATAAATACAATAACTTGTGAGCAAACAAAACTTAACTTTAATAAGATTTGTCAGGAAGTAGCTGATAATGAAGCTGAGTATATTATAAAAATGGATCACGGTAGGGACATTGCTCTTATTTCTGCTGATGAGTTGGAGAGTTTAAAGGAAACTTTATATCTACTAAAATCTCCTAATAATTCTTCTAAATTATTAGATGCTCTAGAACAAACGAAATCCATGACTTTACAACCTCAAACCATTGATGAGTTCTTTTCTGATCTAGAGATTCAAGAATCAGAGTCTAAGCCAAATCATAAGCTACAAGAATCTTTAAGCAATAAAGATGCTCTGTTGAAAATTATGGACGAGATTAGCCAAGAGGCTATGGAGAAAGGTCTAACTCCAGAAATTCTTGAGTCTTTGCTTGAAGATGAATAATCTTTATGTCTTTGACACTAATGTGCTAGTTAGTGCTGTGTTAAATGCTGACTCTCCACCGAGAAAAGCTTTTGAATTGGCTTTAAATACTGGAAAAATACTGAGATCAAAAGAGACAGTAAGTGAGCTAAATAACGTACTAAGTCGTCCCAAATTTGAACGATATATTTCTCCAGTCAAAAAAGAAAGTTTTTTATCTTACTTCGTTAGAGAGTCGATTTTGATTGAAGTTCAGGTAAAAATAGAAGATTGCCGCGATCTCAAAGATAATAAATTTTTGGAATTAGCTATTGAAGGGAAAGCAACCACAATTATAAGTGGAGATCAAGATTTATTGATTCTAAATCCGTTTCGAAATATACCTATTATTACAGTTAAACAATTCCTCAACTGTTAATTAAATTCTTCAGCTAAATATTGTTCTATTTGTTCTTGATTAGCGTAATAGTAAGCCAAAGCTGCATGAATCTCTGCTAATGATAAAAAATCGTACTCATCTTTAATTTGCTGAGGACTTAATCCTTCTTTGCTTAAAGTTGCTATTTGCTCTACAGAAAACCTCTTGCCATTAATTCTGGGACGACCTGCACAAACATCTGGCGTTGAAACAATGAATGTTCCTATATCAACAGTAGTTATCATTTATCGGCTTTGATAGTTGTTTGATTTCTTAAAATTATATCTATTGAAGCTTTGGCTAAATTCAATTCTTTTAGTTTTTTACTTTAATTGGTTTGAGTTTAAAAGCAACTTGAACTTCCGTGGCGATCGCATCTTTAGTTTGATCGGCGTAACCATTTTCCAAATATCCGCCTGGTTTCATAAATTGTAGTCTTCGCTGAGGATTGGCACAGGCAAGGATAATGCCAGAGGTCATCGATTTTGTGCCCCCTGTATAGTCTGCAATTATTTGAGATTCATCTATGCCAAATTCATTAGCTTCAAGAAAAATCTTGTTGACTAATAAAAAAACTTTTTGAGGATCATCATTGTTGGGGGGAGAAAGATTTTTAATAATTACTGTTAATTTTCTATTGTTGTTGTCGGGAGATACTATTTCATAGTTAAATTTTCCCTGGTTTCTAATGCCAAATTCATGTGCTAAAAATTCCCTAGCAGCGTCTGATGATTTTGTTCCACCACAAATTATCCAACAATAATTCAGATTTCCATTGCCATTTTGCCAGTGATGTTTTATGGCTACATGTGCAGGAGAGTTTACTCCATAAGTACTAGCCAACACTATCAGCCCTGGGAATGTAGCTTTGAGAGGTTGCGGTTTAACTGTAGTGGGAGTATACCAATTTCCAATCCATTGGGATAATTTACTGAGATAGAAAACTACTAATAAAGGTAAAAGTATTGCTGCAAAGAGAATAAGCCGAAAAATAGGCTGACTAATCCCCCATTTGCTTTCTACCCAGGCACCCGCATTATTTAACACTAGTTCTGAGATAATGGTTGAAACTATAGGCAATCCAAAACTACCAACTACAAGAAATAGTAAGAAGCTTTTACTGGGATCAAATAAGTCTTCAATGAGGTTTCGTTTCATAGACTACATTACTAGGTGCTACGTAGCATAATTTTAAGTCTGCAATGGAATGGGGTATTTCCAATAGATTTTTATAATCATTTCAGTTTTGATTTAGTAAATCTTTGTCTCATGTCAAATTTACGAGAGTCAGTAGCAAGTAGTACTTATCAATCGCAACCTTACAAACAGGTATTGATACCTAAAGATAGAGATAAATTTCGAGAGTTAAGAATTCCGACAGTTCGCGATCGCATTGTTCAGCAAGCTTTATTAAACTGTTGATAGTTTGGTAATCAATGTAATTAATAAATCAGTCTTTAAAGTAGTAAACAACCCGAGCCTACTCCTGATTTTTTAGTGATTTAATGGCGATCGCTTTTTATAGATAATGCGATCGCTTTTTTTGTGTGAAATGGCGATTAGATTAATAGCAAAGTATCAGGGGGACAAGGCAAGCATTTCCGTTTCCATCCCCTCGCGGGGTTGAGTGGATCTAAAGTTTGGAACAGTATAAAGAAAGAAAAACAAGTCTGATGCGGGTCAAAATAGAGATTTTTGGAGTTATTTTCAACTCGAAAACTTCATTTTGTATAAAGCACAGTTAGCTGGAATTCCCGTGGAAAAAGTGCGAGCTCCATACACCAGCAAAAGTTGCTGTAAATGTGGTGCTATTGGTAGTAGAAACAAACATCATTTTGTTTGTAAAAGATGTAATTCTAGATATCAATCTGATTGGGGAGCAAGCCAAAATATAGGTAAATGGCTAGGTCTAAACTGCTCTCTTGTGCTTGAGAAAGGTAGATCTGTAATGGGTGTATCGGTTCAAGAGGGTGGGGCGTATGGGACACCCCTTAACTAGGTAAGGGTTTAAGCAAACGTGGATTTATCCCGTTTGCGACAGACTCAAGAACTAGAATCCCTGCCGATTTATCGCAGGGAGTCTCAAATCTCGAAATATTTATCAATTCCTTAATTCTCAAATCCTAGATTGTTGATTAGAG
>CBDUCX010000413.1:0-4271 GCA_965365755.1 uncultured Pleurocapsa sp.
TCTCCCAAAGAGCGTTTGGCCATCACCTCAATCTCGACCTTTAATCCCGGTTGGAGATATTCTGGGGGAATCGGCAACTGCCCTAAATTTAAAGTAAATAAATTACCATCTTGAGCGATCGCTTCTGGGGGAATTGCTCCTTCGTATTTAGTTTGGTAGTCAGTATCCCTCCCTAAACCTAAGAAACCTTTATCCTCTGCTGGTTCACCAACACGATACTTAACCCTAAAGTCAGTGGCAATTAAATCAGACTTTTCTGCCTGATCAAGTACATCTAACTTTAAGCCTGAACCTTGACCATGAAGATTATCAATCTTTAAATCTGCCACATCTTTAGTACGAACAGCATTGAAGACAAACAACTCGGTAAGATTGTCTCGTTTCACCTTTTTGGTTTCTAGCCATAAATCTTCAGGTAGAAAAATATTGGCATCATCTTTACCTTTAAGACTCAGGGTGATTTGTTTATCATCAAAATTTGACAACGGTTGGGGAGCATCCCAAACTACGAGGACTGAATGCTCATGACGAGCAACCAATTCTTTATATTTGTCAGCAATAATTGAACCAGGAGCAAATAAAGCCGCCGCATTATCTTGATTGCGCCAGATATTTCTCGATAGAGTAAATCCTCTACCTTTTAGTTCACTAATGGGGGCGGTAACCTCTGGGAAATCTGGGGACAAAGATTTATCTAAATTAATTAGAGTTAAAGTTCCTTTTTTGCCATCTTGACCTTTTCTGCCGACACGCCCTTTCCTTCCAGAATAGCCATCGACACACTTAAACTCTTCAGTAGTACAGCTATAGTTAGAACTTCCAGGTTCACCAAAGCAAGTTTCTTCATTCCAGTAAGGGCGATCGCATTCACAACCTTCTCCCCCGACTCCTGGTTTACCTGGTGCGCCACCTTCCCCTCCCGCAGCAATGACATAAATCTGCTTAAGATGTTCCTTGTTAGTGGTATAAACCGTCAAAGAGCCACCATTGCCACCAACTCCGCCATCTCCGCCATCTCCGCCATTGCCACCATCAGCACCACGTAAATTCTTTCCCACAGGCTCTGTCGGTTGTTCGCAGTCAGCGTTATTTCCCTTACCCCCTTGCTTACCGTCAGCACCATTTCCTCCGGTTAAATCGAGAGTCATGGATGTGCCATCGGCAAATACCGTTAAGTTATCACTATTGCGTCCATTACTACCTTTAATTCCTGCATCGCCATTGTCTCCGCTGGCACCCCAAGATTTGGTATCGGCAGCTAATACAGTCGAACAAAGCAAAGATTGAGAAGTAGAAGTTGAGGTTAGAAATTGCGGTAACGCCAAAATCATTATGAATAATGACAGTTTACTCAAAAAACTTACTTGCATAGTGAAGAAAAACCATTTTGATCGCTTTTTTATTATTGTTGTTGTTCGTGTATCGCATACTTTTGCAGATTTGTCATTATTTTTTTAGATTTTTTCCATAAAACTTAATTTAAAGTAAAATAAGTTTGGTTTGAATTAAAAAACTTTGAATAGATCAATCAAAACAAGCTGTATATACTTTTGAGCTTTTGAGCGAACACCGAAGTTCAACTCCCATCTGTCAGAGTGGGTTCAAAGCTTGATTTCTCCTAGTAAGATCACTGAACAATATATTTGGAATGACTATAGTTCCAAATTATTTTGTATTTTTTTTAAAACTTTTATATTACGTTGCAAGTAAGTACTATATTGTAACTATCAAACCCTAAAATAACATAAATGTAATTTAATGACTCGTTGGTTGATAAGTTTATTTTTAATCTTTTCTTTTTGGATTTGTAATTGTGCTACCGAGTCTGTTCTTGGGCTACCAAGTCAAGTTTCTCCGCTTACTGAACAACAAATTACTCAGGGGGAGAAAATTGCCAAGAAAGCATTTCTTGCCACTGAAGCAGGAGATTTTACTCAAGCCGAAACCTATTGGACAGAGTTGATCGAGCAGTTTCCCGATAATCCTGCTGTGTGGAGTAACCGTGGTAATGTTCGTATTGCTCAATATAAGCTAACCGAAGCAATTGCTGACTTTGATCGTTCGATTGAAATTGCACCCGAATATCCTGATGCCTATCTCAATCGTGGCATCGCTTATGAAGGCAAAAAACTATGGCAAAAGGCGATCGCTGATTATAATCATGTATTAGAAATTGCTCCTCAAGATTCTTACGCCTTAAACAACCGCGGAAACGCTAAAGCAGGTCAGCAAAAATGGCAAGATGCTTTAGCAGATTATCAACTAGCGGCCGATCTGGCTCCTACTTTTCCGATGCCCAGAGGAAATGCTTCCTTAATCCAATATCAAATTGGCGATCGCTCCGAAGCAATCCGTAATATGCGCAATTTGGTTCGCAAGTATCCGATGTATTCTGATATGCGTGCAGCACTAGCAGCAGCTTTATGGGTAGAAGGACAACAAGGAGAAGCTGAAAGTAATTGGGTCGCAGCAGTTGGTTTGGACAATCGGTATCAAGATCTAAACTGGATTGAGAATATTCGTCGCTGGCCACCATCAATGGTTCAAGCCTTGTCAAGATTTTTGAATCTTAACTAGCTAATAAACATAATCAGCATAGATTTCCTAATCTACAATTATTCCTCTCTAAAATTTATGACTAATCAATCTCCGACAGAATCATTATCCTTTTCTCAAGCGATCGCAGCGACCCAATCCTTGATAGAGCAAATAAAACATAATCAGCTAAGTGAAGTTGAAATTCAACAAGCAGTTTCATCCATATTGAATACAAAAAATGGTGGCAGAGGATTCTTCGTTTCCTACTTAACCAGTGATGAATCTTTAGCCGATAATCCTTCTACGGGAGTCATTAATGGATTAAAGTCTTCCATTGAAGTTTCAAGTGATCTACTAGTGAAAAATTTAGCTATGTCTTCAGCTATGATTGTTGCTCATAGTCAAAATAATGATCTTCAGAATGTTGAAGGTTCCAAAAAAGTTTACCAGCGCACTACTAATTTAATTAAGCAGATTAATTCAGCATCAATTCAAGAAAAGTTACAAAAATTACAAACTACTATCAACAACGGAGATGGAGAATATCAAGGGTTTTTTGAGCGTTGGAAATACAACTCCGAACAAAAAAAAGCAATTAAAGCAGCAATCTCTAATACCTTGATACCATAGCTTTATAAAATATTAAAATAATCAGATTAGATTAATATGCCACTCTACAATCCTCTGCTTCGAGCTTATGTACTTTTTATGTAGCTTCGGCAACTGCATCCACCTCAAATTTGTAACCTACTCCTCTGACAGTCTGGATAAAAGAGGGTTCAGCAGCATCTATTTCAATCTTCTTGCGAATTTGACCAATGTGAACATCAACGACTCTTTGATCCCCTACATAATCATAGTCCCAAACATTTTGAATTAGCTCATCTCTGCGCCATACTCTTCCAGGGCGAGTGGCTAAAAAGTGTAACAAATCAAATTCTAAAGCTGTCAATAAAATCAGCTTCTCATTAATTTTCACTTCTCGACGCACAGGATCAATAACCATATTGCTAAATACGAGAGGCTGCTTTTCAGATGTAGTAACAGTTCGCTGTCTTTTTAAGATTGCCTTAACTCGATACTCCAATTCTTGAAGATCGAAGGGCTTAGTTAAATAATCATCCGCTCCTTTTAAAAATCCTTCTTTCTTATCTGCTGCGTCAGATCTACTTGTAAGCATCAAGATAAAAACATCTGTATGACGCTGCATTTCTTCACATAAATTGTAACCTAATGCATCAGGAAGGTTAACGTCTAGTATTACTAAATCAGGATTAAATTGTTCAAAAGTTTTTAGTGCGCTTTGTCCATCTACGGCAGATTCAAGCAAATAGTTTTTTTGGCTGAGAAAACGAAATATTAAATTGCGAATTGCTGGGTCATCATCCACGACTAAGATTTTAGCTGAAGCAGTATGCATAATTTTAACCAGTAAACTAAAAATTAAAGCGATAAATCACTCAGAGAGACGAGCAAAGCCTATATTCTTATATTCAGTCTTCTAAACAATTATCGATGCATAACCGAATAATGCCAAGAACATAAATCACTAAAATCACTAATTATAATAATTATGTCGATTATTTCTCATAGCTGCATTAATAAAAAAAATCTCATCTTTAGACATTTAGTAAAGATGAGATCTTTTTGATCATAAACTATACGACTTTAAATATTAAAAAAGAAGGAACCTGGCACTGAGCTATTTTCCCAGGGGGCAACCCCCCAAGTAT
>CBDUCX010000414.1:0-4239 GCA_965365755.1 uncultured Pleurocapsa sp.
TAAGAAATAACGAAACGATCGCTCTATCAAACCTTTTAATTCACACTAGACGTAAACTATAAAAGATACCTTCGTCTGATGGTGTAGCAAAAAAAATGTGGGATAGGAAACAGGAGACAGAAAAGAGGTTATGGTTGCCCAAATTAAGGTTCGCAATCCTCGGACGGGAGAAATTGATTACTGGATTACTCCACCCGCAGAGGAGCAATTAGCCGAAATCTGTAACCGTTTACGTAAGACTCAAGTTGAGTGGCAGCAATCTAATATAGAAAGTCGGATTGAGGCAATGCAAGAATGGAAACAAGCCGTATTGTCTTATAAAGATGAGCTAACGGATGCTTTAATAGCTGATACAGGAAGACTATCAGAGTCCATTGTCGAGATTGAATCCTTCATCTCCAGCATTGATCGCTGGTGTCGCTTAGCACCAGAATTATTGACCACCGAAGCCGAAACTACAGCAGTCCCTTTTATCCAACTACAACAGCAATTAGTTCCTTATCCCTTAGTGGGAGTTATCAGCCCCTGGAATTTTCCCCTCTTACTTTCGGCGATCGACACTATACCTGCATTGCTAGCAGGCTGTGCTGTTGTCGTCAAACCTAGTGAAATTGCCCCTCGCTTCATGCAACCTTTGGCAAAAACTATTGCCTCAGTACCACAATTACGAGATGTCTTAATCTATATTGAAGGGGCAGGAGATACGGGTGCGGCATTAATTGAATCTGTAGATCTAGTTTGTTTTACAGGTAGTGTGGCTACGGGGCGCAAAGTTGCTGCTGCTGCTGCCAAGAGATTCATTCCTGCCTTTCTGGAATTGGGAGGCAAAGATCCTGCAATTGTTCTAGCTTCGGCAGACTTAGAATTAGCAACTTCAGCTATTTTATGGGGTTCAGTGGTTAATGCGGGGCAATCTTGTCTTTCCCTGGAGCGCATTTATGTAGCAGAATCTATTTTCCCTAACTTTGTGGAGAAATTAGTGGCAAAAGCGACAAGTTTACAACTCGCCTATCCTTCTCTGGAAGAGGGTCAAATTGGACCGATTATTGCGGAGAAACAAGCAGATATCATTGCCGAACATCTACAAGATGCAGTTGCTCAGGGGGCAGTTGTTCACTGTGGAGGTGTAGTGGAAAAATTAGCTGGCGGTTTTTGGTGTCGTCCTACGGTTTTAACTGAGGTCAATCATGGACTGAAAGTGATGACGGAAGAAACCTTTGGCCCAATTATGCCTGTAATGTCTTTTTCTCGCCTTGAAGAATCTATATCTCTAGCAAATGATACGATCTATGGACTCAGTGCTGCTGTTTTTGCTGGCTCCCAAACAGAAGCATTGGAAGTAGCCAAGCACCTCCAAGCTGGAGCGATTAGCCTTAACGATGCAGGATTAACTGCATTTATTCATGAAGCGGAGAAAAACGCCTTCAAATTGTCAGGGATGGGAGGTTCTCGCATGGGTGCTGCTGCTCTGACACGATTTATGCGGAAAAAAGCCTTTTTAATCAAAACAGATTCAATTGCAGATCCCTGGTGGTTCAAAACTTGAGTTTGGAGTTTGGTGTTAAACTTAGAGACATTTGTATTACATTAGTGCGATCTCGTTTGCGTAAAAATACTCAAATAATTTCAACTTGAAAAACAATTCCGTAGAATTACTGATTAAAAATTTTTAGACATATCTCTTAATAAAAGTAAATCTCGCGATACGAAAAATTTAATATGAGCTATTCAATCAAGCAGGTATCCGATCAGCGATGGGGAATTTACGCAGACGAGAAGCTCTTAGCAACTTTGGGTTGTCACGACAAATGTTTGAAAGTATTAAAGTTATTGCAAACCAGCAAGATGTTAATTATCAAGCAGAATAGAGTTCTGGCTCGATTAAATGAACAAGCTGCCTGAAAGTTTGAAGTTTGAACAAAATTTATACATAACAAAGAGTTGAAATAATGAATGTAAAGATTGAAACTTTGGTGGGAATCAACGATTGTACCCTGGTAATTTACCGTGATGACAACGAGGAGTACCGTTTTAGCCTGTTGAGCATGCTGGGAAAAGCCTATACTTGTGATAGTAGTTTTTCAACATTGAGTAGTGCTAAATCTGTGGGGATTGCAATCATTGAAAGATTTAGCTATACGTCTTGACAGTCTCTGCCCTTAGGGATGAAGGTCTATTCTTACTTTGTCCCAACTAAAATGATCTATCAAAAAGGTTAAGAACTTTGATCACAGTTGATAACCTGAGATACCCTCTCGACCTGTAAAATTAACTTTATATTTCCCTAATGTTTGCTGAGTCATGAATTAAAGCAACAAACAATGCTGTGCCTCATGCTGCTTGAGCAATCAGGAATATGTAGTTTAAATCAACTGTAATTAAAGCTCTAATTTTTAGATATTTTCATGAACATACGTACTGTTTCCACAACGCCTTTTTCGGATCAAAAGCCAGGAACATCAGGATTACGTAAGTCTGTCACAACTTTTCAACAACCCCACTATCTAGAAAACTTCGTTCAATCAATTTTTGATTCTTTAGAAGGATGCGAGGGTCAAACTATAGTTTTGGGTGGTGACGGACGTTTTTACAACCGCGAAGCAATTCAGGTCATTATGAAAATGGCTGCTGCCAATGGAATCGGACGTATTCTGGTGGGGAAAGGCGGAATTATGTCCACTCCTGCTGCCTCGGCAATCATTCGTCAATATCAAGCCTATGGTGGTATTATTCTCTCTGCCAGTCATAATCCTGGTGGTCCCAAAGGAGACTTTGGAATTAAGTACAATATTACTAGTGGTGGCCCAGCACCAGAGAAAGTAACCGAAGCAATCTTTGCTCATTCAAAGGAAATCGATCGCTATAAAATACTGGAAGCAGAGGATATTAATCTAGACAAGCTGACGGTGACACGTTTAGGAGAAATGAGTGTTGAGGTAATCGATCCCGTTGAACCCTATGCTCGTTTAATGGAATCTTTATTTGATTTTGACCGTATCCGCCAGTTAATTAAAAACGACTTTAAGCTATGTGTAGATTCTATGCACGCAGTTACAGGGCCTTATGCTAAGGAGATCTTTGAAAAGCGTCTAGGGGCAGCAGAGTCAGTACTGAATGGCGAACCACTAGAAGACTTTGGCGGAGGACATCCCGATCCCAATTTAGTTTATGCTCATGACTTAGTAGAGATCATGTTCGCCCAGGATGCCCCAGATTTTGGTGCCGCTTCTGATGGAGATGGCGATCGCAATATGGTCTTAGGAAATAATTTCTTTGTTACTCCCAGCGATAGTTTAGCAGTGTTAACCGCTAATGCTACCCTAGTGCCAGGATATAAAGATGGTTTGTCGGGAGTTGCCCGCAGTATGCCTACCAGCGAAGCGGTAGATCGGGTAGCAGATAAACTCAATATTGCTTGCTATGAAACTCCTACAGGCTGGAAATTCTTTGGTAACTTGCTGGATGCAGATAAGGCTACTCTCTGTGGAGAAGAAAGTTTTGGTACTGGCTCAAATCATGTTCGTGAGAAAGATGGACTGTGGGCAGTATTATTTTGGTTAAATATTTTAGCTGTCAAAGGAGAGTCCGTAGAAGAGATTGTTAAGGATCACTGGAAAACCTACGGACGCAACTATTATTCTCGTCATGACTACGAAGAAGTAGCTAAAGAACCTGCTACTAAATTAATGGAACGTCTGCGAGGAATGACAGACACTATGGCAGGTAAACAGTTTGGCAGTTATGAAGTGAAATATGCTGATGACTTTAGCTATACCGATCCTGTAGACCATAGCGTCAGCAAAAACCAAGGTATTCGCATCGGCTTTACTGATGGTTCACGCATTGTTTTTCGCCTTTCGGGGACAGGCACTAAAGGGGCTACTTTACGGTTATACGTTGAAAGTTATCAACCTGATCCTAGTAAACATGACTTGGACACCCAGTCAGCTTTAAAACCTCTAATTGATTTAGCACAAGAGATTGCTCAAATCAAAGAATATACTCAACGTGATGAACCCACCGTAATTACTTAAATCTCTGGGATATAGTTCGGTTAATAAATTCTACTAGTAGGTCGTTGAACAGCGACCTTTTTTTGATCGGGTTTGATCGGCTTACCAAATTAATATCGATCAATACATACAATTTTATGCGTATATGCCTTGGTAACAAGTTAAGCTTGAAAGTAAATATTAATGGTGAAAGCTATAAGATTACCGATGATGCGGTTTTAGCTTC
>CBDUCX010000415.1:0-4227 GCA_965365755.1 uncultured Pleurocapsa sp.
TAGAGTAGGTGCGATCTCGGCTTCACCTGGCGCGGAACGCGATCGCGTTTAGATAAAAATTGTTCTCGCAATTTCGTTATGATTCTATTGTTGGTACTGAAATTAAATTATCTTCAAAAAATCTTCTGCTTTGTTGAGCAATTGCTTAGTTTGCTTTATTTTAAAATGGCTTCAATTTGTTGTTTGAGAGGAGGAATATCATTTTGCACAATATCCCAAATAATATCTAAATTGACACGGAAGTATTCATGAATAATAAGGTTTCTTAAATCACTAATATCTCGCCAAGGAATATTAGGATATCTTGCCTTCAATTCTTGAGAAATCACTCTCGCTGCTTCGCCAATAATTTGTAAATGATAAAAAATCCAGATTTGAATTAATTCTTGTTGTTTAAAAACAGTTTTTCCTTGTCGAGCGTACTTTTCTAATTGTTCAATTGCTTCTATAATATCTTGCAAACGTTCGTTATCATCTCTCATAAAGGTTTTGCTTCAAGAAGCACTCGCTCTCTGATGCGATCTTTTAGTCCTTGTTCTGTAACAATATCAACCTTACGACCTAATAAAGCTTCAAGTTCTCGAATCAACCGCAAAGGAAACCAAGGACTCCGACGCTCACTGCAATAGTCAATTAAGAGATCGATATCGCTTTTTTCATCTGCTTCTCCCCGTGCAACAGAACCAAAAATTCGCACATTATTAGCACCATGTTTTGCTGCAATAGCAATAATTTCTTCTCGTTTTTCTTTAAGTAATTTGTCAATTTCCATAACTTACTAACTTGCTTTTTTAATTCATTATTTTAAAACCAGCAATATTCTAATTCTAACTATTGCGATCGCACTATGGTAGTACGAAGCATCTCCAGTTGACGGTTGTAGTGCGTGTTTTGGCAACTCTTGTAAGATCCATCTGTGCAAAGATATATCAGCCTGTTCTATTCAATTGCAAATCTATGTCAAGGGCAGTTTTTGATAAGTAGTTCCACTTAATTAAACATAAAATAATTGTAGGTTGGGTTGAAGGATGAAACCCAACATTAACAAGTGATATATGGGTTTCGCTATCGCTCTTCTTGGTCAGCGTTCCCTTGCGCCTGACGGCGACGCGGGGTCTGACCGCTACCCATCCTACAAATAATTAGGTTGACCTACTTAGAGCGATTCGCCTAACGGTAGAAATGATTAAGAGTAAGTACGATCGCCCGATTGTAGAGATGATTATGAGTCAGTGCGATCGCCCAATTGTAAAGATGATTGAGAATAAGTGCGATCGCTCGATGCTAGAGATGATTGAGAGTAAACGCGATCGCCCAATGGTAGAGATAATTGAGAATAAGTGCGATCGCTGTGGTCAAATCAGTCATCAAGTACATCAAAATCATCTGTGAGGTGGATCGAGGAAATAATTGCTTATTTCGATGGAAGAATAATCAATGGTGTAGTGGAGGAAATTAACAATCAAATAAAATTAATTAAACGGTCTGCATGTGGATTGAGAAATTTTGATATATTGAAAAGTATGACATTATTTATCTAGATGTTCCCATTTCTTATCTGATGAAGAAATCACTTATTTAAAGTCAGTAATGAAATGTTTAATTAAATTGTGATACCTGTCATCTTCGGCAATCTTGTATTGGTATATTTCTAAATTCACTCAATATTCACACTCTCCTTTGATAAATGACGCTGCAAACAATTAAGCAATCAAACACTTCAGAAGTTCTTTTAGGTAAATCTTTATCAGAGTTAACTACCTGGGTAGAGGAGCAAGGACAACCAGGCTATAGAGGAAAGCAATTATATCAATGGTTATATCACAAAGGAGCGCGATCGCTTTCTGATATTTCCGTTTTCCCTAAGCAGTGGCGAGAAGAAATAGCCGACTATCCCACGGGACGCTCAACAATTCATTATCGCAGCATTGCTCCCGATCAAACTCGTAAATATCTATTGCGTCTGGCGGATGGATTAATCATTGAGACGGTAGGGATTCCTACAAAAAAACGTTTAACCGTCTGTGTTTCTTCCCAGGTTGGTTGTCCCATGGACTGCGATTTCTGTGCCACAGGAAAAGGCGGTTTTACTCGTAATTTGAGAGCACACGAAATTATCGATCAGGTATTGACAGTGCAAGAAGACTTTGGGCAGAGAGTGAGCAATGTGGTATTTATGGGTATGGGAGAGCCGATGGCAAATATCAATCAGGTGGTAGCTGCGGTTAAATCTCTTAATCAAGATGTGGGAATCGGAGCGCGATCGCTTACTGTATCTACAGTGGGTATTCCTGGCAAAATTCACCAGCTAGCTCAACATAAATTACAGATAGTTTTGGCTGTAAGTCTTCATGCTTCTAATCAAACTTTGCGAGAACAGTTGATTCCTAGTGCCAAAAAATATACTTTAAGCAATCTTTTACATGAGTGTCGAGATTACGCCCAAGTTACGGGGAGAAGAGTGACTTTTGAGTATGTTCTTCTGGCGGGAGTTAACGATTTACCTGAAAATGCCCAGGAATTAGCTCAACTGCTTAAGGGTTTTCAAACCCATGTTAATTTAATCCCTTACAATCCTATTTCTGAGGTTGATTATCAAAGACCAAATAATCATCGAATTAAAGCATTTACCAATATTCTAGAAGCAGCAGGAATTGCCGTTAGCGTGCGCTATTCTCGGGGGCTAGAGGCAGATGCTGCTTGTGGACAATTAAGAGCTTCAAAAATTTAGACAAAGCCAGAATTTATTACACAATAACTATTAATACCAGGGGCATAGGCTTCAACTACTCTGCCAGTTTTAGCGCATTGCACCAGCAAATAGTCGCAACCTTGACAGGAGGTTCGTCTTAGAGAATTATCTATAATATATCTTGTAGCGCGATCGCCACAGTTGGGACAATGGATTATCTGTGTATTAGTCATTTTGATTTTAAAAATTTCGCTAGTTGGTTTTTGTCTTAAGAATTTAACTTCCGTAAAAACCAGTAAAATATTTGATTAACTAGTTTTAATTATAATTTCCATTTATCTAGTAACTATCCTTCTTTATATATATTTCATATGTATAAGGCTTGATCCCCAGATATATAAAGCTCACTTTACTAACTTTTGTTAACTAAGAATTATTACGGATAGATTAAGTACTTTAACTGTTTTATTGCTTTCAGGCGAAACTTTAATTGGCTCAATCAAACAAGTGCTCAAACTGAAGGATTCAATGATTTAATTTTAGAAAACGATTACTTTGCTTTTTATAGCGATAACCTATGCAAGTTGAATGGCAAACGGCTAAAACTTACGAAGATATTCTTTACCATAAATGGCATGGCATTGCCAAAATCACCATCAATCGCCCCCATAAGCGAAATGCCTTTCGCCCCAAAACCATCTTGGAAATGTACGATGCTTTCGTAGATGCTCGCGAAGACAAAACCGTTGGCGTAGTTTTGTTAACAGGAGCAGGACCCCATACAGATGGAAAATACGCTTTTTGCGCAGGCGGAGATCAAAGCATTAGAGGGAAAGCGGGGTACATAGATGATCAAGGGACTCCCAGACTAAATGTTCTAGATTTGCAACGTTTAATTCGTTCTCTGCCAAAAGTTACCATTGCCTTAGTAGCGGGTTATGCCATCGGTGGAGGTCATGTGCTTCATGTGCTATGCGATTTAACTATTGCAGCCGATAATGCGATCTTTGGGCAAACGGGCCCTAAAGTAGGTAGTTTTGATGGCGGATTTGGCTCTAGCTATTTAGCTCGAATTGTCGGACAAAAAAAAGCTAGAGAGATTTGGTTTCTCTGTCGGCAATATAGCGCCGAGGAAGCTAAAGAAATGGGTTTAGTCAATTGTGTTGTGCCAGTAGCACAGTTAGAAGCAGAAGGAATTAAGTGGTCAGAAGAAATTCTGAGCAAAAGTCCGATTGCTATTAGATGTCTCAAAGCTGCTTTCAACGCCGACTGTGATGGGCAAGCGGGAATCCAAGAATTAGCTGGTAATGCAACGATGCTCTATTACATGACGGAAGAAGGTGCAGAGGGAAAACAAGCCTTTTTGGAAAAGCGTGACCCAGATTTTCAACAATATCCTTGGTTACCTTAAATATCAAATCTTGGTGATATAGCACTACGTATTTTGGTTAGGACACTTATTACTCATTACTCATTACTCATTACTTACCCTGAATCCAATAAACTTGTCCTAACATAACTTTGTACGGCTATAT
>CBDUCX010000416.1:0-4170 GCA_965365755.1 uncultured Pleurocapsa sp.
GCCAAGGCAGTAGAGGAGAAACAAATCGCCGAACAGAGATCTAAACGAGCTGTTTATGTGGCTCAAGAAGCAGAACAAACGGCACAAGCAGATATTAATCGTGCTACTGGTAAAGCAGAAGCTCAAAGGTTACTAGCTGAAACCCTGAAAGCTGAAGGTGGTCAGCTAGTGTTGCAGAAAGAGGCAATCCAAGCTTGGAGAGAAGGTGGTTCTCAAATGCCCAAAGTTTTAGTAATGGGCGGAAATGAGCAAGCTGGAGTTCCTTTTCTGTTTAATCTTGGCGATGTTCAATAGCAACTCTAATAACAGCTTCTTAGTTTAGTCAGCGCTACTGATTCCATTTCGACAAAAGCGAATTCTCTAGCACGACAGAATTGGGTTTAATGGAACTCAAATTCGTGAACTAGTGATAATCATTCTCATAATGAGAATTGCTGACTAACGACTAACTACCTCAAAATGACCCTTCTCGAACTAGACGAAATTTACCAAGGATTGCCAATGACCGTAAATCCCGCCCAATAAAAGGGGTGGGTGAAGTCTTGAGCTTGCTCTGGGAAAGTGATTTCAGGTAAATTAACTTCTACGTCCAAGCCTTTGATTTGAGATTGTTCCACAAAAACTTTCCGTTTCAGCAAATTAACTTGAGCCTGTCTTAAAGCGGCTGATTTAATGGGAGTAGATTTCAATTGCTCATAAAACTCGCTCATCAGGAGAACTGTTCCTGCATCATCAATCGACCACAGACTAGCCACAGCAGATTTTACTCCTGCCTGCATAGCCAATCCTGCAAATCCAAATTCAGCATCTTCATCGCCGATCGCAGTTTCGCAGGCACTCAAAACTAATAAATCAACTTTGGGTTTTAGCTCTAAATCGGCAATTTGATCTAAGCTTAATTTGCGATCGCTAAACTGAATAAAAGAATTTTCAGGGAAACCAGAGCTAAACACCGAGTGAGACGCGATATGAATAATCTCAAAACCGTCTCTTTGATGAGCAGCTATCAGATTTTCGATCGTGAAGTCTTGATCGACTATTTTCAGCCCTGACCATAATTTAGGCACAATTGTTTCTAGTTCGATTTCCACTCCAGGTAGTGATGGCAATTGTTCAAATTCGGATGTTCCCATCGCCAAAACCTGTCGGTCTGATTTAGCTTCATAACTGGTATCGGTGAGATTAAAGGCGGGAATACGAGCTAAATTATATTTTTCGACTACAAATTGTTCCCCATCATGTAGCGCAGCGAAAGGTAATGAGCGTAACTTGGGACCAGTACAAAGCAATAAAGTATCAATATTTTCTGCTTCTAAATAAGGCTCCAGGGGTCTGAACAGCCAATTGTAAATTATTCTGGCTGGGGGGAGGTACTTGAGAGACTGGCGATCGCTAATTGTTGATGCTAATTCATTAATCCTCTTGGTTAACCTGTCACGGTTTGCTCCCCTAATTTTCTTGACGACTAATTGCCTTTGGGGGGTGACTAACATTAACTCTAAAAAATCATCTTTAGGCACAGCCCAAATTACCGCAGGGTTAATCTTAGCTTGCTCTTGAACCTCTTTGAGGCGGTTAGCAATCTGTTTTACCGATCGCGATTGATTAGAGAAGTTACGGTTAAAATATCTTTCGTAATCGTTTTCCCACTTCAACTCTAATTTGTCAATCATGTCGGAAAATTGGTCGAGATCGATTAGTTCTTCTTTTTCTTTGGCTGTTGCTGGGGAGGAAGAGTTTACTTGAGACCGCAGCGGATGAACATCGGTCAGGATAATGGCGATCGCCATCAGGGCAATCGTGCCAAAATAGATCAGACTTTTATTGAGACGATTTATATTTTTTAACATTTTGTCAAATTATAGATGAGCTTTAAGGAAAGTAAATGGTGGTCAAAATTCTTTCTATGTATGGGATTGATTAATATGCACATCTCAAATCTCATGACGCTATCTGAAAAATAGTTAGTCTCAGTAGATCGAAAAATAAATTAAAGCTCTAATCAATACTGTTCGGTTAGTCGCTCAAGTTATTTTTTCTGCCCCCTAAATCCCCTTCCTCGCGCGTTCCTTTGCTGAGGAAACCTCAGCAGGGTCACTCGTCAATACTGGGGGACTTTCAAAAATCTGGCTCCCCCAAAGTTGGGGGCTGCCCTAAAGGATTAGCTTCGCGTCGGGGGCTTAACCGAACGGTATTGACAGCCTAATTATCTTACAGACTGCCGAATATTTCCCTAGTTTGGATTTATTAGTACAGTAACAGCAAATTTACGCCAGAAGTTTTTTAACTATGATTGCCAATATTCTATCGGGTTTAACTCAGGGCAATAAGGTGACAAATCGACATCAACTGCTCTCGCACCACTGGTTTCAATTTATCAGCCTATTATTTGGTTGCTAAAATTAATCTATTTCTGGGATCAGACCTATAAGAGCTAATATTATTAAACCCAATTTTTTCCAAATTAGAGTGTATATCTAGATCATAGTATTCTGCTATATGGGGTTCTGTAACTTCAAATGTTTTTCGCATCATATAGTTCATACTTTTGATAAATAATGGATCTAAATCAACGATTAAGATTACACCTCCAGGAGAAATAATCCTATACATTTCTTGCAAAATATTAAGAGTATTAATTTGGGGCAGTTCATGAATTAGAAAACACAAAGTTGTTAAGGAAATTGTATTATCTTTAAATGACGTATTTTCAGCATTAGAATGAATCCAGGAAATATTTTCATATCTCAAAGCTGCAACACTTAGAAAATATGGTGATAAGTCAACACCATAAAAATGAGCATTAGGAAAAGCTTTTTTTAAGTAACAAGTGCTAAAGCCTACACTACAACCAATATCAACAATTGTTTGAGGTAAAATATTAGGATGATAATATTCATAATATTCAATCAGTAATTTGTTGATACTGTATCTAAATTTATCTTGAGTCCATTGAGCAGTATGATTATTTCCCCAATAATTAAGAGCCATAGATAAAGTGGCAGATTCACACTCATAGGCAGCTTCCCAACATAAATTTCCTAGCTTATAACCATGAAAGTTTTGTAAATAATATAGGGGATACTTAATATTTTTATCAGTAATAGTTAGATAAAATTGATCAAGTTTAGCTTGTTGAACTGCTAAATCTTCAGCAGATCTTCGCCAAGGAATTCCTCTACTCTCAGCTCTTTGAACAAACCATCTCTTGATTTGTTTTTTCCATAAGTTATTTTCCAGCATTTATTTTTTTCAGAGTCTTTATCTAGAGTCAATTTTCAAGAATATAGCACCCGTATTTTATTGATCGCAGGTATCTACTCAAACATTTTTCGCTGAATTATTGATTTTTGTCGCTAAAGTTAGACTTCGGGTTGCCATAAATAGAGCCAATGCTAGCCAGAGTAGATTATTAGTCTGCCAATACCAAGCTGCGATCGCCAGAGGTAGAAAACCAACTATGGCAGCAATTAAACTAGACTGGCGGAGAATTTTGCCTGCGGTTAAACCCAGAAAATAGCCGTCGAGCATATAGGCAATAGAACCAAAACCGAGGACGGGAAACAACCACCAGACATAGTTGACCACTTGTTCCACTACTGTGATGTGACTGGTTAATAAGTTAAACAGAAATTGGGGAAACAGATAAAATATAGCGGCAAAACTTAAGCCCGCTACTAAGCTACTACTGCCCGCCAGCTTTAATAAGGGAATTAATTGGCTGGTTTTTTCTTGTCCCTGAAGATTTCCTGCAATACTTTCGGTGGCAAAAGCAATACCATCAATAAAATAGGCAGCTAGAGTAACTACCTGCAACAATAAAGTATTCCCCGCTAAGACTACCGTTCCCATAGTTGCACTGAGATTAGTAAAGACAGCGAAGGTAGAAATTACTGCCAATGTCCGAATCAAAATATCTTTATTTAGGGAAAAAATAGCTTTTAATGCCGAGAATTCGACAATCTGGGATAAATTCTGTTTCCAGGGTTGCCCCGCAAGTTCTCTATACACTAAAGCTAATCCTAAACTTAGGGTAATTAGCTGGCTAATCGCCGTTGCTGCCCCTGCGCCACTACTAGACTGTCCCCAACGGACAATAAACAGATAATCTAAGACAATATTCGCTCCTTTATTGACAAAAGAAAGTAGCAAAACCCGTTTTCCCTGTTC
>CBDUCX010000417.1:0-4125 GCA_965365755.1 uncultured Pleurocapsa sp.
GCAGAACTTTTAGAATCTGGGGTTCACTTCGGTCACCAAACCCGTCGTTGGAATCCCCGTATGTCTCAGTACATCTATACAGCTCGCAATGGTGTACACATCATTGACTTGGTGCAGACAGCACAGTTAATGGAATCCGCATATGAGTATATGCGTTCTTCCTCTGAACGTGGACAGAGAGTTTTGTTCGTGGGGACAAAACGCCAAGCAGCAGGAATTATTGCTCAAGAAGCATCTCGTTGTGGAGCTTTCTACGTCAACCAAAGATGGTTAGGTGGAATGTTGACCAACTGGGAAACCATCAAAACTAGAGTGGAAAGGCTCAAAGAGTTAGAACACTTAGAAGAAAGTGGCGCTTTAGAAAAAAGACCTAAAAAAGAAGGGTCAGTGCTACGTCGTGAGATGGGCAAACTGCAAAAATATCTGGGCGGGATCAAAATGATGCGTAAAGTGCCAGACATTGTAGTTATTATCGATCAAAAGCGTGAACACAATGCGATCGCCGAATGCCAAAAGTTAGGTATTCCTGTCGTTTCTATTCTAGATACTAACTGTGATCCTTTGGTTGCAGATGTGCCAATTCCCGCTAACGATGATGCAATCCGCTCGATCAAGCTAATTGTTGGAAAGTTAGCCGATGCGATTTATGAAGGTCGTCATGGTCAGCCAGATAATCAAGATGATTATGATGAACTGCAAGATGGACTTGAGGCGGAAGAATATCCTGATGCAGAAGAATACCCTGACGCGGAAGAAGAAGTAGAAGTTCCGAAATCTGAATCAGATTCTGATAGCGAAGAATAAATCTTGTATCTCTACTAAACCAGAAGCAGGAGTAAAGCTTTAAGCTCCTGCAAACATAATTTAAAATTATTTTGTCGTCACTAAAACTAGATTAAAACAGAAAGAATATGGCAAGCATATCGGCAAAAGTAGTCAAGGAACTCCGCGAAAAAACTGGCGCGGGTATGATGGATTGCAAAAAAGCCTTGACAGAAAATGATGGCGACATGGAAAAATCCGTAGAATGGTTGCGCCAAAAAGGAACTATTTCTGCTGATAAAAAACAAGGTCGTGTAGCAACCGAAGGGTTGGTTGAAAGTTATATCCATACTGGTGGACGCATTGGCGTTTTGGTTGAAGTCAACTGTGAAACAGACTTTGTAGCCCGTCGTGAAGAATTCCAAGAGTTGGTTAAAAATGTTGCAATGCAGATTGCAGCTTGCCCTAACGTAGAATTTGTTAAGGTAGAAGATATTCCTGAGTCAACCGTTGCTAAAGAGAAAGAGATTGAGATGGGTCGAGATGACCTAGAGGGCAAGCCAGAAAACATCAAAGAAAAAATTGTTTCTGGTAGAATTGGCAAACGTCTCAACGAAATTTCTCTGCTACCTCAACCTTATATTCGTGACCAGAGCATTACTGTTGAAGAGCTGGTTAAACAAAGTATTGCCCAGCTAGGGGAAAATATTCAGATTCGCCGCTTTGTTCGTTTTGTCTTGGGAGAAGGTATTGAGAAACAAGAATCCAACTTTGCAGACGAAGTAGCTGCTCAAACAGGACAGAAATAAGTCAAATACTAAGCAATTAATCTATCAAAAGTTAGTCGTAGACTGCATTAAATTTAACCGATTAGATTTATAATTCAGGTTCAATCAGTGCATCTACGGCTTTTGCTTTTAAGAGAGGTATAGAATAGGATGAATTAATTAGCTAATTAGCTGCGCATTAAGAGACTTTTACAAAGTCCTGAGCCGCTGACTGTGGGAATAACTGAGCATAGGATGACAAAATCGATTCAGCAAGTTAAACAAGACCTAGAAAATTTAAAATCAACTGTAGCGAATACGGCAATTGAACTTGAGGAGCTATATCTTAACTACTTAGGTTTATTAAGTCAGTCACTAAAACAGCAACTAATTTTGGCTTGCTATCAAATTTGCACTCAGCTTTACCCTCAATCATTTTTAGATTTATCCTTGAGCGAAAAGCAAGATCTACAGCAAAATCTGAGGCAAATAGGCACTCAATTAGAACCCGATCTAACTGAAATCCTTAAGCAAAAACAATTAGAGCCTGAACCCCCAGAATTGAACCTGATGGCGGAGTTGATCAAAAATCTACCCAAGCCAAAAAGAAGCAAAGATGATCAACAAGAGAGCGAAACTGAAATTGATCTCGAACTAGTTAAGACTGAGCTAGAGAAACTCGAATTTATCGAGATAGATGCTGCTGAATCTGATGATGATGATGAGCAACCAATTTCCTCCGAAGCACCACCGAGAGAAACAGTCGACTCCGAGAACCCAGAGCATTTAATTTTGTGGCACAAGCAGATTGAACGAGGCATCAAAAAAACTTTGGATGTTACCTCTAGAAAAGTTAATAAGTGTCTTCAGGATTCGAGAATTATTCCTGAGCGCATCCCAAATAAAGTCATTGATGTTGCGATGCAGGCAGACGCAACAACAGGGTTGAGAAACAATCCCAAATCGTCTAATTTTCCCCATGTTCTTAATCTAGCAATTGAAATTGAATCGAATAAAAAGTCCCAGACTTTTAAAAAATCTGCTCCCATTAGCCTACTGCGTTTACGTTTAACAGAACTTGAATTTTCCGATCATCAGTTGAATGCTAAAAAGAGTCAGATTCGCAATTTGATGAGCAAAATCCAGAAACTTAACAGTAAGTACAAAGCAATTAAACAAGAAGCTGCCATAATTGAAGCTCAATCCGCTTGGCGTTCTAGTTGGTATGAGGAATGATACCTGAATCCTTACCAAACAACAGGTTATACTGCTAGATGGCTTTACCGATTACTAATGAGAAACTGTCTTAACGATGAAGAGTGAAAATTCTGATTCCACCTCTAATACTAATTCAGAAAATATAGTAGAACTAGAAAACGGCAAAGCTGAAATCCATGAAGAATCTTCATCTTTAGTCAAATCTGAGTCAGCAGAATCAACGGTCATTAAACGTAATAGTACATTTAGTAAGAAAAGTTCTGGTCGTCAAATTAGTTTTTCTCAATCTCAGCTAATCTTGATTACCCTGTTACTCATGGGTTTAGGTCTGTGGTTTCGTCTTCCCTGGTTGGGCTTGACCAGTGCGATTACGGCTTTATTACTCTCTTTAGGAGTGGTATTCACTTCCGTTAAAGATTGGGTAAGTAAGTTCCTCACCGTCCAAGAAAGAAAAACTATCCTGGCATTTATTGGCTTTATTGGTGCGATCGCCGGTTTATTTAACTATTTAGGGATCTATAGCAATATTGGTTCCTGGTTAACTCAGTTTAAATACGATGAATTTGGCTCTTGGGCAGACTGGGTGGGGGCTTTAGGTCAAATTTCTATTGCTATCTTAGCGGTATATGTTGCCTGGGCGCAGTATGTAATTTCCAAAGACTTAACAATTCAGCAAAACCGTATTACCCAACAGCAAACTATTGATACCTATTTTCAGGGAGTTTCCGATCTAACCTTAAATGAAGAAGGTTTATTAGAAGATTGGCCCCAAGAAAGAGCGATCGCTGAAGGTAGAACTGCCTCTATTCTCTCTAGTATCGACGAAAATGGGAAAGCCAAAGTTATCCGTTTTTTATCTCAATCTCGCTTATTAACTCCTCTCAGGCGAGATAACCGCTTAGGTAGACCCATGCTCGATGGTAGTGGGGGATACTCTGAGGATCGTCCCTATGGTACTAGAGTGATTGATTTAGGGGTGATGTTAGCAGGGGCATATTTAGTAGGGCAGGATCTCCGTTGGACAGACTTAAGCGAAGCCAACATGGTAAGAGCTAATATGAGCCATTGTGACTTAGTAAAAGCTAATCTTGCCCGTACTGTTCTGTATGAAGCTAATTTAGCGGGGGCAGATCTCAAAGGAACTCGTTTATTTTACGGTGCAGTCGAAACCGCCACTCCTCGTAGTATTACCGCCCCACCAGATTATGAGACAGGGAAGCATACTGGAGTCGTGGTGGAAAAAGCTAATCTTTCGGGAGTTAAACGCATTAGTGAAGAACAGCGTTATTATCTATGTTCTTGGTGTGGCGACAAGTCGCGATCGACTGTACCAGGTGGCTGTGAGGGGATTCCTAATAGGTTAGGAAGATAGATTTAA
>CBDUCX010000418.1:0-4118 GCA_965365755.1 uncultured Pleurocapsa sp.
AAAGATAACTTGCGGATTGAGTAACGTTGACAAAATTGTTGAATTTCTTCTGGAGATAAATCAATAGGAAGATTTGTTTGTTTCATAGTTAAAACTTCTGATTGATATTTTAGTAGTATTTATGTAGTATAAAATGCAAAAAATTCTAAAAAAAAGGGCAAAAGGGGAAAAGAGCAGAGGGCTATGTAGTCCTGGGAACGACACACACAACACGGAAACCGATATTGTCGTAACGGTCATCGCGCGTATTGGTGTTGCGAGTCGCTGAACGGCAGTAGTTAGGAATGTAGATCCAAGAGCCACCGCAAATTACTTTTGTACTACTTTTGCCTGAAACCCATACAGTACCATCATTTGGCGCATCTTGATAGTTTTCATGCCAGTCATCTTGACACCATTCCCAGACATTTCCGTGCATATCGTATAAACCAAAGGCATTAGGAGAAAATTTCCCCACCGACGTGGTTTCACCCACATTTCTGCCGTAATTGACTAGCTTATCTGTAATAGTTTCACCAAAATGATATGGGGTAGTTGTTCCCGCCCGACAGGCATATTCCCATTCCGCTTCGGTCGGTAGTCGATATTCTGTTCCTGTCTGTTTTGATAATCTTTGGCAGAACTCTACTGCATCATTCCAAGAGACTCTCTCTACGGGACGATCATCACCTTTGAAATAGGAAGGATTTTTACTCATCACTTGTTGATACTGTGCCTGAGTAATGGGATATTTGCCCATCAAGAAAGACGAGACTGTCACCTCATGTTGTGGTTTTTCGTCACTGCGCCCTTCACCTTCTGGAGAACCCATCATAAAAGTTCCCCCAGGGATATAAACCATATCCAGTTTGATACTATTGCTTAAATTCTCAGTTATATATTGAGCGCAACAGTGTTCTTGTTTAATTTCTTTTCCTTGAGCATTAACAGTAATAACATTAAAGTCAAACAGAGAAGGAATTTGAGTTTTAACTAATCGGATAGCTCTTTTTTCTTCACTATTGCCTTCTCCAATATTCCAGCATCCATATTGTGAATCTTCCTTGACAGGGTAATTTTGAACTTCAGTTGCAGTTGGCGTTCGATAGTAATACTCTTCTTCACCAGCTTCATTCTCCAAAGCTAAGGAACAAGCTTTTGAACTTAGCCAAACACAGAACTTAAGGGCATTTTGGTAACTAATGCTAGTAATCGGTCTTGTGGCAGTTTCAGGTTGAAAGCGTTCTCCTGAATTGAGCCATTCGTTAACAAACAGTTGATATTCAGCACAGGTAATAAAACTCTGGTCAATACTGCGATCATCATCAATGACTAATAAATTTCTTAGTCTCCGCGATAATTTAACTTCTGCTGCGATCTTGAAAATTGTCTGATCTTCTGATTCTAATCCTCTTTCCAGAATATCTTCCAGCCTCTTTCTCACATTAGGGTCGATTTCTAAGCCTTCTTCTAAGCAGTCATAGGCTAAGGTCAATGAATAGACATCTCCATTGCTTAAAGCCTGTTCAATCAGTCTAGTTGCGTCCCCTTGAGATGAGTAGAGACGGATAGTTTCCGCCCACCAAGGATTATTAAAATTATCAATTAAAATAGTTTCTTGTTGTGTTTTCTTGATCTGCGCTGCTGCTAAATATTCTTGAAAACTTAAATGAGCAAATTCATAAATACCGATCTGTTTTTCTACCAGTAAACCACAGACATCTTTGATTTCTTCCAGGAATGATTCTGGGGTTAGATTCTGATCTACTGTCGCCAATTGATGATCGATTAGTTCTCCCAACTCTGCTTGCTTAAAGCTACGAGTTTCCCTTTGCATTAACTTTAATGCCAGAACTTGTAAGACAGACTTTCTCTGTCCTACTGTCAAACTAGTTTGCAGTTTTTTAGCAGTTAAGCGACCTCCTAACAAGACATCACAGATTTTTGCATAAAGTTCAACCCTACGTCTTGGTAATGCAGCACCAGAATAATGAACTGTGGCAATCATGGTTACTAACAACGGGTTAGTTGCCAGGACTCGTAATGGAGGACTATTAACTATCCGCTCAATTAAATCTTGAGCATTATCTTTAGCCGTAGCGATAACCGCAGGATCGTTTCTTCCTCCTCGAAATCTAATTTCTGTCTGCTGATACCACTTGTGAATAAATTTTTTAATCTGGTCTAAGTTGAACGATTTAACCTCTAAAACAATGCCAACTTTTCCGAAAAGATTACTGTCATAACCATAGGGACGGGAAGTAAGCAGAAAAATTGCAGATTTATATCTAAGCATTTGCTGATTAATCCACTTACTAACTTGAATGCGCTCTTCTTCATTAGCTACTTCATCCAGTCCATCTAACATCACCAAACATTTGCCCTGTTTAAGCTGTCTTGCAAACCATTGAGGTGGTGGCTTTAGTTCAGCAAAAGCTGGTTGATTTTTTACTGTATTTGTAATTAATTCTGGTAAATTTGGAGATTGTTCTTGCAAGATATCCCCGCGCAAATCCCGCAAAAATAGCAGAATTGGAATAAAATAAGGAGCTTGATATCTATGGTACAATTTTTTAGCATAAATCAAGGTTATATACTGTAATAGCGTTGTTTTTCCATAGCCAGGGGGTGCCAGAATAGCGATATCTCGAAAGCTAGAAATTTGCGAACTTTGTGCCAAAAAACTCCATATATTCTGTTCTTGTTGATCTAATATTTGGCGGTTAGTAATAATTTCTTTAGCGGTGTTTTCGGGAATTTCTGAAACCAACTTGAGAGGAATAAAAACATCTTCTAAATCAAGAACAGGTAAGCCAATTTTAAAGCCTTCTATCTTCAAATCTCGATGGTAATCGATCAGACTCTGACAATAACGCTTCTCAAATCTTGATAACTTCCACTGCAACTTTTGGGGCAAATCTGCCAAAATGAATTCTACAAAAGCCTCCCCAAAAGCCTGACCTTTTTCATCAGCTTTTTTTTTGACACCTCTAACAAACCCTTCTACCAGACTGGTAAACATTGGATAGATAACTGTTGCTCCCAAAGAGATTACCGCTTCAGTCAGTTTGTCATCTAACCAAAAAAACTTAGCAGTAATAGCAGTACCAAAACCAGTGGGAAACCATTTCAGGAAAAAAGTCTGCCAGTTAAATCTAGGATTTTGCGACACGCCTTCGTCTACTTTCTAACTAACTAATTCTTTAATCAATGTTATTTCATGTATAACCAAGCATTACCTAAACCAGATTTTTCTTAACATGGTTTAAATCAGCTCATGCTTTCTATCTACCTACTACCTACTACCTACTTAAGTATTAATTAGCCTATACCAACCAGGAATTAGTACTATTAATCCGTCGCTTTAGTCAACAAACCACCTGCTGCACCTAAGCCTAAAAAATTCGGCAGCCAGGCTGCTAGCCAAGGGGGGAGAGCGCCTGAAATGCCTAGAGATTGAGAGATAAAGGACAATAAATAATAGCCGAAGATCAGTCCGATACAGATGCCAAAACTAGTCGCCTTACCAGAGTCTTGGGGTCGAATGCCCAAAACTGCGCCAATTACGGCAAAGACTAGGCAGGCAAAGGGGATAGAAATTTTTTCTTGTATCCGTACCTGCCATTTACGAACCCTGGATTCGTCAGCACCCTGTTTGATAATTTCTAAATATTCTCGTGCCTCGAAAATAGTCATTTCCTTGGTTTTTTTACCTTTTTTGGTAATATCCAGGGCTGTTTGTGGGAGTGCTAGCTGTTGATGTTGGAAGCGCACAATATTGCTGTAGCTACCATCATTACCCACGAGATAGATAGTGCCGTTATAGAAATCCCAGATGTTTTCTAAGACATTCCATTGGGCTGAACGTGCGACGACGATTTGACTGACAGAGCCGCGAGAGCGGTCTAATACGGTCAACTTTTTCATCCGTTCACCGTCAAATTCTTCAGCATAAAAGATGCGAGTCAACACTTCTTTGGTATCGCCCTCTTTGGTTTCGATATCTGCATATTCAGGCAAGAGGATATTCTGAGTTTCAAAGTCTGCTCTGGTTTTGCCTAATGCTTCGTTGAGAGTTGCTGCTGCCTGATAAGTGGCGACAGGGGCAATGAAGTTGTTAAACCATAAAGTGATTGCCA
>CBDUCX010000419.1:0-4114 GCA_965365755.1 uncultured Pleurocapsa sp.
ATATACTAATAAAGCGATCGCCTACGTGCAGCCTGAAACAACTTAAGAGTGATCGCTAATTCTAGCTCAATTCTCTAACCAAAGTACTCTGGCTCATTTCCAGGTTTCCACTTGATATTGCAGCCAATACTGGGCTTCTGTTCAAAGTCTATCTCGCCCTCCTGTAAGACAGCATCTATTGCCCGACGCAGATCTTTACCAGTGACAGGAACATCATTACTAGGACGACTATCATCGAGTTGACCACGATAAGCGAGCTTTTTCCCACTATCAAACAAAAAGAAATCGGGAGTACAGGCAGCAGTATATGATTTACTTACTGATTGGCTTTCGTCATAACACACAGGAAAATTAAAGTTCAATTTTTCCGCCATCTGTTTCAGCTTTGCAGGAGAATCATCGGGATAATTCGCCACATCGTTAGCACTAATTGCCACAATACCAAGAGGCTGCTCACTATAGTCTTGAGCGATTTTAGCGAGTTCTAATTGAACGTGCTTCACAAAAGGACAATGCTGACAGATAAACATTATTAGTAAAGCTTTACTATCACTGAAGGTAGCTAAAGAAATAGTCTTACCTGACACCACATCGGGGAGGTGAAATTCTGGTGCAGCAGTACCCAAGGGCAACATCGTAGAGGCAGTTTTGACCATAACCAAATTTTACTCGTAAAATCTCATTCAAATTTATCTTAAAACAAAAACTAGGCTAAAAATTGAGTTGCGTATCAATAGCAGCTAATCTTGTTAGGGTGCGGTTATTTTCTTCAGGAGTACCGATAGTAATGCGTAAACCGCCTCCTGTATGACGAATTAGGGTTCCTGCTGCTTTAAGCTGCTTGGTGATGTTGGCTAAGACATCCTCTGGGTTATCCTGGCTCGCATCTTGTAAACGGAGGTAAAAAAAGTTTGCCTGGCTTTGCCACACCTTAAGCTTACTATTTGCTTGCAGAATGGGATAAATTCGCTCTCTTTCGGCGATGGTTTGGCTGACTAGTGGGAATAGTGACTGACGTTGCTCTAGGGCTATCTTGGCTGCTATCTGGGAAAAGCTAGGGAGATTATAGGGGAGACGGACTTTTTCTAAGACGTTAATTAAATCAGGCTGGGCGATCGCATATCCCACACGATGAGCTGCTAGGCGGAATGCTTTGGAAAAGGTGCGTAACACAATCCAGTTGGGACGTTGGGCTATTTCAGCCACGGCGGATGTTTGGCTAAACTCGAAATAGGCTTCATCTACCACTACCAAAATATTTTCGGGTAAGCTTCTCAGCCAATTTAATTCTTCAGTTTTCAGGGCATTTGCTGTGGGGGAATTGGGATGTACCACAAAGACAACACGAATTGGAGGTTGATCGGTTTGTTCGATCGCTTCTTGAGCAAGTTCTAAATCTAAAGCAAAATCTTCTTGTCGGTCAATGGTGACAACGGGAATACCTAAAGTGCGAGCGAGAATGCCATACATGGAAAAAGTGGGAGTCGCCACTAAGATTGATCCTTCTCCTCCTAAGCAGGTGGCAATTAAGAGAGAACGGATTAGTTCATCTGAACCATTACCGACAGAAATATTAGCGGTAGTCAGGTTAATACTCTGATTAGCAGACTCAGATACATATTCAGCGATCGCTTTTTTCAGTTGCTGATGACTACCATCGGGGTAGCGATTAGCTTCTAACTCTTGTTGATATAACCATGCCAGCTTAGACTTAATTTCTGCGGGTAGATCTAAGGGACTTTCGTTGGTATCTAGGCGATCAACAATAGCGGCAGTTTCTCCTCCTGGGTGGGGTGTATAGGCTGCTAGTTGGGCTAAATCAGAACGGATGAAAGAATTGCGATCGCTCATATGATTAAAGAATGATTTAGAGAACCTGATTATAAAATATATTGTATGCCTAGGGTGAATTATAAATTTGCTTGACTAAAGGACTTGCTGAGTCTTGAGTAATAAGTAATAAGTAATAAGTGTCCTATTCTTAACCTGAAACGAAGTTAATTAGAGTGAAAGTTCCCCGTCTGCATCCAGATACCATCGAAGAAGTACAGCAACGAGTTGATATTGTTGACATTATCTCAGAGCATATCGTCTTACGTAAGCGAGGCAAAGACTTTTTAGGTTTATGTCCTTTCCATAACGAGAAGACACCAAGCTTTAGCGTGAGTCAGGATAAGCAGGTATATTATTGCTTTGGTTGTAGTGCAGGGGGAAATGCCTATAAGTTTCTGATGGAAATTGGCAAGCAGTCTTTTGCCGAAGTAGTTCTCGATTTGGCTCGCCGTTACCAAGTAGAGATTAAAACTGTTGAACCAGAACAAAGACAAGAAATTCAGCGCCAGCTTACTCTCAAAGAACAGCTATACGAAATTTTGGCGATCGCCTCCAGTTTTTTCCAGCATGCTCTCCATCAGTCTCAGGGAGAAGGGGCGTTAACTTATCTCCGTGGGCAAAGAAACATCGAGGAGACGACTATTAGTAGTTTTCAGCTTGGCTATGCCCCTGGGGGATGGGAAACCCTTTACAGGTACTTAATCGAGCAGAAACGTTATCCTGTGAATTTAGTGGAACAAGCGGGATTAATCAAACCAAGAAAAACAGGTAGTGGATATTATGACGTATTTCGCGATCGCCTGATGATTCCCATCATGGATCTCCAGGGGAGAATTATTGGTTTTGGCAGTCGTAGCCTCAGAGACGAAGATCAGCCGAAATATCTCAACTCTCCTGAAACTCCTTTATTTGATAAAAGTAAAACCCTGTTTGCTCTAGATAAAGCTCGTAGTAATATTAGCCAGGCAGATTGTGCGGTAGTGGTAGAAGGTTACTTTGATGCGATCGCTCTCCATGAAGCAGGAATTGGCAATGCTGTGGCTTCTTTGGGGACAGCCTTTACTCAAAGTCAGCTCAAGCAGTTATTACGGTTTACTCCTTCTAAGCAGGTAATTCTTAATTTTGATGCCGATAATGCCGGGAATAAGGCGACGGAAAGAGCGATTAAAGAGGTGGAGGATCTGGTATATGGTGGGGTGGTGCAACTACGGATTCTGAATCTTCCCGATGGCAAAGATGCCGATGAATTTATTAAAAGCCATGAGGATGGTGTCATAATTTACTATCAGGCATTAGAAAATGCTCCTTTATGGCTCGACTGGCTGATTAATCGTTTATTAGCAGATAAAAATCTGAAAGCTGCGGACGAGTTTCAACAGGTGGCAGCAGGGATGATTAAACTGCTCAATAAGCTACAGGATGCTAACCAACGCAATCATTATCTGACCCACTGTGCTGAATTGTTGAGTTTAGGGGATGCTCGATTAGTCTTACAAAATTTAGCTACCCTTAAATCCCAAATAAAATCTGTTCGCCCTAGATATCAAGATAACTATTCTCAGAAACAACACAAGTCTGTTACTCAACCAGCATTGATCATTGCTACTGATCCCGAAAGCGAACTATTAGAACAGGCAGAAGCTCTCTTGCTACGCATCTATATTCACCATCACCGATATCGAAACGAGATTGTCGAACAGCTAGAAGCAAAAGATTTGCTGTTTAACATTGCTGCTCATCGGTTTCTCTGGCAACAAATTATCCAAGTAGAGAACAAGATCCCCGCTCCCTCCATGAGCGATCGCAATCCCTTATTGAGTGAACTACACAATCTTAGTCCCAATTTTCCTGAAAATATGCGGGCTGTAACTAAGCTGTTTTATTTAGACGAAAAAACCAAAGAAGATGTCTTTCGGGCAGAAGTTCGCATCGCCGAAGCGATCGCCTCTTTAGAACAGGTAAACTATCAAAAACGCCAAATCTACTGTTCCCAGCAACTAGAAAATCTCAATCCTGCTACAGATCTCCAGCTAATGGAATACTACTATCAAGAAATTCAAACTGCGATCGCCAAAATTAGACAGCTAGAACAAATACGTTTAAATTACGCTCAAGATCCAATTATTCAATAACTATTTTAAATCCTGTTTATCGACCAAATAGGATTAGTTGAAGAAATAGATCGGCAAATAGAGCAACTATAGCCGTACAAAGTTATGTTAGGACAAGTTTATTGGATTCAGGGTAAGTAATAAGTAATGAGTAATGAGTAATGAGTAAT
>CBDUCX010000420.1:0-4108 GCA_965365755.1 uncultured Pleurocapsa sp.
ACGATTCATCGTGCCAATTGGTATCGCTCGGTGAAAGCGATCGCCGGGAAGCCAGGGGCAGTAGTAGAATTATCAGGTAAACCTGTAATTAATTTTGCTAGTAACGATTATTTAGGTCTGGCAGGAGATCCCAGATTAATTGAGGCTGCGGTTGCTGCTACTAAAGCTTATGGTACAGGTAGTACTGGTTCACGGTTGCTCAGTGGACATAAAGAATTACATCAAGAATTAGAAAATGCGATCGCATCTTTAAAACAAACAGAGGATGCTTTAGTATTTAGTTCGGGTTACTTAGCAAATTTGGGGACGGTATCGGCTTTAGTTGGACAAAGAGATTTAATCTTAGGCGATCAATATAATCACTCTAGTCTCAAGAAAGGAGCAATACTGAGTGGTGCCAAGACAATTGATTATCTACATAATAATCTTGCCGACTTAAGAGCCAAATTAACCACGAACCGTAGCTTATATCGTCGTTGTCTAATTACTACCGATAGCGTCTTTAGTATGGATGGCGATTTATGTCCTTTGCCCGAATTAATGGCGATCGCTGAAGAGTTTGCATGTATGCTATTGGTAGACGAAGCCCACGCTACAGGGGTTATGGGTATGACTGGTGCGGGATGTGTGGAGCACTTTGACTGTACTGGCAAAGAATTGATTCAAATCGGGACTCTCAGTAAGGCTTTAGGTAGTTTAGGAGGATACGTTGCAGGTAGCGCCGAATTAATTGACTTTTTACGCAATCGGGCAGCAAGCTGGATTTACACCACCGCCTTATCTCCTGCCGATACCGCAGCAGCTACTAAAGCCATAGAAATAGTTAAACAAGAGCCTACTAGAAGGAATCAACTGTGGCAAAATATTGATTATCTTAAACAACAGCTAGAAAATTTAGCATTATTACCGACTGAATCACCAATTCTTTGTATAAATCTCGATACTCCCGAAGCAGCCCTAAACAAAGCCCAGCAGCTTATCAATGCTGGTATTTTTGCTCCCGCCATTCGACCCCCTACTGTGCCCACTAGTCGCATCCGCTTATCTTTGATGGCTACTCATGAAAGGAAACATTTAGATTTATTAATAGAAAACCTTTAAAGATAACTTTGGAAGTATCTAGAGTATATAAGAATTGCTCAATAGCTGTGTTGTAGTGTGATAATAAAATCAAAAAGGAAGCCTCCTGACTGGACATCTGTGAAGCTTCCTTGAGTATAAAACCTATTAAGATTATACCAATGACTAACCCTAACGGAAATAATAATGATCGCTTAGATAGAATTGAAAAGCTATTCGAGCAAAACGAAATTAGACTAGGACGAATGATTCTCCAGCAAGAATCAGACAACCGAAGAATGTTAGCTATAGAACGTACCGTTCAAGCCATGTTAGAGCAAAGAGCTACAGATAAGCTGGAACATGATGAGAGGATGCGTGCAGCAGAAGAACGAATGCGCGTCGCAGAAGAACGAATGAATCGGTTGGAAGATGTAGCCATCAAGTTGACGAGTATTGAAGAATCTCAAAACAAGATGTTAGCGAGTATAGATGAGGATCGACCAACGGTTTTGCGCCGATTAATGGCAATTGAAAATAAAGTTGATAGTTTAATTGAACGCGATCGTGAAGCGTAAACTTAGTTTAATCGCACTTGTTTAAAAGAGAATTACAGGCGATCGCCTTGACAAGTAAGACGAGACAATTAGCGATCGCCTTAGTTTAATTTTGAGAATAAATCTATCCCAAACAAGCAGCTAAATCTGCTTCGGGAGTAGTAATGGGTTGTAGATTATATTTGTCTGACAGGAGTTGTAAGACATTCGCCGAGAGGAAGGCGGGAATTGTGGGGCCAAGGCGAATATTTTTAATTCCTAAATGCAGTAGGGTGAGTAAAACAGCTACCGCTTTTTGTTCGTACCAGGAGATAATCATGGATAGAGGTATATCATTGACTCCTACCTCAAAGGCATTAGCTAGAGCCACAGCGATTTGAATTGCGGAATAAGCATCATTACACTGCCCCACATCTAGTAAACGAGGAATTCCCTCAATATCCCCCATTTCCTTGTCAAAAAAGCGGAATTTACCGCAAGCAAGGGTTAGCACCAGGCAATCTTCAGGTACTTGATCGACAAATTCAGCATAGTAATTGCGGTCTGGTTTGGCACCATCGCAACCACCGACGAGGAAGAAGTGACGAATTTTACCTTGCTTAATTAGATCGATTAAGCGATCGCTGACTCCTAAAACGGCATTACGGGCAAACCCTGTAGTTACCTGACGATATTCTGATTCTGCGGTAAATCCTGGTAATTCTTGAGCTTTTTGAATGACTGGAGTAAAGTCTACCTTGCCATCGGCATCAGCAGAGAGATAATTTAAACCTGCATAACCCACAGGCCCTAAAGTAAATAGTTTTTCGTCATAATGTTCGTGGGGAGGCATGAGGCAGTTAGTAGTGACAACAATTGCCCCAGGGAACTTACCAAAGTCTTTGGTTTGGTTTTGCCAAGCCGTGCCAAAGTGCCCATAGAAATGGGAATATTGTTCTTTAAGTTTGGGATAACCATGAGCGGGTAGTAATTCCCCGTGAGTATAGACATTAATTCCTGTATCTACAGTCTGCTTAAGAATGGCTTCTAACTGCTTAATATCATGACCAGAAACCAAAATCGCCTTACCTGGGATGACATTCAAGGGTATGGGAGTGGGGACGGGATGACCGTAAGTGCCTGTATGCCCTGCGTCGATTAATTCCATTGCTCTGAGGTTAATTTTACCGATCTCCAGAGCCAGATTAACCCAATCCTCCAGACTTAAATCTTGACTGTCGATAGTAGCCAATACCTGTGGCACAAATTGATATACCGCTTCATCTTCTTGCCCCAATTCATAAGCATGGAAAGCATAGGAAGCAGCACCCTTAATACCATAGAGAGCAGTGAGTTTGAGGGAAAAGATATCGACATTTGTCCCCGACTTACCAATTAACTCTAAATTATAATTTTGTCCTTGTTCCGACAGACTTTCAGTGTAATCTGGTTCGTAGCTGGATATATCAGACCAAGTAATAGGAGTATCCGTTGCTTGCTGGATTTGGGTTTTTAACTCTTCCCGTAGAGCGATCGCTTTCTTAATATAAGCCGTAAACCTTTTCTGGTCAAAGTTTACATTAGTCATTGTGGCAAACAGAGATTCGCAGGTAAAGCGATCGCATTCTCTAGTATCGATGCCCAATTCTTTTGCCCGAAGTACTACTGGGGCAATCCCCCGCAAGCAATAGACTAGTAGATCCTGGACGGCATTTACTTGAGGACTTTTACCGCAAGCACCCCATTGATGACAACCATTTCCACTAGCAGTTTGTTCGCATTGTTCACAAAACATAATTTCTCCTTTGTTGTTAGTCGTTAGTTGTTAGTTGTTAGTCGTTAGTCGTTCGTTGGAAAATCAACCATTAACAATTAACAATGTTCTGAAAGAGCCAAGATAAATGCCAAATTTTCTTTCGCTTCCACGGCATGGGGTGCATTTGCTGGCATAAACACAAATACTCCTGGTATGAGCTTTATATCTTTACCTTCTAAATTGAGATTTCCTGTTCCCTCCACTATAGTTACTACCGCGTTACGAGTGGAGGTGTGTTCTTCGATTTCCGTACCTGCTGCTAAACAAAACAAACTGTATTGACTGTTCTTATCCTTCAGTAACACCTTGCTGAGAATGCCACTGGTGGGGTATTCAATTAAATCCTGCAAATTAGCAGTAAATGAATTGTTCGATGATGCGATCGCACTACTCATGATTTTCTCCTGGTTTATTCTTTGTCCCTTGTCTAGTTAAAGAACTATTAACCACTAACCACTAACTGACGACATAAAAACGACGTAACCAATATCATGGCGATATTTTTGAAAATTACGACGCATATTTAGAACCCTGTGACGTAAATTAGGATTAGTTAAAACATTCCAGGCAATTTTGACGGTTCTTAACCAGCCTTCATCAGCTATCATTTGCCTTGGATTAAGCAATCCCATCGCCCCTGTCTGCCACTGTTCAACTTTTAAACCAGCATTGCCACAAGCTGTTGACCATTCCTCGT
>CBDUCX010000421.1:0-4090 GCA_965365755.1 uncultured Pleurocapsa sp.
GAATCTGACTTTGTTGCTCCTCGTAACGACCATGAAGAAGCGCTGGCTCAAATTTGGCGTAAGGTATTTGGCTTAGAACAAATTGGCATCCATGATAACTTTTTTCAGTTGGGGGGACATTCCCTGATTGCTACGCAAATTTTGTCCCGCGTCCGAGATGTTTTTCAAGCTGAAATTTCTTTTCAAGAGCTTCTGGAAAATCCCAACATCAATGATTTAAGTCCAGTAATTTCCCAAGCACAACAATCGGAAAAATCTTCATCTTTTACGAGCATTAAACCTATTTCACGACAGGGTTATTTACCCGTTTCCTTTGCCCAAGAACGAGTTTATTTTATCGAACAATTAGCTCCGTCTACTACTGCTTATCAATTTCAGGAGAGGTTAAGCATTAAGGGAACTTTAGATATTCCGACTTTGGAAAAATGTCTTAGTGAAATTATCCGTCGTCACGAAATATTCCGCACTACGTTTCCCGCAGTAGCAGGTAAACTGGTACAGGTCATTCACCCGCCACATGAGGTTAAATTACCCGTGATTGACTTGCAAACTGTGCCTCAAGCTCAACTAGAGCAAGAAGTAGCCAGATTGACTGATGAAATAGTGCAGCAGCCTTTTGATATTGCTCAATTACCCCTAATTCGTTGGACATTATTAAAATTAAGCGAGCAAGAATGGGAGTTAGTTCATGTGGAACACCACATGGTACATGATGGCTGGTCATTTAATTTATTTTTAAAGGAGTTACGGACTCTATATCAAGCTTTTTCTCACGGGCAACCTTCTTCTCTGAAGGAGCCATCATTACAGTTTGCGGACTTTGCCCATTGGCAGCGAGAATGGGTAAAAACAGAGGAAGCACAGACACAACTAGACTATTGGCAGCAGAAATTAACTGGGATGCCTCCCCTATTGGAAATGCCCTATGATCGCCCACGATCAGCAGAACAAACGTATCAGGGGGGAATGTTGCGGATGGAACTTCCCTTAGATATTTGTGATGACCTCAGAACCTTGGGTCGTCAAGAGGGTGTAACCTTGTTTATGAGTATGTTTGCGGTCTTTGTCACCCAAGTATATCGCTATACAGGGCAAGAAGATCTCTGTGTGGGTTCTGGGGTTGCTAATCGACGGTTGCGGGAGACAGAAAATTTAATTGGCATGATTGTCAATAATATTGTGCTACGTACCGATGTGTCGGGAAATCCGACTTTTAAAGAGCTATTGGCACAGGTGCGCCAAGTCACCCTAGAAGGTAATGCTAATGAAGATTTACCCTTTGATAAAGTTGTCGAAGTTTTAAAACCAGTTCGTAACTTAAGTTATAACCCTTTATTTCAGGTAATGTTTAGTTTCCATGATGCTCAGTTACCTGATTTGAATTTACCTGGATTGACTATTAAACTAAACGAGGTTGTTAATAATAAATCCGCTAAGTTTGATTTGGATATTGTGGTTATTCCCCGTTCTGAGCAACGGGTTGGACGTGATTCCAGCGCAGAAACGAGGGGGATTGATACTGAAGGAATAACTCTAGTTTGGGAATATAATACCGACCTGTTTGATCATTCTACTATCGAGAGAATGACGGGGGAATATGAAACTTTATTACGAGGGATTTTAGCTCATCCTAATCAAAGATTATCGGAATATTCTCTCTTAACAGAACAACAGAAACATCGGTTATTAGTTGAATGGAATAATACTGAAACAGAGTATCAAAAAGTTGTCGGAATTCATCAATTATTTGAAGAGCAAGTTAAGCAAAATCCAGATGCGATCGCCCTAATTTTTGAAGATAAGTCTCTTACCTATCAAGAGTTAAATGAACGTGCTAATCAACTGGCTCATTACCTGAAAACTTTAGGAGTTAAACCTGATCAATTGGTGGGAATTTGTTTAGAACGTTCCTTAGATATGCTAGTCGGATTATTAGGCATACTGAAAGCAGGTGGGGCTTATGTTCCTTTAGATCCTGCTTATCCAGAAGACAGATTATCCTATATGGTTAATGATGCTCAACTCTCTATTGTTGTTACTTTAGAAAGATGGGCAAATTTAATTAATCAACAGTCACTTACAAAAGTATGTTTGGATAGTCAAGCAGATATTATTGCTCAACAACCAACCGAAAACCTTAATGCTTTAATAGAGGATAACAATCTCGCTTATGTTATTTATACCTCTGGATCTACGGGGGAACCTAAAGGGGTATTAATTGAACATCAATCTTTAATTAACTTTAGCGAAAGTGCTAGAGAAAAATACCAAATTACCCCAGAAGATAAAGTTTTACAGTTTGCCTCGATTAACTTTGATGCTGCGGCAGAAGAAATCTATCCCTGTTTAACTTGCGGGGGAACTCTTGTTCTAAGAACAGAGTCAATGATGAAATCTGTCGCGGCTTTTATTCAGGAATCTGAGAGACAAGAGGTCACAATTTGGGATTTGCCTACTACATACTGGCATTTATTAGTAACTGAAATTGTCGCTGCAAAACTGTCATTACCTTCCTCTTTAAAACTGATAATTTTAGGGGGAGAAAGAATATTACCAGAAAAGGTCAAAGCATGGCAGGAATATGTGGGAAATTATCCTCAATTAGTTAATAGTTATGGTCCCACAGAAGCTACGGTAGTTAGTACTCTTTATCATCTACCAGAAACTCCGATTGAGGGAGCAGAAATTCCTATTGGTAAAGCGATCGCTAATGTACAAGTTTATGTCTTAGATCAATATTTGCAACCTGTTCCTGTTGGAGTGCCAGGGGAATTGCATATCGGGGGGTTGGGAATAGCTAGAGGATATTTAAATCGACCAGAATTAACCGCAACCAAATTTATCGAGAATCCTTTTAAAGCGGGAGGAAAAATATATAAAACAGGGGATTTAGTTCGCTATAAAAATGATGGTAATTTAGAGTTTTTAGGACGCATTGATAATCAGGTTAAGATTCGGGGATTCAGAATCGAACTAACGGAAATTGAAACTGTTTTAAATCAACATGCAGCGATTACTCAAGCGGTGGTAATTGCCCGAGAAGATAGTCCTGGTAATAAGCGATTAGTTGCTTACCTCATTGGTAATCAAAGTTCAGCAACAATGGAGTCTGTTCGCCATCATCTAAAACAGAAATTGCCTCCTTATATGGTTCCCTGGGGTTTTATTTTCCTAGAAAAAATTCCCATGACTCCTAATGGCAAAGTAGACCATCGTGCCCTGCCAATTCCCGAAACGACTCATCATTTAGATAATGGTTTTGTTGCGCCGCAAAATGATACAGAAAAATGTTTAGCAGAAATTTGGGCGGAAGTCTTAAGAGTAGAACAAGTCAGTATTAATGATAACTTCTTTGAACTTGGGGGAGATTCAATTATTAGTATTCAGATGATTTCTCGGGCAAGTCAAATGGGATTACAGTTAAGTCCGAAACAACTCTTTCAGTATCAAACTATTGCCGAATTAGCTACCGTTGTCGGTACAACTAAGAAAACGAAAGCGAACCAAGAGATTGTCACGGGTATTGTTCCTTTAACTCCAATTCAGCATTGGTTTTTCCAGCAAAATTTGCCCCAACCTCATTACTTCAATCAATCGGCTTTAATCGAGGTATCTTCAAAGTTAGATCCAGAATTATTAAAGCAAGTTCTACAGCAATTGTTGAGTCATCATGATGCCTTGCGGTTGAGTTATGTTTCAGAAAAGGGAAGCATAAAACAGATTAATGAAGGGATTAAAGAAATATTTCCCTTCGAGGTTATCGATTTAAGAGAACTTTCTCCAGAAGCCCAACAAACAGCAATTAATACTAAAGATATAGAACTGCAAAGTAGTCTGAACTTACAATCAGGAGAGATTGTCAAAGCTGCCTTCTTTAATCTTGGAGATGAACAGCCAAGTAAATTACTCTTAGTAATTCATCACTTAGCAGTAGATGGAATTTCTTGGCGAATTTTACTTGAAGATTTGGCGAAAGCTTATCAACAGATTAGTCAAGGTGAAGCCATCAAGCTATCTCCCAAAACTACATCATTTCAAGATTGGTCTAACCAGTTAATCAACTACAGTAAATCTGAACAATTAAACCAAG
>CBDUCX010000422.1:0-4057 GCA_965365755.1 uncultured Pleurocapsa sp.
AATTAACTTGTTAAGACTGTTAGTGGTTAGTGGTTAGTGGTTAGTTGTAATAGCTTTAATCAGATTCATATTGCTTAACCTATTTGATTTTATTTCGCCCTACTTACTTAGTACACTCTTTTTCTATTTTTTATAAGATAGAGTCGGAAAATCTGCTTTAGAATTCCACTTGCGACAATCTGTTCTGTAACATTTTGGGAAAAGCTGCATAGTATTTCTGGTTAAGAGGAGAAGGGTGAGGTAAGGGTAACAAAGTAATTGCTTTGGTGTGGCTCATGCCTAAATTATCTTGAGTAGTGATGTTCACCGTTAATTGTTGTTCAAAACGATCATCACGACGAAAAAAACTATCGACTTCTCCTTTAGCGCCATAGGGAGCAAACCATTTAAAAGCTTCTGTACCCAAGGTAATAACTTGATCTCCTTGCCAGTGACACACAAAAAGTTGTTCTAAAAAAGGGCGAAATCTTTTTTTAACCTTCATTAAATAAGCTTTGTTTCCTGGTGGTTTATAGGGAACAGTATTTGTGAGTAAAACTCTGGCAATAGTGGTATTGTCTAAATCTTTTCTGGAGGGGGCTTTTTGTTGATGAATAGCGTAATAAAGACCTTGCCGAACCATAGTCCCTGAAGCACCAATTAAAGGTTGACGAGCAATAACCTCGTCCTTGCCTAAGTCACGACCAAAAAAACACAAGGGGCTTTGTAAGTTTCCCGCATAAAGAATTGGTTTTGTCGGTTCAAGATCAGCAGAATTATATACTGTAATATCTAAGGGAAATTCTTCTCGTTGTGCTTCTTGTTGCACCTGAGAAATTAAGATATCTAGATCGGACATGGAGCAGTTTGGTTATTAGAGTTATACGTTAAGTATTGTCCAACTATTTGACCTCAGTTTCAAACCTCCTAATCTTTTGCCAAAAAGTTGACTATGCAACTATAGCACTACGTATTTTGGTTAGGACACTTATTACTTATTACTCATTACTCATTACTTACCCTGAATCCAATAAACTTGTCCTAACATAACTTTGTACGGCTATAGTAGAGCGTCAACTTTGTTTTGAGGAATGGCATAATTAAATTTTCTTCCTTGTCTCCCTTATCTCCCTTATCTGATCCCAACCCCTCAATTCAAACTTGCTAGAGTACTAGTCCAATTTCCTGGAGGCGTTGAGTTAGAAATTCTCCTGCGGTGATGTTATTAAACTGCTTAGGATTCTGTTCGTCTATACAAGCAGGTAAACAGGTAAGATCCATCTCTGAGATGGGATGCATAAAGAAAGGAATGGAGTATCGCGGAGTATTCCACAAGCCTTCTGCGGGGTTGACTACCCGATGAATAGTTGATTTAAGTTTTTTATTTGTCAGTCTCTCCAACATATCACCGACGTTGACTACTATTTGATCAGGGAAAGCAGTGACGGGAATCCATTTGCTATCTTGACGTAAGATTTGTAGTCCTTCAGCACTAGCTCCCATTAATAAAGTAATTAGGTTAATATCACCATGAGCCGCTGCCCGTACGGCATTTTCTGGGATATCCTGGGGGTTAGCTATGGGGAAATAGTGAATAGGACGGAGAATACTATTGCCTAATTTTACTTGAGCGTCAAAATAAAATTCATCTAGTCCCAGATAAAGTGCGATCGCTCGTAGAATCTGGATTCCTGCTGCTTGGAGGGTGCGATAGGCAGCTATTGTCGTAATTTCAAATTCGGGGACTTCTGGGGGAAATATATTCTTCGGATATCCCAAACGAGTTAATTCCGCCTCAGTTAGTTGTTGTCCTACATGATAAAACTCTTTTAAGTCTCCTACGGTTCTACCTTTGGCATGTTCTTTTCCTTTGGCAGTATAGCCTCTCTGTCCACCAATGTCTTTTATTTCATAGGTTAGTTTCGTTGCTTCAGGCAGGGCAAAAAAATCTTTGACTGCTTGATAAAGACTTTCTGTCAGGGCATCAGATAAACCATGGTTTTTGACTGCCACAAAACCGATGTTATTAAAGGCATTACCCAGAGTTTGCACAAAGTTTTGCTTATCAGTGGACTTTTTTGAGGTAAAGTCTTTCAAGTCTACAGTCGGCACTTCATCATAGAGGATCTCGCTCATCGGTTTTCCTTGATTTTAGTTTCCGATTATACTCTGAACTCCGTAAAGACAAGGCATGCCTTGTCTCTACTCCGAACTCTTAACCATAATCAGTCCTGAGATAGCGAACCAATGCAGGTAAGACAGGACAGGGTTTCTTTTGTTGTAGGCTATTGGGTTGATCGCCACGAAATACACTCCAGCGAAATGGCCCTAATTCTGCTGCGGACATCCACAGAAGACGTTTCGCTCTAGTCATGGCTACGTATAGCAGACGATATTCTTCGGCTTGCTTGAGTTTAACTGCTTCTTGCCAAGCAGCCATAGGGAGGGGGATAGTTTGGGGTTGATCTGGGGCTATATGTTGATGGTGAACCACAGCTCTAATTTGGGCGCGGGCAACTTCTGAGAGGGTAAAACTACCTAAAAACTTACCAGCATTGGGTATCCAAGGTTGACCAGGCAAGATATCCTGATGTAGAAAAGGAATGAATACATAGTCCCAATCTAATCCTTTGGCTTTATGCATCGTAATGATAGTTAACTGGTTAGCACGGGTATAGCGATCGCCATTATCCTCTTCGACTCCTTCAAAGTTTTCGGCACTAACAATCTCTTCGAGGGTTTCGATTGCCGATTTAAGAGAACTACGCCCCCTGATTTGCTGGCTAACTTTTTCCGATAGCTTTTGCACCGTAGCTAATTCTGAACCAGTGTATTTGAGGGTCATCCCCAGGAAAGGAATCAATTGATAGTGGGGCAATTCCATACGGGCGCGGAGTAAATTAACACAGTAGCGACGGGCTTGTTCGACTTGCGGCTTATGTCCAGGATGTAAGGGTGTGGGATAGAGAAATTGTTCGGGGGATGTCGCCAAGGCATTCAAATCTTGGGTGGGAATTAGGCTGCGCTGTTGTAGCACTTCTAAAGCAGCCTTGAGATTATCAGGGGAATGGGGGCGATCAAGAAATTGAAGTAACTTGAGGATTTCGGCGGGTATTTGGGAATATCTTTCGCTTTCCCCCACTTCGTAGATATTGATGTTGTGTTCTCTTTGCAGGTAAGCTAATTCTTCGGCTAAAAACCGCCCCTGACGATTCTCGCGCACTAAAATCGCCGCATTTCTCTCGGGATGGGCTGCTAATAGAGCGATCGCTTTTTGACCAATCAATTCTACTGTTTGATAGACATCATCAGGGTTGGTGATAACTACCCCGCTAGCTTCTGGTTGGGGATTGGCATCGGGTTGGGGATCGTCGGCATCAACAGTGACAATATTCTGGGGGCGAAAAGGCAATGATACTGGTTCATCTGGGGTCTTATTTTTTGACCACTGCTGGTTAACCCAATGCACCACGAAATTCGCACTATCAATAATAATTTTGCTACTACGCCCTGCTTGATCCATTGTGGTTAAGCTATTTTGCTGTTTACAAGTTTCACAAAACCAATTAAAGTAAATCGGATCGGCGGGAGTAAAGGTGGAGTTAATTGCCTGATTAGGATCGCCCACCCTGACTAAATTGGGAGAATTGGGCTGTTCGGCATTACCTGCCAAGATGGAGATCAACTTTTCCTGTAACGGGCTAGAATCCTGGGCTTCGTCTTCAAACACACCGTAAACCTGATTCTGCCATAGCAGACGCATCGGCGTATATTCCAGAACCTTCAAGGCTGCCAGGATCATATCGTCATAATCTATGAGATCTTGCGATCGCATTGACTGTTGATATTCTTGATATAGTCCTGCTGCAATATTGAGAATCCCATATTCGTCACGAGCATGCTGGCTCAATTCCTCTAACTGTTCTGGTAACAAACCCGAACTCTTCGCTTCCCTCACCACAGTATTAGTCAACCCTGGTAATACTTCCGTCCGCAATACCGACTGACGGCGCAATCGTTCTGTTTCCTCCCCATCAAACTGCACCCCCTCTAATAATCGCTGATACTGTCGCGGATG
>CBDUCX010000423.1:0-4041 GCA_965365755.1 uncultured Pleurocapsa sp.
CATCCAATACCAACCCAGCCGCAAAAGCACCCAAAATTGCTTCTAAATGAATTGCGTTAGCTAAAAACGCCATCGAGAAAGCAAAGATTAAAGCAGGAATAACTAACTTACCTCTAGTTTGTAACTTTTCAGCGATCGCCACAAAGCCTTTATTAAAGAATTTACCCAAAAATATCGAACCTAATAGGAAAGCTGTGGCACTAACAATTAAGTAAACTAAGTTAAGAATATCGACATCTCCAGTTTTTGCTAAAGAGGCAACTACAGCTAAAACAATGATACCGAGAACATCATCAATAACTGCCGCTCCAACAATAATTTGACCTTCTGTAGATTTAAGTTGTCCTAACTCCGATAGCACTTTGGAAGTGATACCAATACTAGTCGCCGTCAATGCTGCACCAGCAAACACCGCAGGAATAGTTGGCATGTTAAAGATCAAGATTAATCCTGCTGTACCAGCAACAAAAGGAGCGACAACACCCACAACTGCAACTATTGCGGCTTTGGAACCAACTTTTTGTAATTCTCTTAAATCCGATTCTAAACCGATTTCAAATAAGAGGATGATTACCCCAAGTTCGGCTAAGACAGAGATAACTTCACTTTGAGTCGCAAACACTTCTCCCATATTTTCGGGATTTAAACCAGCAATCTGCTGCAAAATTGTCATCACAACTGAATCGCTAGCGGTTGCACCTGTTTCGGGAAATACCAATAGGTGCAATGCCGAAACCCCAACTACTACACCAGCAACTAATTCACCCAAAACAGGGGGTAAATCGACTAATTTAGACAGTTCTCCTCCTAGTTTGCTAGCTAGATAGATAAAGACGAGACTGAGTAAAACAGCCGCTAAAACCATCGGCGCAGCTTCAGAATTAGGCTCGGTTGCTAACAAGGGAGATGAAAATACAATATCTGTGGTTAACCCTCTGGGAACTATCGATGCTAAATGTATCATGATGTTATGTTAAAAGGTTTCAAGTTTCTAATACTGACAAATGGAAAAATCCTATGTATTAAAAGATGATTACTGAAGTAGTTTAAGTATAGAGATGTAGATTTGGTAGACACCCAGTATCAAGACTCCACTCAGGAATTGAAACCAAAGTGGACTGGAAAAATAGCCCCAACTCAAAGGGAAAACAGCAGCAGAAGTTAAAGCTAAACGATGAACTTCATCAGTAGTTTTGATCCCGATCCAGAGTGTTACTAACCCCAAGAACAATAAAATACAGTGCGTCATCAAATTACACAGGCTTTTAACCTTGTTGGATATTTTATAGACTTAAAACTATCATATTTATTTTTAGATTGATTTTTGTCTATGTAATAATCATAGAGCAATCAGTAAAAAAAGCAATATTTCAACCGTAAGATTTTTTAATCTAATAAGTAAAAAAAACTTATCAATTTAAATCGGTTCAATTTCAACTAGTTATAAGCTCTAACTGCGATCGCTAATAATTCTTGTCTAGTAGGAGAGTAGTCGTAAGAAGAACCTAGTTCGTAAGCTACGCTCTTTTTCCTAGAATCCTCGACCTGAAGGTACGAGGAGTATGTCAATTGATTAGATCTATCGAGTGCTCCTTAAGTACCTCCAGGGGAATAAAATCAAGCATTGATTCGTGAGTAGCTTCTAGGTTGATTGGCGGTGCAAAACCTGCATCGAGAGCTTCTTTCCAACGCAAGGCGCATAAACACCAGCAGTCTCCGTGTTTTAAGCCAGGAAAATTGTACATTGGCACTGGAGTACTCAGATCATTGCCTTTCTCTTTGCTGAACGCCAGAAACTTGGCGGTAACTGCGGCACATACGATATGAACTCCTCGATCTTCTGGTCCCGTATCACATTTGCCAGTGCGATAAAATCCTGTCATGGGAGATGTACAGCAAACTTTTAACTCTCCACCTAAAACATTTTTAGCTGTCATGCCTTAATTTCTTGGTAGTTCCGAATAGATAAGTGACTTCCTCCTACAATACAATGTTTAAAGCTTCTTTCACGCTCTCTTCGATACATTTTCCTGAGCTATCCTGCAAATATTAAATTCAACAAGCTATCAGTTAGAAGTAGAAATACTTTGTATGTCATACGTTAAATCACCAACGCCATTATTTCTTGAGCAACTCGATCGCAAACTCCGACTTCTCCCAAAAGCGATCGCATTTGTCGATAGCCCGCGGTAATTTTCTGTCTGCTAGCTTTACTAGATAAGAGTTTTATGGCTTCGGCGGCAATGTTTTCAGCGGTTACTTCTTCTTGTTGTAATTCAGGTACTAGTTTGTGGTTAACTACTAAGTTTGGCGGAGACATTAAAGGCACTTCAAAGCCAATTCTACGGCCGATCCAGGCAGTAAGGGGATGGATGCGATAAATAACTACCTGGGGGATATTGAGCAGAGCAATTTCTAGGTTAACGGTTCCCGATTTAGTAAGAGCGAGATCTGAAGAGGCGATCGCCTCAAGTGTATGACCATCGAGAATTTGAGCTGGTAAGTGATACTTGGTTGCGGCGGCGGTAATTGCCCCACGATAACCTGGCAAAGAGACAGGAATTAGAAACTTAACCCCAGGAATTTGCTGATAAATCTGCTGTGCAGCCTCACACATCACAGGAAGTAAATACTTAATTTCTTGCTGGCGAGAAGCAGGTAAAAGAGTGACAATCTTTTCTTCTGGTTTAATACCTAGATTGAGCCTTGCCTGATTTCTATCTGGTGCTTGTTCCATACGATCAAGCAGGGGATGTCCTACCCAGGTAGCGTTAATCTTTCTGTGACTAAAATACTTAGCTTCCTCAGGAAAAATCGCCAGTAACTTGTCTACCACCTGGGCAATTTTAGGTGTATTATTTAACATCGGTACAGCCCAATCTTGAGGTGCAATATAGTAAACAATCGCTATATTCGGAAAATACTTTTTTACATAACTAGCTAAAGCTAAATTAGAAGCAGGATAGTCAATCAACACCAAAACATCAGGAACATTAGCCCTAATATATTTCTTGGTTAAATTCTGAATTTTAATCGTTGGCAGGATAAACGGTATTGCCTCAATAAATCCCATCGAGCCGATGACTGCCGTATCAGCCAAGATCTTTGCCCCAGCCTCCTTCATGCGATCGCCACCTAAACCAGCAATTTCTAGATCAATCTTATTTTCCGCAGCCATCTTATACAAGGACTTGATCAACATCGCCCCTTGCAAGTCCCCCGAAACTTCTCCTGTAGCAATAAAAATTTTCATGATTATTTCAGTGACTCGGTATAAGTAAAATTAACTGATTCAGCATGCCATCTTACTCCAAAAGCAGCGGAGGAATCACTATTTTCTGGGTAACTGACAATAAATCTGTTTTGTATTAGGTTACTTAAAAAATTGAGTAATAAGTAACGAGTAACAAGTATTAGTGATTCTGATTTGTTGAGTAAGATTTTTATGAAGAAATTAAACACTACCAAAGCCCAAGCGGATTTAGTATGACCATAGTGCGATCGCCCTCGGCTATTTGCTCCAAAATACAAATCGAGTAATTCGAGAAACTCAAAACGATACAGATTACTTTGATTGGGCAAGAGAATTTAAAATCAAAGTGAAACAAACTTTGAGTCGATGGAGGGAAAAAGCAGGTATTGGAAGCAGGGAAACTATTACGTAATCTAAAGCTCAAAGCAGATCAATGGTGGCATTTTTTGGAGCATCCAAAAATTCCGCGCGATAATAATTTAGCCGAACGGGCTTTGAGGTTGGCAGTCACAAAAAGAAAAGTCAGTGGTGGTTCCCGTTCGATGAACTAGTTCCCCTTTTTGTCCCGTCTTAAGCCGCTAAAGAGCGCGATTGGGGCACTCATTATGTATGAAAGAAACAGGGGGAGCAACGCCCTCAAAGTGGGATGAGCTCTGAGCAGCGATTGCTAGAAAGATGAGAGCCCTTCATTTTTAACAAAATCTACTTTACATTAATAATGTGCTCTGACAGTTAAAACCGTTTCAACAATGGTGCTTTGGCGCCCGTTCTTAAGCCTGGTTCTGGGG
>CBDUCX010000424.1:0-4039 GCA_965365755.1 uncultured Pleurocapsa sp.
TTCCTCAAGATGCTCACTTTTGGAGTCGTTCCATTATGGACAACTTCCGCTTAGGGAATCCTCACCTTAGTTTTGAGCAGATTGTTAGAGCTTGTCAGATTACTGGTGCTGATGATTTTATTACCAAATTGCCTGATACATATCAAACTATTCTTGGAGAATTTGGCTCAAATCTTTCTGGAGGTCAAAGACAAAGATTAGCTCTAGCAAGAGCAATAGTGAATCGACCGCCAATCCTGATTTTAGATGAATCTACTGGTGCTCTCGATCCCGTAAGTGAAGTGCAAGTTTTGGACTCGATGCTCAAGCACAGACAAGCACAGACAACTATTATGATTAGCCATCGTCCTCCCATAATTAGGCGTGCAGACTGGGTAGTAATGTTAGATGAAGGACGTGTGCAGCTTCAAGGTGCTCCAGAACAGCTAAATTACCAGTCTGGAGAGCATCAAAAATTTTTGCGGCTTTAAATAGCTTTCAATAAAAGATTATGGATACAACTATTGTTAACCCTAAACGTGATGAAGAACTGTTTCCCCAAGCAGCACAAAACTGGGATTTACCAGCAATTTACGAGCAAATTGAAGCGGCGAAACAAGAGTTGTTTGGCGAAAAACAACTTACTGAGCTACAAAAAACTATTTTGCGCGGTTTGCTATGTGATTATAGTCCCGAACAAATAGCGATTGTCTTACCCCAGGGGATGCATCAATCACTGGTAAATATTACTTGGAATTTGCATAAATGTGTCAAATATCTAGTGGGTATTGAAGCGAAAACGGTAGAGAGTTATCGAGATATTCCACGGTGGCTAGCGATCGCCGGATTTAAATTCCCAGCCAAGTTTGATGCCAGATCTGAACAGCCATCGTCATCCCAGACTACTATTGTCCAGGATATAACTAGGGAGTCTGTTAAGGAGTCTTTGCCACAACCCGAGAGCGGAACATCCCAAATGCCAACAGAGGTCAGAATCATTCCCGAAACAGACAGTGAAACAGGAGCATCTTCAACTGAGATCAAAGTTACTGCCGAAGAAATTACCCCCAATAACAATAACGCCGAGGGGCACAATGTTGTTCTAAGTCAACAAAATACCACACTATACGTACCTCCTGATTCTGACCATAGCGAGATCGAACCAAATTTTACTTCCAGCGCCTTATCTCTACTTGATAACGAACATCAGATTGTTCCTGCCGAGGAAGCCCTGGCATTAGTAGACGAAAATGACTTCATGCCTCCCATGAGTCGTTGGACTAAATTAGGGGGACTCTTTTTAGCTGGTTCGATGGGAATCGCGATCGCTCTATCTGCTTTTACGCCTTATAATGTTAACGTCAAGGCTCAATCCAGCCTACGTCCTGCTGCGGGCTTGAAGATCGTCGAAGCCACAACGGAAGGTAAAATCACTGAGATACGTGCGGAAGAAAATCAAGTGGTGCAAAAGGGAGATGTGATTGCCATACTTGATCGTTCTCGCCTAGACACCAGAAGCGAGCAATTAAAGATCGGTATCCAGCAGGCAAATCTGCAACTAAAGCAAATTGAAGCCCAAATTGCCGCCCAACAAAATCGCTTGTTAGCAGAAATTGAGCGTAATAGCCGCACAGTCTCGGCAGCTAAATCTCAACTCAACCTGCGTCGTCGAGAATATCAAGACAGATTAATTAGTACGAGCGCTCAAGTAAGCGAGGCTCAAGCTAATTTGGGATTAGCCCAAGAGGAATTGGCTCAAGCACAGACAGAGTTAACCTCCGCCGAAGCTAATTTTAAATCCGCCCAAGCTGCCTTAAACTCCGCCAAAGCGAAAAAAGAACGCTATCAAGAAATTGCCGCCTCGGGAGCGATCTCGCAAAATTTACTGGGGGAAGTCACCTTAGACGTTGAGCAAAGAGAGCAAGATCTTGTAGTACGACAAGCTGCAATTGACAGACAAAAACAAGAAATTGCCAGACGTAATCAAGCGATCGCTGCTGCCCAAGCTAGACTGGACAATGTTAGTGTTGCCGTCAATCCGAGTAATGCAGAAGTAGAAATCGCTGCGGAAAATATTGCTCAAGAACAAGCTACAGGAAAAGCTAACATCGCTAATCTCAAACAAGAACAAGAAGCCTTGGTTCAACAGCGTATTGAAATTCAAAAGCAGCTAGAACGCGATCGTAAAGAGCTGGAACAATTAGAACAAGACAGTGAGCAAACTAAGATCTCTGCATCCACTGATGGTGTGCTCTTTCAACTCAAAATACGCAATCCAGGTCAGACCGTATTTTCTGGTCAAGAAATCGCTCGTATTGCCCCCTCTAATACAGCATTATCCGTCGAAGCTTTAATCCCTGCCCAGGAGATTGGCAAAGTTAAGCCAGGACAAGAGACACAAACTAAAATATCTGCTTGTCCCTATCCCGACTATGGCACTTTAAAAGGTGTTGTCAGTAAGGTGGCACCTGATACAACTAGTCCTCAAAGCAATAACTCCCCTAACTCCAAGGGTGGGGCTGCATTTTACAAGGTAACAATTAGCCCAGAGAGTCTAACTTTAGGAACCGAAAACAACCAATGTACTTTGCAATTAGGTATGGAAGGTCAAACTGATATTACAACTAAGGAAGAAACCGTACTGAAATTTATGCTCAGAAAAGCAAAACTACTAACAGATTTTTGATATTTTGTTTTTGTACCCGAAAGCGATTACTCGACCCGTAGCTGAACTCAGCTTGAGAGTAAATATTCTGGGACGTTAATGTTAAATGTTATGAATAATTGGGGTAGCTTAGGGCTGTTTCCATGGCTGGTATTGGATTACCAAGGAGAGCCAAGGTGATTGAAGGAGAAAATTTGCTCTTATTTCTGGTTTTACTGGTGGGAATAACTATTATTGCCAGTATTTTAATTAAAGCTGGTTTAGAAAGAATTGGCGCTCCCCCTTTAGTGGGCTATTTGCTCTTGGGTGTCACTGCCAGCTCAATCAATAACCAGATATATTTTCTCTCACCATCAGTCAGGGAAGTTTACGGCTTTTTGGGGGAGTTGGGCATTATTTCCCTGTTGTTTCGAGTTGGTTTAGAAAGTAATCTCGCGGGATTAATCCGCCAATTACCTCGTGCTAGCTTTATTTTGTTGGGGGACATCTTTTGTAGTGGCATCCTGGGTTTTTTAGCCGCCTCAAAAATCCTCCAACTAGAACTTATTCCCAGCCTTTTCATTAGTATTGCTTTGATGGCTACCAGCGTTGGCATTTCTGTTAGTGTCTGGCAAGAAGCTCAAGCTTTAAACACGGATAATGGGGAATTACTGATCGATATTGCGGAAATGGATGATATTGCAGCGATCATTTTGATGTCCTTATTTTTTGCCATGATCCCAGTTCTCAATGGCGAAATAGAAGCTAATATCCTGCCTGTATTTATGAGGACAATTAGCCCATTTTTACTCAAAGTGATTTTTTTTGCTGCTTGTTGTCTAATTTTATTCCGCTACCTGGAAAAGCCCATGACTCGTTGGTTTGAGCAACTGGAACCAGCACCAGATCCCATGCTAATGGTGGCAGGAATGGCTTTTATCATTGCTGCGTTGGCAGGATTGATGGGGTTTTCGGTGGCGGTAGGAGCATTTTTTGCTGGGCTAGCATTTTGCCACGATCCTGATGCGGTTAATTTTGATGCTTCCTTTAGTACGCTGTACGATTTTTTTGTGCCCTTTTTCTTTATTTATATTGGCTTGCAGTTACAAATCACATCTTTCAATACCAGTTTTTATTGGGTGATGATTTTATTGACTGTGGCAGTCTTGGGCAAGCTGATCGGGATAGGATTACCCACTGTTATAGCCACAGATAAAGGGAGTGCCCTGTTACTCAGCATCAGCATGATTCCCCGTGCTGAGATTGCAATGGTAATTCTGGAAAGAGGGCGGCAACTGGGAGATTGGGCAGTATCACCGCAAATTTTTACCAGTATGATTATAGTTTTCGCCATAACTTCCACTGCTTCACCCTTGCTACTGCGTCCTTTACTTCAGAAAACAATCAACTAAGATA
>CBDUCX010000425.1:0-4034 GCA_965365755.1 uncultured Pleurocapsa sp.
TAAAAATAAACATGAGTGTAACGGCAAGTGGTGGCAGTTCATTAGCCCGTCCTCAACTCTATCAAACAGTAGGGGTATCGACAATCTTGCAAGCAGAGCAGCAAGATCGCTATCTAGAACAGGGCGAACTCAAAGAATTAACAGAATATTATAAATCGGGTTCCCAACGTATAAACATCGCTCAAACCATAACCAATAATGCGGATATTATTGTCTCTCGGGCAGCAAACCGCATTTTCACAGGTGGCTCTCCAATATCTTATTTGGAAAAGCCACCAGAAGTAGAAGAGATGGCAGTAGCTACTCCTGGGGGCAACACCAATGTTCCTCAAGAACTAGTAGTCGAACAAAAAAAGGAAGAACAAAGTGGTGGCGGACTTTTAGGAGCATTTAAATCTCTATTTGCTGGGGGTTCTGGGCCGGTTCCTGCTGGATTTAGACCCATTAATGTTTCTCAGTATGGGCCAGCTAATATGCAGAAGTCTCTGCGAGACATGGCTTGGTTTTTACGTTACATCAGCTATGCAATTGTCGCTGGTGACCCCAATATCTTAGTAGTAAATATTCGGGGACTGCGGGAAATTATTGAACGAGCTTGCAGTAGTGCCGCAACGATTGTGGCCTTGCAAGAAATGCGTGCGGCATCTAAAGATTATTTCCGCAAGGATCAAGCTGCAACGGAAATTATCACTCAATATTTTGATGTTGCGATCTCTGAGTTTAAAGCCGCTACTCCTTCAGATAAGTTGCGTCAGCGTCCTTCTTCCGATGTCCAAGGACTACAGTTACCCCAGAGCTATTTTAACGCAGCAGAGAACCGTCAAAAGTTTGTCATGAAGCCTGGTTTATCTACTTTAGAGAAACAGTCGGTGATCAAGGCAGCATATAGACAAATATTTGAACGAGATATTACTCGCGCTTATGGTCAGTCCATCTCTTATCTGGAATCCCAGGTGAAAAATGGCGATATTTCGATGAAAGAGTTTGTCCGTCGCCTCTGTAAATCAGAGCTATATCGCAAGCAATTCTTTGAACCCTTCATTAATAGTCGCGCTTTAGAATTGGCATTCCGTCATATTCTAGGTCGTGGGCCCTCCTCCCGCGAAGAAGTTCAAGATTATTTTTCCATTGTTTCGGAAAAAGGTTTGGCTGGCTTGGTCGATGCCTTGGTTAATTCACAAGAGTATGCTGACTATTTTGGCGAGGAAACTGTTCCCTATCTCAGAGGTTTAGGTCAAGAAGCTCAAGAATGTCGCAACTGGGGCATGCAGCAGGACTTGTTGAATTACAGCGCACCCTTCCGCAAAGTACCTCAGTTTGTCACTACCTTTGCTCGCTATAATCGTCCTTTACCAGAACAGCATGTATATGGTTCGGGTAACGATCCTCTAGAGATTCAATTCGGGGCGATTTTCCCCAAAGAAACCCGTAGTCCTAATACTAGTCCGGCACCATTTAACAAAGATACCAAGCGTCTATTGATTCATCGTGGTGCAGGTATTAATAACCAAAATAGCAACCCTGGTGCCAGAGGTGAATATCCTGGTACTTTAGGAGCGAAAGTCTTCCGCCTGAACAATGAGCTGCCTGGTGCTAGTAACGGAGGAGGAGTTAAATTCTCGGAAAATTCCACTCAAGCTGTAATTCGTGCTTGTTATCGCCAAGTTTTTGGTCGAGACGTTTATCAAGGGCAAGAGCTAAAAGTAGCAGAAATTAAGCTAGAGAATGGTGATATTCCTGTACGGGAATTTGTCAGAATATTGGCTAAATCTGATACTTTCCGCAATCTATATTGGACATCTTTGTATGTAGTTAAGGCAGTGGAATATATTCACCGTCGTCTGCTAGGTCGCCCTACCTATGGTCGTCAAGAAATCAATAAATACTTTGATATTTGCGCCAAACAAGGCTTTTATGCTCTGGTTGATGCCATAATTGATAGTAATGAATATTCCCAGTCCTTTGGAGAGGATACTGTTCCCTATGAACGCTACCTCACCGCTGGTGGTTTACAGCTACGTAAAGCTCGTCCTGGGGCAATTGAAGAAGGTATTGGTGCCAACGTTGTCAAGGCAGAAACTCCTCGCTTTGTGGAATTGGGTCAGGTTAGCACTTTACGTACTGCCCCCGAAGTTAAACAAAAAGTGACTCAAGGGGTTACGGTACAGCGTCAGCAAAGTAAGGTGTTTAAACTTACCAGCACTGCTGATAAGGTAGGAGTTCAAAACGCGATTAAAGCCGCTTACCGTCAAGTATTTGAGCGTGATATTGACCCCTATGTAGTGCAAACTCAATTTGCCGTCTTAGAAAGCCGTCTGAGTAATAACGAAATTAATACCAAAGAGTTTATTGAAGGTTTGGGTTGTTCTGAGCTATATCTCAAGGAATTCTATACTCCTTATCCCAATACTAAAGCGATCGAGCTAGGTACTAAACACTTTTTAGGACGAGCTCCTTTAAATCAAAGGGAAATCCAGAAGTACAACAAGATTTTAGCTTCTCAAGGTCTTAAAGCCTTTATCGGCGCAATGGTTAACAGTATGGAATACATCCAGGTATTTGGTGAAGACACCGTTCCTTTCCGTCGTTTCCCCACACTGCCAGCAGCTAATTTCCCCAACACGGAGAAATTGTACAATCAGTTGACGAAGCAAAATGATGACATTGTTATTCCTAGCTTTGAGCCAACCAAGTTGAACGTCTAACCTAGAGATATTCAAGCTGTATGCTCTAGTAATCAGTATCGGGAAAAATTCCCTCTAGCTAATTCAGGCTAATCTTCCCTATTAAGAGTGAATTCGCCTGTTTTGGGTATTGATTACTAGTTTTTGCAGCTCAAGACTTTATCAGCAGAACAGAATTAAACATTAAATTCTGTTAAGGAAGAGCAATTAACTGCAACAAAATGGCGGATTATAATTGAGTTGGGTGATCGCTCCCATGAAAATTAGTTAACCATAATGAGCCATAATTTCATGCTCTGAAGGTTTTTAGGGTAGTTTGCATAGAGTAATTAAAGCAACATGTTGTTGTGTAGAGTTTACGTTATGTAAAGGTTTATTAATGAGTCAACTGGTTACGCCATATTAGTTTGAGTAAGTTGCAATATTAATTTGTAGCAAAAGTCTAGAAACTAGGTGGCAAAACAGAGTAATCTATAGTTTGGGGAGATTTCGACCAGTAACAGCGAAAACTTTGGTTTAACTATCAAAACCTAGTTCAGTTGAATAGATTTACTTCAGATAGTTTAAGCGATGATTATTGGCGATAGAGCTACTGATGTTGATTTTTAATCTGGTGATCTTCTTTAACTAGCGCTATCGGATTGTGAAGATAGCTTTTTTATTAACTTTATTTCATTGTATTGGGAGGAATCCATCGATGAGTATAGTCACGAAATCAATCGTGAATGCAGATGCAGAGGCTCGCTATTTGAGTCCTGGCGAATTAGACAGAATCAAGTCTTTTGTAACTACTGGAGAAAGTCGTCTCCGTATTGCCCAAACTCTTACTGAGTCACGGGAGCGTATCGTTAAGCAAGCTGGCGATCAGCTGTTCCAAAAACGTCCTGACGTAGTTTCTCCAGGCGGTAACGCTTATGGTGAAGAAATGACTGCAACTTGTTTACGTGACATGGACTATTACCTACGTCTAATTACTTATGGGGTAGTAGCTGGTGATGTAACTCCAATTGAAGAAATTGGTTTAGTTGGTGCTAAAGAAATGTACAAGTCTTTAGGTACTGATGTAGGTGCGGTAGCTCAAAGCGTTCGGGAAATGAAAGGCGTAGCTACGTCCATGATGTCCTCTGACGACAGTACTGAAGCCGGTTCCTACTTTGACTACGTAATCGGTGGTCTGCAGTAGTAGTTTACGCTCTGCTGCTAACACATACTAGTAACAAACTTTTTCAAAAACACACTAACTTATCAGTGTTAAACAGTTTAAGACTCGGTAAGATAAGGAAATAAAACTATGCAAGACGCAATTACCTCTGTAATTAATTCAGCTGATGTTCAAGGCAGATACCTCGA
>CBDUCX010000426.1:0-4028 GCA_965365755.1 uncultured Pleurocapsa sp.
TTCAGTTTAGATTTACTGATTTGTAGCTCTTATTGAAACTTAATAACTACTCGGTAAATTTACCCAAAAAAACTATTATTAGTAGAAAGCTCCAAAACTAGTAATCGGATTAATGGATAATCAACTGCTATGGCATAACTTTTATCAAGAAATCAATCAACCAGATGAACAGATTGATCTTGCTAAAGCTTCTCTTTACTTTGCTCAGGCAGAATATCCTGATTTATATATTCCCAAATACTTAAATGACTTGAAGGCGATCGCCCAGTCAATTGAGGTGGAGTTAACTTCAGAGCGTTATCCCTTAAAAGTGGTTAAGACAATCAACCATCATTTATTTGAGGTGCTTAATTTTCAGGGTAATCAACAAAACTACTATGATCCCGATAATAGTTTTTTGCATCAAGTAATTGAGCGTAAATTAGGGATTCCCATTAGTCTATCTGTAATCTATTTAGCGATCGCACAACGGCTAGATTTTCCGATGGTGGGCATTGGTATGCCAGGACATTTCTTGATTCGTCCTCAATTTGCAGGGGTGGGCTTCTTTATTGATCCTTTCAACCGAGGAGAAATCCTCTTTATCGAAGACTGTCAAGCACGATTGAATGAAACTTATCAGCAGCAACTACAATTAGATCCTAGTTGGCTGGAACCCGTGAGCAAGAAGCAGATACTTGCTAGAATGCTTAATAATTTAAAGTTTATTTATTTACATCGTCGAGAAATAGATAAAGCTTTATCCACTATGAGTGCTATTCTGCAAATATTTCCCGAAAATGCCGCCCAAATTCGCGATCGCGGCTTGCTATATTACCAAATAAATCGTTGGGATGAGGCAATCATTGATCTGGCGTATTTTCTTAAAGTTGCTCCCAATAGCGATGATGCACCAATGATCAAACTCTTGTTAGATAAGATGAATCGAGTATCTTGATTATCGTTGCTCAAATTGAATTTGCTGAGTATTTTTATGCTGGCTTTTGACAAACATAATGAAACCAGTGGCTATCTTGATCGAGTTCGTCTGCCGCAATAAATTGAGCTTCACCATTGAGAATCTTGATCTCAGTAAAGCCCAGGGCTTCTAGTTGTTGAACCTGATCTTTTATTTTGATGTAGTATGTCAAATGCCCAAAACCAGCCAGAGGATCGCTGAGAATTTGATAGGTATCGCTAAATACTTGATATTTTTGGACTTTAAAATAACTGATAATATTACGAATATTGCGATAAATAGACTTCGGACTTTTGAGATCGTAACGATCAAATCCAGTAACAATTTTTCGGTCGTCTAAATTATGGCTGGAAAAGGCAAAAATTCCCCCAGGTTTAATCACTCGATAGATTTCTTGTAAGGTTTTGATTCTTTTTTGGTGAGACATGCAGTCTATACCATTAAACGAAAAGATGGCAAAATCAAAACTATCGCTGGCAAATTGGGACATATCGCTAGCATCACAGTGAAAAAACTGTAAATCTGGATGCTTTTCTTGACAAGATGCAATCATCTTTGCCGAAAAATCAATGCCAGTATAATTTGTAGTGAATTTTTTGAGGGCAACTGAAGTTCTACCTCCTCCACAACCAATGTCCAGTACTGATTTGTCTTGAATATGTTGCTGATATTGTTCAAAAATTACTTTTTCTTCAGACCACAATGAAGTATCTTCGCTAAAAGTATATTCGGCAACAATATTTTGCCTTTCATAAAAGTTCCGATTAAGAGTATCGATAGTCATAATCCTTTTATTATCAATTTTTTTATAAAATTTGAGTACATATTACTACAATTTATAAAGTAATATTTAATATTACTGAAATAAACTTAAATTTATTATGGGCACAGAAGCAGAACCCCAAAAATTATTTAGTAATCAAACTTCAGTTGTCAATCTTCAGGATACTACTGTAGTTTCCAGGGCAATCGAACGGCAAGTGGGTCTGACTCCAAACTCAGTGGCATTAATTAGCGGACAACAAATTTTTTCTTATCAAGAACTTAACAGCCAGGCTAATCAATTAGCTCATTATTTACGTTCTCAAGGAGTGGGCAATCATAGCCTCGTAGGAGTTTGTTTGGGCAGAACTCAGGAATTGATTATTAGCCTACTGGCAATCTTAAAAACGGGAGCTGCTTATGTCCCTTTAGATCCAGCTTACCCTGATCAACGTATTGCCTATATTTTGTCTGATGCCAGAGTATCTATATTATTGACGAAAAAAAATTTAGCTCCCAAATTAACTGATAAATTAGCAGTAATTTATCTTGATCGCGAACAAAAGATGATCAATACCTATTCAACAGATAATTTAGCGATCGCGATTCAACCAGAGGATTTAGCTTACGTTATCTATACTTCAGGTTCGACAGGAAATCCTAAAGGAGTAGCAATAGAGCATAGTTCTCTAACTAATTTTCTCTACTCGATGCAACAGCGACCAGGAATTACAGACAGCGATACCCTGCTTGCCGTTACCACGATCTCTTTTGATATTGCTGCTTTAGAAATCTATTTACCCTTGATCGTAGGAGCCAAATTAGTCTTAGCCAGTCGCCGAGCTACCATTGATGCCCACCAACTGAGTCGGCAAATTAGTAAACATCAAGTAACTATCATGCAGGCAACTCCTATTACCTGGAAAATGCTGTTGGCTAATAATTGGCAGGGAGCTAAAAATCTCAAAGTATTGTGTGGTGGAGAAGCGATGTTTCCCAGTTTGGCTGAGGAATTAGCTCCTTTAAGTCAAGAAATTTGGAATCTTTACGGTCCTACAGAAACGACAATTTGGTCTGCTGTTTATCAATACAACTGCGATCTACCAACCGATTGCCGTACCGTACCTATTGGCAAGGCGATCGCCAATACGCAACTTTATATCCTAGATGATCAGCTACAATTAGTTCCTCCAGGTACACCAGGAGAACTATATATCGGCGGGGCGGGATTAGCTAGAGGTTACTTAAATCGACCCGATTTGACTGGGGAACGATTTATTCCCAATCCGTTTTCGCCACAACAATCTAAAACAAATTTATTGTATAAAACTGGCGATCTAGCAAAATGCTTGCCTGATGGCAATTTAGAATGTTTGGGCAGATTAGACAATCAAGTAAAAATTAGAGGTTTTCGTATTGAATTAGGGGAAATCGAAGCTGTACTCAACCAACATTGGGCAGTGCAAACTGCGGTGGTTATTGCTCAATCACAAAATTTACTGGCTTACTATGTCCCTCAATCCGCCTCTGAAATGACAGCCCAAGCGATCGCCGATCTCCGCTTATGGTTGCAGGCTAAACTCCCTAGCTATATGATTCCTGGCACCATTACTCCTTTAGCATCCTTCCCCCTCACTCCCAACGGTAAGATAGACCGCAAAGCTTTGTAATCGACTTTTAAGGAATAATCTTCATGATGTTGTGTAATTTATTTCTGTGGCTTAAGCCAATTACTATCTTCCAACAGGGTGTAGAGTACGGGAACAACAATCAAACTCAGTAGAGAAGAAGTAATCAAACCGCCGATAATTCCCACTGCCATCGGTTGCCGTAATTCCGAACCTGCTCCCCAACCTAGAGCAATCGGTAGCATTCCCAAGATAGTCGAGAAGGTAGTCATGACAATTGGGCGTAGGCGTAAAACTCCAGTTTTGAGGATGGCTTCTGTGCGATTCATACCCGATAGGCGTAATTGGTTGGCGTAGTCTAACAGTAAAATAGCGTTTTTATCTAGTAGTCCCAGTAAGAAAATTAAGCCAATTAGAGAAATCATACCGAAGTCGCTTTGGGTGATGAGTAATGCCAGCATTGCCCCCACAATAGATAATGGTAGAGATAAACCAATTACTAATGGTTCTAGCCAACGACGAAAAGGTAAATAGAGGACGACCAACATACAAATTACCGCCAGAGTTAGGGTAACGGCGAATTCTCCCAAAATCTTTTTAGATCTGGCTGAGTCTCCTTCGAGATCAAAACTAATATCAGCAGGTAATATTTTATTGGCGATCGCTCTAGCTTGTTTTGT
>CBDUCX010000427.1:0-4016 GCA_965365755.1 uncultured Pleurocapsa sp.
AACATTGCCGAGAATACCTTCATTTCGGCAATGTATACTGAAAATAGGTACGAAAGCATGAGGTTTTGACCTATGCTACAAACAACTGCTACAGGTTCATTTTCGGCAAAGTTATCTTCATCAAACCATCCTCCAGTTAAACGAGCATATTCAGGCGAAAGAGAATATCTGTTTCCTTACGAAGTAGAGGAATTAATGACGGCTGCTCGTCATGTAGGAAGACATGGAGCGAGAGATGCCACAATTATTTTACTGATGTTTCGTCACGGACTACGGAGTGCGGAATTAGTAGCCCTCAAATGGTCGAGCGTAGACTTCAAGAATGGTTATCTAGCAATTCATCGAGTTAAGCACGGACATGACAGCGTTCATCCCCTTCGTTCTCTTGAATTAAGGGCTTTGAGACAGCTACAAATTAATTATCCCGATACTCAATATATTTTTGTTTCCGAGCGCAAAGCCCCACTTTCGACCCGTTCGGTACGTCAAATTATCTCTAGGGCTGGAAAGCTAGCACAATTGCCTTTTCCCGTTCACTCTCATCAGCTGCGCCATGCCTGCGGTTATTATTTAGCATCTCAAGGTCACGATACCAGAGCAATTCAAGATTACCTGGGACATCGTAATATTCAACATACTGTTCGTTACACTCGGTTAAATCCTGCAAGATTTGAGAATTTTTGGCTCGATTAACAATTATGCTGACTATTGCTGTGTTTTTTAAGGAAATTAACGCTCGTGCCAACTGTAGCGGAAACGGCTTACCCGCGACTAAAAAATCAAATCAGAGAAAAAGAGCTAACAGAAATTTACACTCCCACCCTTGAGGAGTTAAATTTAGCCAGTCAACACACTAGAAAAGGGGCGACCAAACTAGGATTTTTAGTATTACTCAAAACCTTTCAAAGACTGGGCTATTTTGTTGCTCCAACGACTATCTCCAATGCGATCGTTAAACATATTGCCAACTGTTCTGCATTAGCTTGTCCTCCCGATGTTCTCAAAAGTTATGACACATCTGGAACGCGATGGCGACACATAATTATAATTAGGGACTATCTTTCTATCACTCCCTATCAAGCTAAAGCTAGGAGATTGATTGTTAAATCGATGGCAGAAGCTGCCAGAACCAAAAATGACTTGGCAGACATCATCAATGTCGCCATTGAAGAATTAGTTCATCATCGTTACGAGCTTCCCGTATTCAATACTTTGGTCAGAGCAGCTAAAAGAGTTAGAGTCACTGTAGATAGAAGCTTTTATCGACAAGTAAGACAAAGCCTCAACTATGAAAATTACAAACAATTAGATTCATTATTTACTACCACCGAACCCAATTCTAAAACGCCCTGGCTGGAGCTAAAGCAAGATCCTGGTAAACCGATTTTGAAGAATCTCAAAGCATTAGTCTGGCGGTTGAAATGGCTATCTCAACTTAATACCTATCAAAATGCTTTATCCTATATTCCCAACGTTAAACTCAAACATTTTGCTACAGAAGCAATGAGTTTAGATGCAGCCAGAATGAAAGAGCTAGAACCCAACAAACGCTATACTCTAGCTACTGCCTTGATAGCTACTCAATCGGCACGTACTTTAGATGACTTAGCAACCATGTTTATCAGGCGGATGCAGAAAATCCACGTCAAAGCTAAAGAAGCCTTGGATAAATATCGGGAAGAATATCAGGCTCGAACCGACAGATTGATCGGCACTTTCCGAGATGTGATTGTGGCCTATTCCACTGAAGGCGAAGTACAAGAAAGGTTTTCTGAAATAGAGAAAGCTTTGGGAGAAAATCCCGACCAGCTACTTACAGAATGCGAAGCACATCTAGCCTACACTGGAAACAATTACTATCCCTTTCTTTGGCGTTTTTACCGTTCCCATCGAGCCATACTTTTTCAGATTCTCAAGCAGGTTAAATTACGCTCGACGACTCAAGATAAATCGATTGAAGCAAGCATTCAGTTTCTGATTAACCATCAGGGGAGTCGGAAGGATTGGCTGAATGTTGTTGAAACAGAGGATGACCAAATAGTTAAATTGCTGGATTTAGACTGGATTCCCCAAAAATGGTGGCAGTTAATCACCAATCAGAAAACTAAGAAATCTTATCCTGATACTATCAATCGCAGATACTTTGAAATGTGCGTTTTCTCCCAGGTGATGTGGGAATTAAAGTCGGGAGACTTGTATGTGGAGGATAGCGACGCTTTTGCCGATTATCGAACTCAACAGATTTCTTGGACGGAATATGAGGCTAATATCGATGAATTTGGTAAGTTGGTCGATTTGCCCACAGAACCAAAGGCATTTGTAGCTCATGTCAGAAATTGGCTGTTGGATATAACTCAAACCACTGACCAGTCTTTTCCCAATAACCAATCTGTTCGTTTAGAACGAGGCAGACCTGTTCTCAAACGACCAAAGAAAAAAGTGGATTCTAAAAAGTTAGCCAAAATTGAATCCCTGATTGAAGACCGCATTAAACCAGTCAATCTATTGGATATATTGACTGACACTGAATTATGGCTCAACTGGACTCAATATTTCCGTCTGTTATCAGGACATGACTCTAAAATACAAGATTCGGTCAGTAGATATTTAGCTGCTACTTTTTGTTATGGATGCAATCTGGGTTCGAGTCAAACAGCCAACTCTTTGAGTAACTTCGATCGCAAACAGATAGCCTATGTCAATCAGCGTCACATTGGTTTGCCGTCTCTGGAGAAGGCGATTTACAGGATTATTAATGCCTATAATCGCTTCTCTCTGCCTAAGTTTTGGGGGTCAGGGAAAAGAGTTTCTGCCGATGGGACTAAGTGGGATATTTACGAGCAGAATCTTTTAGCTGAATATCACATCCGCTATGGTGGTTACGGAGGAATTGGTTACTATCATGTCAGCGATACCTATATCGCTTTGTTTTCTCACTTTATCCCCTGTGGGGTTTGGGAGGCAGTCTATATCTTGGATGGACTGCTGAAAAATTCTTCGGATATTCAACCCGATACAATTCACGCTGATACCCAAGGTCAAAGCACTCCCGTGTTTGCTTTAGCTTATTTGTTGGGAATCAAACTAATGCCGAGAATTCGTAATTGGCAGGATTTAACCTTATGCCGTCCCGATAAACAAGTCCGATATGACCATATTGACGAGTTGTTTACTGATGTCATTGATTGGAAGCTGATTGAAACCCATTTGCCCGATATGATGCGGGTGATTTTGTCTATCAAGGCAGGTAAGTTTACGGCTTCGACTATCTTGAGAAAGTTGGGAACTTACAGCCGTAAGAACAGACTATATCAAGCATTCAGTGAATTAGGCAGGGCTATTAGAACTGGTTTTCTGATGGAATATCTTAGTAGTCAAGAGTTGCGTCAAACCATTCAGGGAGCTTTGAATAAAAGTGAGGCATTCAATGGCTTTACTAAGTGGGTTGGTTTTGGCAATGCAGGAATGATTCAGCAGAATAGTCGAGAAGAGCAGCGTAAAATCATCAAATACAATCATTTAGTCTCTAATTGCCTGATTTTCTACAATGTATTTGAGATTAGCCGAATTTTGCAAGAGTATATTCAAGCAGGAAATACGGTTGAAAAAGAAATTCTTGGAGCATTAAGCCCTTATATTACCAAGCATATCAATCGTTTTGGAAGCTATAGTCTCGATTTGAATCGAAAACCTCCAGCACTTGATTTTGAATTTTCTCTGATTCCTATTTGATGAAACTCACTCTAGACAAAGGTTTGAGGGGGATATGGGAGTAAAATTCACGAATCGTTGCCATCCCCCTCCTTTATCAGTTGTATTAGGAGATTACAACTACATTAGTAATTCCTTTGTGCTGCAATTAAACGGTGATTCAGAAAAGATATCCGAACAACTCAAAAATTTACCCCCAGAGACACTACAACAATTAGTAGAAGCGATCGCACTCTGGATTAGTAACAATAAAACCCCCCAGTAAATTACTAGGGGATAAATAGGAATGTGTCAGAAATTTACTT
>CBDUCX010000428.1:0-3998 GCA_965365755.1 uncultured Pleurocapsa sp.
GATTTTTGCGGGTGGGTGTGGCAGATTATTTGAGGGAACTCCCACTCAGATGGTTTATTCGATCGCTAAATTGCGCCAGTTACCTGACAATACCCGTGTGTGGTGTGCCCATGAGTATACCTTGAAAAATCTCAAATTTGCCCTAACAGTAGACAGTGAGAATTTAGAGTTACAAAAAAGATATCAGCAAGTCAAACAGGCTCGCAACCTAGGACATGCTACAGTCCCTTCGCTGTTAGGTATCGAAAAGCAAACTAACCCCTTTCTGCGTTGGGATACTCCTGCTATGCAAGCTGCTGCGGGAATCAAAGAGCCTGCTAGAGTGTTTGGTCGTATTCGTGGAATGAAAGATCGATTTTAAATTCAATTCTAAATATTGTCTTATTTAACTTCAGTTCGACGATTTTGATTTCTAATTTATTTTTGCAAGAGGTTTAATCAACTAGATTAATAGTAAAGCAGACCAATGGTGGTAATTTTGATTTCAGAGTAAGACTGTTATGAAGAAATTAAGCACTACCTTTGTCAAGCGGATTTAGCATCACTCATCAACATAAAAACGATAAAAAAGATAGCTATATTGAAAAGGATGTTCATCAGCTACATGATGAATAATTCCTCTGTCTATAAGTATTTGCCCTAACTCGATCGCTTCTTCTCTTCGGAAGCCTTGTTTCTCTATCATCCAGTCTATTGCTTCGGAGCCAATAAAACAAGCAGGGTAAAAGTTTAAATGATAACGTCGATCTTTTATGTTCAAGCCATCATCACCACGCATCTCGTTAACTAATTTATCTAAATCAATTTCCGTAAGCTTCCCTTCAAAGGAGTTTAATAGTAATGCTGTTTTATTATGATTAACTTTATCGTGATTATCAGTAATAATTGCTTGGTCTCTGGTACTAGTTTCTTTTAATATATTAGAATTGATTCCTTGGGAACCTAACCAGACAGATAATAATTTCTCTAACTTAGGAGAACTAAGACTAACATCTGCTTGGGGAAAGGGAATATCTATATTGTAGCGACGAAAACTGGTCATTATAAGATAATTTAAATCGCTAGTAATCCGAAATTGCTTTCGAGGGTCTTTGATCCAAACTAGAAGCTCAAAATCCAGAGAACTATCATTAAACTTTTGAAACAATATTTGTGGGCGAGGAATTTGTAAAACTTCGGAATGATTTTTCGCCGCACAAAGTAAAGCTGCCTTAACTCTTCTCAGGTCAGAATTATAACTAACCCCCACAGGGATTCTCAGTCGGGATAGAGAGTCCCGATGATTCCAATTAATCAACTGATTTTCTAGTAGCTGAGAATTAGGAACAATGATCGTTATATGGTCTGGAGTCAAGATTTCTGTGCTGCGGGCGCCAATATTTTTAACAGTGCCAATTAAATCATCAACTTTAATTAAATCACCAACCTTTATCGGTCTTTCTAAGGTCAAAACTAAACCACTAATAAAATTATTGGCAATATTTTGTAATCCAAAACCAATACCAACCCCCAGTACACTTGCTGCGAGAGCTAGAGTTCCAACATCTATGCCCCAACTTTGCCATAAAATAATTAAACCTAAAGTAGTTAAAATATATCGCAAACAGATCTCAATTAAATCTTGAGTTGCCGATTCTGTAATAGTTTTCTTTAAAATATAATATTTCAAAAGATTACTAATAGTTTTAATAGCAAACCAAGTAGCAACAGTTAAGCTTAATAACAAAAGTAATTCTAAAGCTGAATAGGATTTGTTATTAAAATTAACTAAAGGTGAATTTAGCCAATATCGCCAGCTACGAGTTTGAGGAAACAAATCGGTAATATAGATAAACGCATAAATCCAGATTCCTAACTGGAAAGCAAGCAAAATAAACTGAACCCATTGAATAATTGATCTTCGCCAGGAATTTAATTGAGTATGTTTTTTGGAGATTTTTAGTATTCGACGAGCACTAAGACTACGAAGAAGTTGTATCGCCAAATTAATAGCGATCGCCGTCAAGGCTACTAAAAATGCCATCCCTAATGCTTGACTTTGATAGGTGGCAGTTCGTTCTTTTCGACCTTGATCCAAATGTTTTTGAATTTTATTTTTCCAGAGTAAAGCTTGGTTATAAGGATTGGCAGCCGAAATCACATCTGCTTGAGTTACTGTTAGTAAATGCTTTTTATTGGTTGTATTTTGGAGTGTGATTTGTCTATCTACTATTACTAGATCAATCGCTATTTCTTGGGAGTTTTTCAAAGTATCAATTAATGTTTGATTAATTTGCTCCGCCCTCTCTTGTGCGGAAAACACACCAAAATTACCTACCTGGAACAAAACTTGACCGTCTAAAACTACCGAAGCCTTATTTGAAGTACTAAGATCAGTTGTTTGAGCATGAGCCACAGTAGGGATAACTATCAATAAACAAGTTACCCCGATCAGGAGCATAAATCTGCAATATTCTTTTAGTTGGCTGTATAAAGGCACTGTTAAGACGTCACCATAATTGTCTGTCTTATACTTTAACCTCAACCGCCATTGTCGATTGTTGACCTAGTAGTAAGTCAAGACTTGTCGTCCTCAATAAGATAGTTTGGATCTGTAGCTCGAACATTTTCTGAGCTATATAAATAAGTGTCGAGTTGATTGGCGATCGCAAAACTAGCGTTAGGCAGATCGTAAGCCATAACAATATTAATTCGCTCTCTGGTGTCTGTTACGGGGCGGACGCTGTGCAGACATTTATCGCCACACATCACTAAAAGTAGACCTGGTTGAGGTTTAACGATAATTCGCTGACCAAAAATATAACGAACCAAGCTCAGTTTCAGTAGCCCATCGAGGAAACTCTGAAATCTAGAAAATTTACCTTGAGGCAGAATAATTCTATAGTTGGGGTAAAAATCAATTTCACCCCCATCAACCTCGTTCAGATACAAGATAGCTGTTACCCGATTGCGATCATAGTGCCAGCGATATGTACCTCCTTGTTCGGTAATATTTACATTGCACCCTACTTGAATATTATTTAAAGGAGAAAGTTGTTGCTCAGTTAAATTGTTGATAAATTTATTAACTGTCTCGTATAATTTTCTAATTTCTGGTAAATGAGAATTTACTCTTTTTCCATCAATGACAGAATAACTTAAGGGGATTGGTTTAAAATCACGATAAATTTTAGTAATAGAAAACTCTTGATGATAATCTCTAATTAATTGTAAAAAAACGTCGCATTCCTGTTGAGAAATAAATTTTTTCTTCAGAAAGAATCCTTTGATTTTTAATTTGTCTTCTGATTTCATTTATCTAAAAGTTTGCTACTAAGTAGGTCAGTATAAATAAAATTAACTTGTTAGGACTGTTAGTCGTTAGTAGTTAGTCGTACTATTAACTACAATCCATAATTAATCGCCATCTTTAGCAATCCGAAAACCAGCATGTTGATGAAAGTTGCGACGGAACCAGTTACGGCAGGAAGGAGAGGCATATGTTCCCGTACTCGACCAAGCTCCACCCAACATGATGTTATGCTGCGTATCAAAAAAGGGTGCGGAATAATCCTCATAAAGGGGGTGAGGTTTAAATCCTGGTAAAGGATGGAAATTATCTCCCAATAACTCCCAGACATTTCCCCGTAGATCAGAGAGTCCAGATGAACTTGCAGCATTGTCTAACATACCTACAGGACTGGGTGAACCATACTTTAAATTAAGATTGAAATTAAGATGGTGATCTGTCTCTTTTTCGCCCTGTGCATTGGCAACATTCCACTCTGCTTCAGTCATTAAGCGCATTCCCTGCCCCTTCCAGCGACAGTATGCCATAGCTTCATGGTGATTTACTTCTACTGGCCAATCCAGGGGAAGATCTATTTCGTCAAACATGGCTCGATATTGATAACCATCATTACTAGATATCCAGAATTTAGGGTGTTGGATCTTGTACCCTCTTTTCCATCCCCAAGATTCATCATCCCAGAATTCTCGATTATCATAGCCATTATCCT
>CBDUCX010000429.1:0-3978 GCA_965365755.1 uncultured Pleurocapsa sp.
TTAACCACAGAGGAAGGTGGTACTTTTCCCATTGCGATCTTTACTGCTATCACCCAAACTTCCCCAACTTCAATCGGGCTTAAGTCCGCCTGAAAAATTGGTCTCAATTGCCTCTGCTTTGTCGGTAGGGGCTCAATTAGACCATTGGTCTTTAAATATTCTACAATCTGATGATAGGTTTGAGCTGCCGTAATACAACGCTCGATATAAAGCTTGGTAAAACCAAAGGTCGCATCGCAATAATCTTCAAAACTGTCGTAATTATCGCGATACAGTTTGAGGTGCTTAATCTTGGCTAAAGCCTTACCCCGCAACACAAAGCCCGTTCTGACGGCACGCTCTAATTGCTCTCTTAGTACTAATTCTTGTGGTGATAATACATACAAGATGCAATATGCCTGGGTATCAATCGATTTCCCAATAATTCTACCAGTTTAGTGCAGATAACAGTACTTATCTTGACTAACTTTCTGCCAACATGGGAAACAGACTAACTTCCAGTCTCCATTTTTTGTACACCCAGATACCAGTAAACTTCCTAATTGGATTGCAACTAAAGTCAATCAAGCTTACGAAGAATTAGAAGAATTAATTGATCAGGGTTGAGATTTTTTTCTCAGTTCAGTTTTGTTTTGCGCTTTGCTTTGAAAAAACATCATAAACGTTTATGACATTTTTGCTGCTCGTACCATCCATTAGCCTGTTAAATTCAGCTTAATAATCGATTTTAATCTTGGCAGCAGGGTTATTCTCCTGAGAAGAGAGAACATGAGTATAGATCGCAGTAGTTTTAGGATCGGCATGTCCCAGAAAATCCTGAACCTCCCGTAAAGAAGAACCACCTTCCAGGCTTAAAGTCGCAGCCGTATGCCTCAAACTGTAAGGAGTAAGCTGGCGATTGAAACCAATGTGTTTTAGATTACACTTTTCCAAATATTTATCGATTACTTTACCAATACCACTCCTCGATAAGCGTTGACCATAGCGACGATTAGACAGAGAAATAAACAAAGGAGAATTAGCAGATAGCTTTTCTACTTCTGAAGTCCGAGCTTGACGATACTGAACAATATCGGCGGCGATATCGGGGCGCAGAATAATGGTTCTGATACTATTTTTGCCATCTAACCGCAACTGATATTGACCCTGGGCCGAGTTAACATCATGCAAATTAGCACGATACAATTCAATGCAGCGACAACCTTGGAGACCCATTAGTCCCAATAACAGGCGATCGCGTAGCAGTTGAACCAACGAGACTGATTTACCTGGAGTCTTATTGACAGCTTCAACACTATCAATTAATAGTTGTAACTCTTCTTCACTGAGATAGTTAATCGAGCTGCCGACTTCCCGCCTTTCCCGTGGAGGTTTAACATCCCGAGCAGGATTCTTCTGAACTAACATTTCTCCCAGACAAGCTTGGTAAAAATGTCCGAGCACCACTAAAGATAAGCGAATCGTGGAAGATTGTTTGCCCTCATCAACTAGACATTTACGATACTCCAGCATATTTTGCTGAGTAACCAGAGCAGGATAAAGTTCTTGTTTTTTACACCAAGCAAGAAACTGAGACACTCGACTGCGATAAGTTTTCAGGGTATCTAGACTAGCATTGCCATTAGCAATTCTCAGACTAAGATACCGTTCAAAACAGTCTCGCATCGCCTTGACTGTAGGCAAAGTAGAGACAGTAGCAGAAGAGCGTAGCGAAGCCATGCCGTTAGGCATATCGCTTTTCTGAGAAAACCTACTGCCGTTATCTGACCGTCGAATTGCCATAATACTGATTTAAAACCTTAAAAAAATATTACAACAGATAATCCCTTTTACCGTTACGGTGGTACATGGAAAGCTCGTAAGTGACGAAGTGAGAACAGCCGTTTGTTGAGACACTCGTTCTTATCTTGAGTTGATTAACGCGATTAAAAATGAATTAAAAAATTAATAGTTTACACTCAACAAACTGAGTTGCTCCACATCTTCTGGAGTAAGTAACCAGCCCCCATAGCTCCTGCATTTTCGTAAGCTTGCCGAGAGTTTTTCGCCCCAGGAATGGGAATAACGTTACCCTGAGCTATTAGCCAATTAAGAGCTACCTGAACGGTAGTTTTGTGGTATTTTTCACCGAGTTGTTTTAACTGATTAATTAAGGGTTCAATCTTACTTAAACTCTTGGCTGAGCGATAGTTTAGTTGCTTCCATGAGCCCACCAGAATAAGAGTCGATTACTTTACATTACTTTACAACAATCCTTAAGATAAATGAATTGAAGCAATGCGATCGCCCTCTCTGAGAAAGCGATCGCTAACTAGAAACAGTATTAATAGCCTCTCTGCCTTCACGCTCAAAGTTCCTAATGAAATACATAAACTAATCGCAGGAATTGCATACATCGACCATGTATCTCCAGCCCTCCAAGGAATAAGTCGCCAGAAATAGAACTAAGACAATGGGATAATTAAACTAAATAAGAATGCGACTTTCAGGTCGCACAAACCTAACATTAGTATACCAATGAGCAATAGTAACGGAAATAATAGCGATCGCACCTTGAACCCCTAAGCGATCGCGCCCAGTAATAACTATGAGTAGCAGATTCGACGAAGAGCAGTGGTCAAAAATCCGAGCCACCCTAGACAAAGACCCGACTAAATACGGAATTCCGAAACGTGAATATGGCTCTGTTGTGCTGGCATCCTTTAATATCCGTAAGTTAGGAGCAATTGACAAACGCCGTCAAGAAACATGGGATTTTCTTGCCCATGTCTGTCAGCATTTTGACTTGTTGGCGATTCAAGAAATCATGAATGACCTAGAAGGATTCAAATTTTTGGCACAGAAAATGGGTTCAGAATATGGCACGGTGGTTTCTGACCAGACTGGGGTTTTTCCTGGTGAGCGAGGATTGGGGGAACGGTTGGGTTATATTTACAACCGTAATCTTATTTGGCGAGATGATGTAGTTTCTGATGTAACTTATGATAGGAGTAAGTTACTCAAAACCATTGCCCAGCATCATAACGAATTGTATAAATCCTTAGCTCCTTATGCTAAATACCTGGATAAATTAAATGATTACGAGCAAGGAAAGCGTTCCACCAAACCCAAGAAACCTACAATTAAACTACCAATTTTTCTCAGTTTTGTCAGACAACCTTTCTGTGCTAGTTTTCGCATCATCGGTCATCCTAATACTGCATCCTACGATCTGATGGTAGTCAATGCTCACCTGTATTTTGGTAATTCTATTAATGACCGACGGCAGGAGTTTGATGCCCTGATGGAGTGGATTTTAGCGCGGGTTAAACAGGAGGGTAAATCTTATTTTCCTAATTTTGTTTTACTGGGAGATTTAAATTTAGATTTTGATAATCCAGAACGAGATCGCGCTCGAATTGAAGCTCACATCAAAACCTTTAATCAGGAAATGGGCGATGAGGTTAGTGTTAATTTTCCTTTTTTGGACAAGCACCCCAACCACAAACAAGTATTTCGTACTAACGCGCGGATGAGCGAAACTTTCGACCAGATTGGATTATTTACTCGCGATCGCAGACTGCCTACCTATAAAGATAATCCTTTGATGGGGACTAATTCAATGGGCCCCGATTATGGTGTATTTAATTTTGTGGAATTATTTAGTAAAGCTCTTTATGGAAAGTCTTTCGGGGAACTGAGCAAAGAGGAGCAAAAAGAATTTTTGACCACCTTTGAACACGAGGTATCGGATCATCTACCCCTCTGGTTGAGATTACCTTTGCCTTTCAGTGAGAAGAATGATCGCTCTTGATGACACTGGCAATCGCTTTCACTTTTGCTCTGGAAAATCATCATTTAACGGACTGAGAAACTCGACCGTAGATTAAACCAATTCCCTGAAAAAACTTATCTGATTCAGATTTTTGCTGTTCTGTTGATGCTTCCATCCCCGCTTTGGCTCTCCCTCGTTGCTAACTGCACCCCATGAGTTCAGGT
>CBDUCX010000430.1:0-3959 GCA_965365755.1 uncultured Pleurocapsa sp.
CTGAAAAAATACCTCTTTGTGGTGATAGTTCTCAAATTCAAAGAGAATTAAATTGGCAAAGCAATCGACAATTGAAAGATATTATTAGAGAAATGGTTGAGAACGATTTAAATTTCTTTTCTAGAGAGAATATGATCACGATAAGTTCTCAACTGGGTCGAAATGGGCACAAATCTGGGCAGCAAATAAAAGCAAAATCCTAACGAGATAAATATCAATATCTTATGATAAAGACGTTACAAATTGGTCTGGAGTGGTTTCCTGAACAAGGAGGGGGACTTGATCGTTTTTATTACGATTGTATACAGTATCTTCCGCAAGCAGGTATTGAAATCTGTGGTTTAGTAGCAGGTTCCCCAAAAGTAAGACTAGACTCTAATGGTGCAGTCCAAGCTTTTGCGCCTTCCAACGTCTCTCTATTGCAACGCTGCATCAAGCTGCGACAGTCAGTTGCTCGATTATTGGCTGAAAATGATTGCGATCTAATTGTTTCTCACTTTGCTCTATATACTTTTCCTGCAATAAATCTATTTAGAGAGAAGCCTTTGGTAACTCATTTTCACGGACCTTGGGCATGGGAAAGTAAGATAGAAAACGCAAATCTTTTGACAACTAAGCTTAAAAAAGCTTTAGAGCAAATTACTTATCGTCGGGCTTCAAAATTTATTGTTTTATGTCAAGATTTTCGAGAGCTTTTACATCAGGAATACCAAGTACCTCTTGACAAGATTCATGTTATTCCTCCTGGTATTGACATCGATCACTTTAATATCAATTTATCTCCTACAGAAGCCCGTAATCAAGTCAATTGGCATCCAGACAGACCAATTATTTTTTGTATCCGTCGCCTAGCCAAACGCATGGGATTAGAAAATTTAATTGCAGCAATGAAAACTGTAAAGGATAGCTATCCCGATATTCTTCTTTATATTGCTGGTAAAGGTGAATTAGAAAATAGACTACATACTCAAATTGAAGAATTAGAATTAACCGATAACGTCAAACTACTAGGATACGTTGCCGAGGAACAGCTACCGCTATGCTATCGTGGTGCTAATTTCTCCGTTGTTCCCACCCTAGCTTTAGAAGGTTTTGGTTTAGTCGTGGTGGAATCACTTGCTGCTGGTACTCCCGTGTTAGGAACGCCTGTGGGGGCGATTCCTGAAATCTTACGACCCTTTTCAGAAGATTTAGTTTTTGCAGGAACTCAACCCCAACAGCTTGCCCAAGGTATTATAGATAGTTTATCAGGCGATCGCATTTTGCCCAGTAGCCGAGCTTGTTTAGAATACGTTCAGCAAAATTATGTTTGGGAAGAAGTATCTCAGAAAATTAAACAGGTATACCAAAGTGTCCTCCCCTAGAGAATTTGAGGAATTCCTTACCTTAAAATCCCACAATAACCTGCCACATGCCACAAGCTAGAACAACGATAGCAAGGTATTGCGGTAGTAGATACTTAAATGGCTGGCGGGCAATCTTTTTCGTAAGTAAGATAGATAGAATTAGGCCAAAAATTAAGGAAAAGCCTTGTAAGAAAGCAATCACTGCGGGATCTGCCACAAATATAGGCATACTGACACCATTTAAGCCAAAAGTCGCCATAGTTACAGGTAAGATTCTACCGCCTTCATTTAAACCAAGATGAAGATAGTGAGCCAAATTAGCTGCTAATACGAGAGGTAGATATCCATAAGCTAATTCCACGAATTTGCGGGGTTTGTATCGATGAGTCAATTTACCGAGCAAGATATTTATGACGTGAGCTAGCAGGGGTAAAACCATCGGCGTACTTAAAACCACAATGGAGACTAAAGCATGGCTGCTAAATTGCTCCAGATGGAGATCCCAGCCTAACCGAGTTGATATTTCGGGTAAACGATGGAGAAAAATGACGTTCAATAATAAAAACAACAGAGCGACTTCATAATTGCGTGGAGTATGAGTTGTCCATAATTCAATTCCAGGGGGACGTAGATTAAACTCTACTGAGCGGTGAGGACAGGCTTTAAGACAGGTCATACAAAGCACACAATCTCGATTATCGGTCAGCTGTGCGGGGTGGGAATATAAAGGGCAGCCGTTAGTTTCTTGTCCTTCTCCCTTGGCAACACCGCCTTTGTAACATTGATAGGTGGTACATTCTGCCGAACAAGTCCCTTGTTGCGCTCGCAATTCCGTCATCGATAGTTTAGCGAATAAGCCGTTCATGCCACCAATAGGGCAGAGATAGCGACACCAAAAGCGACGTTCAAAGATTGTCGAAAAGATCATTGCTCCTGCTGTAATCAGGAGTAGCAAACAAGCAGAAAGATAGGCCGTATTTTCGAGATCCCAGAGTTCTTCCCACAGCAAAATTAGGGCAAACAAGCCAAATAAAAACCAGCCACCCCAATGCTCTGCGGGAGTTCTTGGCCATTTTTTTAAGGCTCGCGGAAACAAAATCAAGGATAGTTTTTGGGTAATCTCGCCATAGATCATAAAAGGACACACCGCACACCAGAGTCTTCCCACGAAAGGAAATCCAATTAAAATTAATGGCCACCACCAAGCCCAAAATAAGTTGAGGGCAAAATTCTCCTGACGGTTTTGGGGAGCAATAAATAAAACTGCCACGATGAAGGTATAGAAGCTAAAAGTAAAGCCGTAATTAATTCTGTCAGGAAACCAGTCACTCCGCAGAAAATGCCGTAACTGGGGATATTTATGTAGTAAATTTAGCCGATAGCGTTTCTTTTTACTCTGAGATTGCCATACAACTTCTTCGGTAATATCGTCACAACCTTGGAGTTGAGTCAAGGCTCGTTCTACAATACTTTCTAATTCCCGTAAATTATTCGGAAAATCGTAAGCCTGGAGGTTTCTTAGAGCTTCAGGGGTGATCTTCGGTTTTTGTAGGCACTTGTTCTTACCAATTAGACTTAAATAATAATTGATCTGTTCATTGAGGTCTGCTTTACGCACTCTTAAGGGAGGAACTTTGATCAGGTTGTCCACCACAGAATCGATCGCCTTAACAGTCTGTTCAGAGATTAAAATAATCCTAGCTTGGGATATTTGTGGTTCAGCAACTTCTCCTCCTGGACGCATCACAGGAATGTATTGGTTATTCTTAATTAAATTAGCGATCGCCGGTAATAATTCTGCTGGTAATTGGTGAATATTATTTAATACTAAAGTGCCTGTGCCTAAACTAGAAATTAGTCCTGGCTTGCCTCCGCTCCGACCAAATAATTCTGCACCACTAGTCTGCAATTTAGCGCAATCTAGCTTAATTATTGCTTCTCGACGAGTGGCTGAACCAAAATGAATTAATGCTGCCAGGTTATCCTTTTCTAATCCTGGTTCTCCAAAAAGCAATACCGATTCTCTCGTTTGGGAAGCTTGTTTGATCTGCGATCGCAATCTAGTAGCATAACGACTTTTGCCGATGACACCTCGTTTAGCTTTGCTAACTAAATAAGGTCTTAATATTATCTGGCGTTCCTGTTCAAAGGTAAGTTTTTCTGCTAATTGTTGGACTTCTGTGGCTAACTTTTTTGAAAAAGCTTGAGTTATTTCAGGATATTGTTGAACTATCTTTTTGAACTCTGAACTATTAATAAACCAAACTTTAGTTTCACTAATAGTTTCAACTTGATATTGGGTAGGCTGCTCTAATAATAAAGCATTTAAATTGAGTAAAGTTCCTGAAAGTAAACTACTGGCACGGGATTCTAATTGACTATTACAGGCTAACTTTCCCGTTTCAATTATATATAATCCCTTGGGTTCCGTATTTTCAGTAATTAGAGTTTCCTTAGCTGCAATAGTTTGTGCCGATAACTTAACAGCGATCGCAGTTAAAATTTCTGTCGATAAATCACCTAAACAAGTCTTTTGCTGAAGAAAGAATACCAAATCAGATAAATCCATGCAGTACTTCCCAACTCGATTACCTACACCTTATCAAGTTTGTA
>CBDUCX010000431.1:0-3934 GCA_965365755.1 uncultured Pleurocapsa sp.
TCTTTTCTTATTTTCCTAATTCTCTAGATCTTAGGGTTGCCGCTTTTACTGCTTCAATTAATGCCGAACGAAACCCAGCACTTTCTAATTTAGCGACTCCTGTGATCGTTACTCCTCCAGGACTTGTTACCTGATCTTTAAGTACTCCTGGATGCATTCGGGTCTTTTTAACAAGAGTTGCTGTACCTAGTACTGTTTGGGTTGCTAGCTGAAGCGCGATCGCTCTGGGCAATCCTGAGGCAACCCCACCATCAGCTAAAGCCTCAATTGCTAACGCCACGAAAGCGGGTCCTGCTCCTGATAATCCCGTCACTGCATCCATCGCCGATTCCGATACTTCTAATACTTCGCCAACAGCATTAAATATTTTTTTAACCTGTTCAATATGCTCTGCTTTTGCAGATGTGCCTGGAGCGATCACAGTCATCCCAGCACCAACCGTAGCAGGGGTATTAGGCATAACCCGAATAACTGGCTGTTGCGGAAAAGCCTGTTCTAGTTTATCAATAGTTATCCCTGCTAAAATCGAAACAATGATGCTATTGCTATGGGGAGTAAGATCGGCAACGACTAAACTGAATATCTGGGGTTTAACTGCCAATAATAATATTTCAGCAGCAGATACCGCAGTTTGATTGTCAGCAGTAACTTTAACTCGATATTTTTGGGTTAAATAATCCCGTCTTTCCTTTTTCGGCTCACTAACCAATACGGAGTGGGGAGCAAAAACTTGTTGCGCCAAAAGACGGGATAATATAGCTTCTGCCATTATCCCGCCACCAATGATACTGAGACAAATACTATTAGATTCCATTTTCTGTCTTGCTACACCAGTCGAAATTTTTTCAATACTTAGGCAAACAACCTCCATTTGGGTTACGAGCGAGCATTAAAATCTAAGCTAAATCTGGTTGAATGACAGCTTTTAAAACCAAGCCTTGTTCCACATCAGCAAGAGCTTGATTGATTTCATTTAGTCGATAAAAACGACTGATGATATTTTCCCAAGCAATATCATAAAGATGGCTGCGATTGAGAAGTTGTACGGTTCTATAAAAATGACTGAAATCAATTCCCCAGGTTCCTCGAACATCAATATGTTTACGATTGATATCCAAGTGCGGATTAAGCAAAACCTCTCCAGCATTAGTATAGTGACCGACGACTACATAACGCCCGCCATCTCTGGTCATTGTCAGTCCTTCTTTAACAGCGATAGGAACTCCAGCCGCTTCAATCGTCACATCTGCCCCTCTACCTTGAGTTCGTTCCAATACGTAGTTCAAATGTTGCTCTGGTTCTTGAGGATTGAGCAAAATTGTGTCATCAACGCCAAAAGTTTCTGCAACCGCTAGTCTGGCACTAAACTTATCAATAATCATGACTCGTCCAGCCCCAGACATCAGAGCTAGCACAGCAATACTCAAGCCAACAGGACCACAACCTTGAACCACAACCGAATCACCAATCTGAATTTGGGCACGGTCAACTGCATGCAAAGCAGTTGGTAAAGCACATCCGCCAGCAATAAATCGCTTCGGACTAAGTCCTGGGGGCAAGGTGAGAATCTTTACTCCTGGTTTTAAGTAAATTAATTGAGACCATCCTCCCAACAATCCTTCCTTGGCAGAATAGGTTACGCCATAAACTCTGCGCTCTGGACAACGAGTAGAAGCCTTAGCAACTAAACAATACCAACAACTATTACAGGTTTCATGAACATCTAAAAATGTGATCAGAGAACCAACCTTAATAACCTGATCGTTAATATCCCGAACTTCTCCTCCTACTTCAACAACTTTTCCTACAGAAAAATGTCCTGGAATAATAGGATAGGGCACACCTTTAAGTTGACCACGAAGCAGATGAACATCTGTGCCACAAACTTCAGAATAGATAGTTTCTAAAATAACTCCACCTGGCTCTAGGGTCGGAGATGGCAACTCCTGTAATTCAATAGGAGTATTCGGAGAATTTAAAATAGCAGCTAAAGTCATAATAAAATTAGGCGTTGTTGGACGAATGAAGAAAAGGCTAAAGAAATTATAAATTAAAGGAGAAATTGAATTACGAACTATCTAAAGAAAATAGGGTTTGACTTGAACTTATAGATAAACTTGTGGGAAGATGGCTGAACAAGAAAATCTTCCTTGACAGATAAAATGAGTCTCACTAGAAATCAGCAAGCTGGTTATATTACAGAGTTGTTTGAACCCCAAGTCAGACAAATCCCTGATGATATTGTCGTAGTTTTTGAAGAGCAAAAGTTAACCTATCAAGAACTTATCAAGAACTTATCAAGAACTTAATGCTCAAGCCAATCAGCTAGCATATTATCTACAGAATCTAGGGGTCAAACCTTAAATGTTAGTCGGAATTTGCCTAGAGTGATCGCTGCTTCTAAAAAGAATATCAAAAATTTGCCTCTAACTCGAAAAATTCAGCAATGGGGTTGTGAGATCGTCTTAAAGGTGAAAATGTTTGGGATTTATCTCGAAGTCTTGATGACACACAAATTATTGCTAATTTAGACTAGCCATAGTAATTAATATGTATATTGAAAAAAATCAATCTCCTAATCAGCAATGCTCTGAGCATAAGAAGCAGCAGACCAGCTATATTGTCGAGCTATTTGAAGCACAAGTAAAACAAACCCCTGATGATATAGCCGTAGTTTTTGAAGAGCAAAAGTTAACCTATCAAGAACTTAATGTTAAAGCCAATCAACTAGCACACCATCTACAGAATCTAGGGGTAAAACCCGAAGTGTTAGTCGGAATTTGTGTAGAGCGATCGCTTGAGATGGTTATCGGACTGTTGGCAATTCTCAAAGCAGGGGGAGCTTATGTGCCATTAGATCCAGCTTATCCAGCAGAACGCCTTGCCTATATGCTCTCGGACTCCCAGGCATCGGTATTATTAACTCAAAGTCAATTAGTCTCAAGTTTGACCGCATATCAAGGAGATGTTGTTTGTTTAGATAAAGACTGGGAAGCTATCTCAACTGAAAGGGAAGAAAACACTGCAAGCGATGTTTCACCTAACAACTTGGCTTATGTTATCTACACTTCAGGCTCTACAGGTAAACCAAAAGGGGTAGCAATGCCTCACAGTTGTTTGCTCAACCTGATTGAGTGGCAACTAGACAATACAAAGGTTCCCCAGAATGCCAAAACTCTTCAATTTGCCCCGATTAGCTTTGATGTATCCTTTCAGGAAATTTTTTCAACTTGTTGTGCAGGAGGAACACTGGTCTTAATCTCAGAAGAATTACGGCGAGATCCAGTAGCCCTTTTACATTTGTTAGCAGAAAAAAAAGTTGCTCGACTCTTTCTACCTTTTATTGCTCTCCAACAACTTGCTGAAGTAGCAGAGACTCTGAGTTTATTTCCAGGAAGTCTCAGAGAAGTGATTAGTGGGGGGGAACAGTTACAGATTACCTCGACCATTGCCAACTTGTTCCAGAAGTTGTCCAATTGTACGTTACAGAATCAATATGGACCATCAGAAAGCCATACATTTACTGCCTATAATCTTACTGGTTCTCCTGATACTTGGTCAGCTTTACCTCCCATTGGTCAACCGATTACCAATGCGGAAATTTATTTACTAGATGAGTCATTACAACCAGTTGCTCCTGGTGTTGAAGGAGACTTATATATCGGCGGTGTTAGTTTAGCCAGAGGTTACCTAAACCGTCCCGAACTTACTGAGGAAAGATTTGTATTTCTGGATGGTAAGCGTCTTTACAAAACAGGAGATTTAGCTCGTTACTTACCATGTGGAAATATTCAGTTTTTGGGTCGTAAAGATAGCCAAGTTAAGATTCGTGGCTACCGTATTGAATTAGGAGAACTTGAGGTAATTCTGAGCCAATATCCTGAAATTAAGGAAGCAGTAGTGGCAAAGCAAGATAATCGCTTAGTCGCTTATG
>CBDUCX010000432.1:0-3904 GCA_965365755.1 uncultured Pleurocapsa sp.
TGATATCTTTCCGAATTCTGAGTAAGTTTGGATATTTTATTTTCTGGAGTTCCCTAACTAATTTTTTAGAGTTCAACTAGGGGCGACTTTCCCGCTTAGTTTAACTGTACCTTTGCTAATACTATTGACGAAAATATTCTTCACTGAAATTAATAGCACTACAATAAGCAAAAATCTTAACTTTAATACCTTATGTAAGATTTTCCTAATAGATTCAGGCGATCGCGATGTGAAAAATGGTGAATTTTTCTGACTGTACCGCACTCGCTAGAATTAAAGAAGCTCAACCTAGAAGAGACGGTCGATGATTTTTCAGCAAGTTTTACCTCCGGTTTGGTTTTTTCTCTCAATTATCGTGATGATAGGATTGCACTTCTGGCTGCCTGTCAAACAGCTATTATTTCCGCCTCTTACTTATTTAGGCATGGTAGCGATCGCGACGGGAATAGGAATGGTATTGTTCTGTGCCTATTTATTTCGTCAAAAAGATACAACTATTAAACCTTTTCAAGAATCAAGTTATTTAGTCAAAGAAGGAATTTTTAACTATAGTAGGAATCCAATTTATTTAGGAATGATAACTGTCTTAATTGGTTTGTGGATTCTAGAAGGAAGCCTAACTCCTCTATTTATTATTCCTGTCTTTACTTGGCTAATTCAAGAACTGTTTATTAAACAGGAAGAAAAAATGCTCTTGGATAAATTTGGCGAGTCATATCAAGAATACAAAGCAACAGTCAGACGTTGGATTTAAAGCTTAGTCAACAGCCAACAAAGATCACTTATCAAACAATCTGGGAAAATAAAGAAAAAGTTAAAATAGCAGCAATCTGAGTTAATCTAAACCTTGTGACATTTTGTAAGCAATTATTGAGGAGATTATGGAACGCACTTTTATCATGATTAAACCCGATGGCGTACAGCGTCATCTAACAGGAGAAATTATTAATCGCTTTGAGTCAAAAGGTTTTACCCTCGTAGGACTAAAAATGATGCAGGTTGACCGTGAACTAGCCGAAAAACACTACGACGTTCACAAAGAAAGACCCTTTTTCAAAGGCTTAGTGGAATTTATCATCTCTGCTCCTGTAATTGCCATGGTTTGGGAAGGTGAAGATGTAATTGCTGCTGCGAGAAATATTATTGGCGCGACCAATCCTGTTTCTGCTGCTCCTGGTTCGATTCGTGGCGACTTAGGAGTTAGTATCGGACGTAATCTAATTCATGGCTCCGATGCCCCCGAGACGGCTCAGGCAGAAGTTGCTCTTTGGTTTAATGAATCAGAATTAGTAAACTGGGAACCGATCAGAAAATCTTGGCTTTACGAATAAAAGTAATTTTTTTCTCGATCTATACCGCCGTCGGTTAGACGGTGGTCAATACTGGGATTATATTAAATCCGTTTCCTATAGGTTACTTAGAAAATTGAGTAATAAGTAACAAGTAACAAGTAACAAGTATTAGTGATTATCAAACCAAACCCGCTTGTTGGAAGACTTGCTCGGGAGTAATTTCTAATTCTGGTGATAAATTATCTGTGATCACTGATGTTCCGCGAAAAGTTTTCGGCAAAGTATCAGGATAAAAAATAGTAATAGTTTGAGATATGGGATCGATTAACCAAACTCTAGCTACTCCAGCCTGTAAATAATCAGTAGCTTTTTCTGCTAAATCTCCAAATGGTTGCCCTGGTGAAATAATTTCAATCGCTAATTCAGGCGCAACGGGACAAGCTTCATTAAGTATCCAATCTGCGCTGAGACGATTGTAAGAAATATAGGTTAAATCAGGAACAGGAACCCAGTCAATTCCATTTTTTTGTAGTCTAATTGCCCATTCTGGATAAATCCGTCCTTTTCCCTGACACCAACTTTGTAGCAAAATTATCAAGGCAGCCTGTACAGCAGAATGAAAAGATTTTGGGGACATTTTAAGAATAGCCTGACCATCTACAAATTCATAAGGGCGATCGCCTTCAGGCAATTTCCAGAACTCTTCGATGGTTAGCTTAGTGGTTGATGAAACCATTATTTCGGGGATGAGATCACTAAAACTATTCTATCAATTGAGTTTAATTTAGAGCGATCGCTTATGTAATATTCAATGTTCAATGATTTAGGCTTCAATCGCTACTCTGCCTACTGGACGAGCAACACAGGTTAGGATATATTCATCTTCGCAATCGATATCATCGTCGTAGATAACTTCACCCTCAAGCTTTTTGACTTTACAAGCTCCACAAGCTCCCATACGGCAACTAAAAGGTAAGTCTGCCCCTTCCGCTTCCGCTACTTCTAAAATACATTCTTCACCATCGCAAGCTATCTCTTGCCCTGATTTTGATAGAACCACAACAGAACTGGAAGATGTGGGTTCAGGTACAGATATAGGTGCCGAGGCAGGTGCAGAAACTGGTTCCGAGGCAGAGACAGAGGCAGGACTATTGACTATGGAAGTATGGTGGATTGCGGATATGGTTGTAGCGGGAGAAGCAGATGTAGCAGTAGGCACACGGGTAGGAATAGAGGCTGGCGATGGAACAGCTTGGGGCATAACAATAGATGTTTGATCGGCTGCGGGGATTGTTGCTGCGGGTTTCTTTTTTTTCTTCGCTCCACCGAAACTTTCTTCATAGTAGTTTTCCATCGGAAAATTAATCTTTTGCAACAATTCTTTGGTTGCTTCCATGAAGGGATTCGGGCCACAAACATACACAGTGCGCTCTTTGTAGTCTGAGGCGATCGCAGGTAGGATAGTTTCGTTAATTCTCCCTGTATAGCCATACCAGGGTTGACCAATCTCAGGGCGAGTTACGGTAATTGCCAGCTTAAAGTTGGGATAGCGAGATGACATCATTTCCAACTCTTGACGGAAGATAATGTCTTCAGGGCTGCGTGCGCTATGGAGAAAGACAATATCTACGTTAGATACGGTGTCGCAGATCCAACGAGACATCGACATCATGGGAGTTATGCCACTACCAGCGGAAATTAAGAATAGTTTGGCTGAAGGATTGGCAAAATTAGTAAATTTGCCTGTAGGAGCATTCATTTCAATTTGACTACCGACTTTCAGGTTGTCATGTAACCAGTTGCTGACCAATCCAGGAGGCGCGCTTGGTTCATCATGGGGGGCAGGTACTCGCTTGACGGTAATTTCGAGGGTGTGAGGACGAGAAGGGGTAGAAGAAATTGAATAGGAGCGTTTGACGCTCTTGCCATCAATGTTCAAATTTAGAGTAGCAAACTGTCCTGGCTGATAGTCGAACTTAACAGGAGGCTCAGATACGAAGGAAAAAGTTTTGACATCAACCGTCTCATTAATAATGTGGGCACACTTAAGCAGTTTTTTTCCCTGAGTCCAAGTTTCTAAACTGCCACTATCTATAGCAGCCAAGGGCATATACTGCTCAGGAGTTAAAGACTGAGATACATCAGCTTCCACACCAGCGATCGCCTTAATCCACAAAAGATGATTGCCCAGGGCAATAGTATCAGAGGGCTTGAGTAAATATTCTTGATTAAGTTGAGCGTCTTCATTATTAATTTTCGTGCCATTTCTACTACCCAAGTCTGAATAATAGTAATTGCCGTTGCGAAAAGCAATCTTTCCGTGGGTGCGACTAGCTAAAGTATCATTTAATACAATACAACAGCGCTCATCTCGACCAACAAGACATTCTTGATTAAGTTGATTTTCGGGGTTTAACTGAACCGTCTTGGTTTCTTGGGGTTTTCGGGTATCAATGATAATAATTTCGGGCATTGTTATTCTGGTTTAAAATAAAATTTTTAATTAATACATAATTTAGGTTCTTGCTTCATTTGATATGAATTAACTAGCAAGAATATGCAGGCTAACCTTTACACTAGGCGACCCTAAATTGTACTTACTAATGTTACAC
>CBDUCX010000433.1:0-3903 GCA_965365755.1 uncultured Pleurocapsa sp.
ATGAAAATACAAATATATGGGAGTATAAAAAAGTTCTCCGCTGGCTAGAACGCGGGACGAAGAAAACTTTGACCATCAAAACAGGTAGTTATCAAATTAGCTGCACAGAAAATCATCTCATTCGGACAGAAACAGGATGGATAAAAGCAGGAAACGTCAAAGAAGGAATGAGAATACTATCCCCTGTGAGTGCGGATGTGGAACTGCCATCTACCAATATGGCACTGATGGTAGACAACGAAGATTTGCCAGAGGACATCAGTTTAAAGGAAACAAATACGGAGCGAAACCTTACAAACTTAGCGAAATCCTCGAACAAGCAACAGCCATACAGCCTCTCTGTAAATGTGGATGTCAAGAAAAACTTGATATTCCCAACTTCCTCCAAAAAAGAGGAAAAGGAATTAGAAGTATCCAATCTTACTGGAACAGACATCCGTATAAAAAAGGTCATGGACTTTGGGATCAGCGAGGCAAAGATTTTATCGATTCCTGTCAACAATTACAAACTGAGCAATGGGGACTTATCTACGGAACTTTACTTGGGGATGGAAGCATCGAATACCCAAACTCATACAGCAGATTTCCCCGATTACGCTGGACTCACGGATCAAAGCAGCAAGAATGGATGGAGTACAAAGCAACCCGTTTACGACAATTGCGTCCACAAGTACAAAATGTCGTTAATCGTGGATATGGCAAAGAATCGACCGTTTGCCAAACAGCTTGCCATCCTCAGTTACAAGAAGTTTATACAGTTGTTAAGCCTAGTGCTGAAAGCAAATCAGTTTCAAAGGAATGGCTTCGACTTATTACACCAGAAGGACTTGCCTGGTGGTACATGGATGACGGCTCTCTCCAACTTAGTCCACAAGGTAGTCCCGCAGTCTTTCTTCACACTGAAGGATTTTCTCAAAGAGAGAATCAAATTATTGCTCAATGGCTTACAGATATTGGATATCCCGCAAGTTCAAAATCTTATACTAGAAAATCGACACAAAAAACTTACTACTACGTCAAGATGGGAGCAAAATCTAGTCGAAAATGGTTGTCAGACTTACAACAATACTCAATCCCTTCAATGGACTACAAATTTGGAGAAGGTCGAATCTGTAAGCCACGCTGCTACCTGTGAAAAAGTTTACGATCTAGAGGTAGAGGACAATCATAATTTTGTCGCCAATGGCTTGTTAGTTCATAATTGCCATATGCTCAGTACGGCAGCGTTTAATGCCCTGCTGAAGACTTTAGAAGAACCACCGCCACAGGTTGTATTTATCTTGGCAACTACTGATCCCGAAAGAGTTCTCTCGACAATTATTTCTCGTTGTCAACGGTTTGATTATCGGCGTATTCCCTTGATAGAGATGACGAGGCATCTTAGATATATTGCGGATGAGGAGAAAATTGCGATCGCCGATGATGCTTTAACTTTGATTGCCCAAATTGCCAACGGTGGTTTAAGAGACGCGGAAAGTTTATTGGATCAGTTGAGTCTGTTACCCGAAACTATCTCGGTAGCTAAGGTATGGGATTTAGTGGGAGCAGTCCCCGAACAAGATCTCTTAAAATTACTCCAGGCAATTAATGGTAATGATTCTTTAGGGGTATTAGAACAGTGCCGTAGTCTGTTAGATCGAGGCAGAGAACCCTTAGTTGTCTTGCAGAATTTAGCTAGTTTTTATCTCAACTTATTAATTGCCAAAACTGCACCCCAACGTCCTGATATGACATCCGTAACCGAAACCTGCTGGCAACAATTATGTACCGAAGCAAGCAATTGGGATACCTCGTTAATTTTACGCGGACAACAGCATTTACAAGAAGCAGAAAGCCAGTTAAAACATACCACCCAACCTCGTTTGTGGTTAGAAGTTACTTTGCTAGGACTATTACCAGAGGTGGGAATAGCGATCGCCAATCAAGCCGTAACCCTAGTAAATTCCCCAGCAACTCCTAGTCCACCTAAAGCAGTAGCCAATCCTCAGACATCAACCACAGTGCTAGAAGTAGCTCCTCAAGATGCTGTAACCGTCCCTACTGTTAATCCTGAAAAAAATATTACCCCAACACCTCTAACACCTCCAAAACCAGAGCATCATGCAGTAGAGCGATCAAATCAACATCCTATTGAACAAAATATTGAGCAAAAAAAATCCCCTGAAAGTAAAGCTAACGTAACAAAAGCTGTGTCTACAGAATTATCTTCTGTGGCAGTCTCCCCATCAGATGTCGAACCAGTTGTTCCTAACCCAAATCAAGATCCCGTTGCCAATCAAGAAATCTGGAGTAAGGTTGTTAGCTGCTTGCAACCCCCCACCACCCAAGCTTTATTAAAGCAACAGTGTCATCTAGTTAGTTTTGATGGCTTAAGTGCCATTGTGGGAATCAGTTCGGATAGATTACAGAAATTACATCAAGGAAAAGTTCCCAATATTGAACAAGCTTTTGCTCAGGTGTGCCAACGTAAAGTTAGAGTCCAGCTAGAAGTTGCCAATGCCAAAAATGCTTCAGCGAAGAACAATGTTACGCCAACTAAACAACCCATCGCAGAAGCAGTACCATCTTCACCAGCCAAGTCCTCTGCCCCCTTGTCATCGGCTCAGATCCCAACAGTTCAGCCAACAACCGAAGAAGGGATTAAGCCTCAAAGCGCACCAGTTCCAAGTCAAGTAATTCACAACTTAACATCAACCCCGAATCAAGTAAATTCTGTTATCAAAAATCATAATTCTGAGTTTGGTAACAATCAGGCTCAAGCTATAGCGACACAAGAGACTTCTGTGCTGCCTACAATCCCTGTCGTAGCGGAAAACAACCATGAAAAGACTCAGGCAATTGCTGAACCAAATTCAGACCAAGATTATCTTGGTGATTACTTGCAGCAAGCTATAGATAACTTGACTCAAACTTTTGAAGGAGAAGTAGTGCATCTTGATAATATTGATCATATTCCAGAGGAATCCCCTGAAAAATCATCACCGTTAGATCTAAGTTCATCTCACATAGATCGACCAGATGTAGAGGATTACGACGACGATTGGTAATTTCGGTGACTAGCCCCCTGTAAGTTAGGTAGTGGGTATTATGTAGAGACAAGGCATGCCTTGTCTTCACAGTAGGTAGTGGCTAACGGGTATTATTTACATTTGGTCAATATGCTACCGTTCAAGAGAAAATTATCTCGTTCGAGACAATACACGATCTACTCGATCTAACTCAATTTCCATAAAATCATCAACTGTCCAATTCGCCTGACGCTGCAACATATGTAGGGGGTAAATGTTGGAAATACCTACTACCTGAATTTTGGCTCGTTTTGCGGCTTCGATCCCCACAGGATTGTCTTCAATTGCCAAACATTCTGACGGCTGTAGATTGAGTTTTTGGGCTGCCAATAAATAGGGTTCAGCTTCGGGTTTACTTTGTTTCAAATCATCTCCTGCCACAATTAAGTCAAAGTATTGAGCAAGTTCGACTTTCTCTAAAACATATTCAACTTCCGAGCGAGTTGCCCCAGTTACCAAACCAATGGCGATGTTTTGCTCTTTTAGCTGAGTTAGAAATTCTCTAAGGTGAGGAGGTAAAGGAATTTCGTTTAATTGATCGATCTTTTGTCGATAGCCTTGAGATTTAGTTTTCAGTAGCTTATCAATATATTCATCGGGTAGAATACGACCACGATTAGTTAAAATATCGTTTAAGCAGGTGCGATCGCTTTTTCCTCGGCAATATTGGGTATATTCATCGTCATCTGCCCGTAAATTTTCACTAAGCAAGATATCTGCAATTAATTCTTGATTGATCGCTTCATCGTTAATAATTACACCACTAAAATCTAGAAAAACTGCTTTCAAACTCATAGATCAAATGTCAAGTATTAATTGATTTTACGATTTTACT
>CBDUCX010000434.1:0-3868 GCA_965365755.1 uncultured Pleurocapsa sp.
ATTTTGAGGATCTCCTGCTCCCGTTGAATTTATGGGAATATGTTGAGCTAGACAATTTACTACTTCAGTTAAAGTTTCTTCGTCAGTTAAAACAAGTTGTTCAAGTTGGTTTTTCAAGGTTTTAAACAGTTTTAGATACAATATAAGTTTTAATTATCTTACATCTGATTACTGCCTTGAATCTTAGTCATCTAATAGTTCATATGCACTATTGATTAGAGCTTTAATTTATTTTTCGATCTACTGAAATTCAATAGTCAATGAATATTTCAACACAGCTAGTCCTCAAGCTTTAGCCGAAGCCAATCGACGCTACAGTATTCTCGAACCATATCTCAAAGAAAAACTTTCCCCACCACCAGAATCCGATACACCCAAACGAACTATTAGATATTGGAAAGCCAAATACAAGAAAGCCCAGCAAGAATACGGCTGTGGTTTGATTGGACTGATTCCCCAAAGAAAGGGTAATCCAACATCAAGATATTCAGCCGAGGATTTGGCTTTTGTTGATGAAATAATTGACAAAGAATACGAAAGCTTTAAACAGAAAAAAGTCTGGGCTGTCTACGAAATTTTAAAAGCTAGATGGCATGAGTCTAATCGTATTTCCCCAGTACCCAGTCACACTTTTCTCTATCAAAGGATCAAAAACCGACCAAAGCACAAAACAGTTAGAAAACGTAAGGGTTCTCGTGCTGCCAATAATTTTTTAGGTCCTTGGTTGTTGGAAAAAACTACGCCTCGCCATGGCGATCGCCCTTTGGAAATCGTTCATATTGACCATACCTTATTAGAAATAGAATGTATATGTCCCGATAGTGGAGAAAAACTCGGCAGACCTTGGGTAACAGCAATGATTGATGCCTATAGTCGTCGTATCTTATCTGTTTATCTAACTTTTGATGCTCCCAGCTATTGTTCCTGCATGATGGTATTACGAATTTGCGTGCAGAGATTTAAACGCTTTCCTGAATGGATTGTGGTAGATAACGGCAAGGATTTTAGAAGCACTTATTTTGATACTCTTTTAGCTCGATTTGAAGCCAGTAAAAAACATCGTCCCAAAGATGTTCCCAAATTTAGCTCAATTGTCGAACGTTGGTTTCGCACTGCTGAAACTGAGTTTTTTAATAATTTGCGGGGTAATACTCAAATAATGAAAGAAGTGCGTTTGGTTAAAAAATATAACAATCCTAAAAATTTGGCAGTTTGGGAATTAGACGAACTGTACGATTACTTCGTCAATGGCTATTGTTACGGAGTCTATGATCGCAAGAAACATCCTGCTTTAGAAGGAATGTCACCCCAACAAGCCTTTGAATTTGGTCTAGCTAAAACTGGTTCTCGTCCCCATCAGGCGATTAAATATGACGATCAATTCAAAATCTTAACTATGCCTTCTACAAAAAAAGGTACTGCCAAGGTGCAGCCGAGTAAAGGAGTGCCGATTAACCGTATTGATTATTGGTCAGATGAATTTTATACGGTAGAAACTAAAGAAGTTCCTATTCGCTACGATCCCTTTGATTATGGTATTGCTTATGCTTATGTCAACAATCGTTGGACTAAGTGTATTTCTAACTACTATACGAAATTTGAAGGATATTCAGAACGTGCGGTCAAAATCGCCACTACTCTCATTCATAGGAAAAAGAAACTTCACAAGCAAAAAGTTTATGCCAGCGTTAGCGAAATTGTAAATTTGCTTAGAAATGCTGAAGAATACGAAGACTTACAACTGCAACTTCAGCGCGATCGCTCCGCTGGCAGAGTTCGCAATTTGATTGAAGGCAATGCGATCGCTGTACAAGAATCTATATCTAATAAACAACAGAGCGATGCTTTAACAATAACTTCTGAAAATGATTTAGAAGTTATTGAAGATTTTGAATCCGACGAATTTGCTGAGGATGTATTTTTAGAAGATGACCTCGACGAACAAAGTAACGCTCCTGAGATTGTTAAAGCTTATGCTGATGACGAATTATGGTAAAAATTATAAAAAAAGAACGTCCTTTTAATTTAGATCTATTAAAACAACCTACAAAAGCTAAATTACAATATTTTCGAGATGTCATTGTCCCTCATCGCAATATTAAGCAAATATTAGATTTACTGCTCAAAAACGCCATCGAACCCGATGATGCCTCTGTATATCTAGTTTTCGGCGTTACAGGAGTTGGTAAAACCAGACGTTATCGAACCATACAATAATGAAGAATTATGGAGTCCTAAACCATACCAGTTACCGCAAAGAAGTCGTCTTAATTGTTTGATGCCAGTAGCTGTTGGAACTCCATCTGTAGAAAGCTTAACAAGTTATATAACCAGGCTAGCTCAAAGCCATTCAATAACAATAAGTACTTTAATGACCAGAGAGCTAGCTCCTATTCTAGATAAGGATTATGTTCAAAAAGGTACGAAAAAAGGTCTAAGCACTTTGTTAAATAGAGGTGCAGCAATAAACAGTACTGGTGAATTAGCTCAATTATTTGCAAGCTCAATAGAAAAACTAACCTTAAAACAAAATCTATCTGCCTTAACCTTATTATCTTTCCGCAATTGCTTATCTTCCAGAGAGTTGTTGTACAGGACAAAAGCATGGTGTCCTGATTGTTATCAAGAATGGAGAAGTTCAAACAAAACTGTCTATGAACCTTTGTTATGGACAATTAAAGATGTTGATGTTTGCTCAGATCATCATCGACTTCTGCAAACTGTTTGTTTTAATTGCGATCGCCGTATTCCTTGGCTACACTCTAAATCCAGAATTGGATACTGTCCTTATTGTATTGTAATGGCTGGCTAGGTAACTCAAATAGCAATGAAAAGACAAATGAGTTAGTAGTACTATCCAAAAACGAATTAGAACGAAGTCTATGGATATCAAAGACTGTTGGAGAATTACTTGCCTGTTCTAAAGAAGAATATTTAATTATTAAACAAGAAAATATTTCTAAAGCTATTCGAGAAATTATCAATATTAGCCATCAAGGCAATATTGCTTCTTTTGCCAAGTTTTTGAACTTGTCTAAAAACACAGTTTGGATGTGGGAAAAAGGAAAAAGTCTACCTTCGGTCAAATTCATTTTAAATATCTGTTACTGTTTGGATATTTCTTTACTCAGCTTTCTCAAATTAGAACGAAAAGCTTTTGAGTCCTTGCAAATAGATTCAAAAAGACTACCTGATGTAGTAAATGTAAAAAGAATCTCTCCCAAGAATTTTGATGCTCCGAAAATAGAGAATGCTCTCCAAACAATTATCACTAGTCAAGATATTCCAACGCCTACAATGAAAGAAGTAGCTGAGAGACTCGGTTTTGATGTACGAGTAATTTCAGAACATTATCCAGAGTTATGCAAAGCAATTTCAGATAAATATCGTCGCGATCGCAATCGAGTTAGAGCTCTTAAAATTGAAGAATGTTGTCACGAAGTAAGGCAGGCTGTTTCTATTTTGATTCAGAAAGGAGAATATCCTAGCGAGGCTCGTGTATCGCAGTTAATTTCACAGCCTGGCAGCTTTAGATATAAGCAAGTTAGAATAGCACTCAAAGAAGCAAAATCTAAATATTAGTTTTTAAAGCATTACTTTGCCGTTAGCTTTTTAAAGCATAACCTTGCCACAACGGCAAACTCAAACTTTAAATTACATTAAATTACAAAGGCTCACTATATATTAAATGGGCGATACTGGATTTGAACCAGTGACGTCCTGCTTGTAAGGCAGGCGCTCTACCGCTGAGCTAATCGCCCCCATGTGCTTAATTTGGCACTTGGTTAGTATAGCAAACAAACCCGACTATTTACAACAAAACATTGAAAATTGGTGTAAATAGCCTGTATAAAAGCTTTACTCAGGT
>CBDUCX010000435.1:0-3838 GCA_965365755.1 uncultured Pleurocapsa sp.
GTACGTCAAGGTTTAGGTTGGCAAGAAGTAGAAAATTGGTTAAATGTAGTTCATTGAAAGAACATAGTTCTGCTTTTTGCAATTAAAATATTTTGATTTTAGATTAGTAGGGGAATTGAAAAACCGATAAAATGAAAATTCACGTCAAGGTAATAATTAGAAGCATTACTTTGATTTTATCTACCTACCGAAAGCTTAATGACTGAAGCCACTGCTATTCGTCAGCCGAAACCGACTAATAAGATAGCCAGCTTGTCCTATCAAGTTGCTATGTCTCAACCTGCCTCTCATTTGTTTGAAGTGACTTTACAAGTCAGCAATTGGCAGTCAGCAACTCTGGATTTGAAAATGCCAGTCTGGACTCCTGGTTCATATTTAGTTAGGGAATATGCCAGACATCTTCAAGATTTTAAGGCTACAGATTTTAAGGCTACTGGGAGTAAGGGTAACTTAGTTCATCAGAAGCTGGGCAAAAACTACTGGCAAGTAGCAACGGATGGCGTTACAGAAATTAAAGTCAGCTATCGAGTTTATGCTAACGACTTAACAGTACGTACTAATCATTTAGATACGACTCATGGTTATTTTAATGGTGCTGCATTGTTTTTCTTTGTCCCAGGATTGGAACAAGAACCGATTGAAGTTAAGATTATTCCGCCACATTTAGACTGGCAAGTTACGACCACATTACCCAATGTACCAGGAAAAAATAATACATTTTTGGCTCAAGACTTTGATACTTTAGTTGATACCCCCATCGAAGTTGGAACACAGCAGGTATTCGAGTTTGAAGTATTAGGAAAACCCCATTCATTAGCGATTTGGAGTCAAGGTAATGCCAAACCTGAACAGATAATTGCCGACACGACTAAGATAATTAAAGCAGAAGCCAAGATGTTTGGTGGTTTACCCTATGAACAGTATTTATTTCTGTTACATCTTTCAGGAAGTGGCTATGGTGGTTTAGAACATAAAGACTGCTGTACCTTAAATTATCCTCGATTTGGGTTTCGCGATCGCGAGAAATATGAACGTTTTATCCAGTTGGTAGCTCATGAATTTTTCCACCTCTGGAATGTCAAGCGGATTCGTCCGAAAGCTTTGGAAGCTTTTGATTATGAAGCAGAAAACTACACCACGTCCCTCTGGTTTTGTGAAGGGACAACCAGCTACTACGATCTCTTAATTCCTCTGCGAGCTGGTATTTATAATCGTCAAACTTGCCTCAAAAATTTAAGTAAAGATATCAGCAAGTATCTTAATACTATTGGACGCACCGTACAGCCTCTAGGGGAATCTAGTTATGATGCTTGGATCAAACTCTATCGGCGCGATGCTTACAGTGATAACAATCAGATTTCCTATTATCTGAAGGGGCAATTAGTCTCTCTCTTACTGGATCTCTTAATTCGAGCTAAACATCATAATAAGCGCTCGCTCGATGATGTGATGGCATTGATGTGGTCACGTTTTGGACAAGAGGAAGTCGGTTTTAGCGAAACACAGTTGAGAGATACTATTGCCGAGGTTGCCGAAGTCAATCTCAATGATTTCTTCACTCGCTACATTGAAACTACGGAAGAATTGCCCTTTAATGACTATTTAGACCCCTTTGGCTTATACTTAAAAACTGTTACTGAATCAGATATTCCTTATTTGGGAATTAAAGTGCAGTCGGAAAATAATCGGGAAGTAATTAAATTTGTTGCTGCCGAATCTCCCGCAGAATTAGGGGGAATTGATGCTAATGATGAGTTGTTAGCAATTGATGGCATTAAAGTTAATGCTACATCTCTTAACGAAAGGCTTAAAGACTATCGGGAAGGAGACACTATCCAAGTTACCGTATTTCACCAAGATGAATTAAAGACTCTTCCCGTTACCCTGAGTAAACCACAAGCGAACAGTTACGAATTGGTAATTAAAGATGATTTATCCCCCGAACAGCAGCAAAATCTGACAGAATGGCTAGGGAATAAGTAACAAGTAACAAGTAACAAGTAATAAGCTCTTATGGAGAATTTTTTAGATATAGCCTACTTTCAAAATAAATTTGTTCCTTTTAAAGAAGCAAATATTTCAATTGCCACCCATGCTCTCCACTATGGAACAGGAGCTTTCGGCGGGATGAGAGGTATTCCTAATCCAGATAATACTAATCAAATATTATTATTTAGATTAGATCGTCATTGTCATAGATTAAGTGATAGCGCCAAGTTACTAAATTATGATTTGCCAGGGTCAAAAATCCAGCAAATAATTATTGATTTTGTTAAAAAAAACAAGCCTAATAAATCTTTTTACATCCGTCCTTTTGTCTACACCTCAGATTTAGGTATTTCTCCCAGGCTACACAAAATTGAGAAAGACTTTTTTATCTATGGTTTAGAATTAGGAGATTATTTATCCCCTGAGGGTGTCAGTTGCCGTATTAGCTCTTGGTATCGTCAGGAAGACCGTAGTTTGCCTCTCAGAGGTAAAATTAGTGGAGCATATATTACCTCTTCTTTAGCTAAAACAGAGGCAGTAGAATCTGGTTTTGATGAAGCAATTTTGATGAATTCTCAGGGCAAAATTTGCGAAGCTTCAGGCATGAATATTTTTATCGTCAGAAACAATAAATTAATTACTCCTGGATTTAATCAAGACATCTTAGAAGGCATTACTAGAGATAGTATCTTGACCATCGCTAAAGATCTGGGTATTGAAACTGAGGAGAGAGCGATCGATAAAACCGAATTATTCATCGCGGATGAAGTATTTCTTAGTGGGACAGCAGCTAAGGTAACTCCTGTAAAACGAATAGAAAACTGTCATTTATCTGCTGATAGACCAATTACCGAAACAATCAAAGACAAACTAACTTCAATTACTATAAACCAAGATCCTAAATATCAAGATTGGGTCTACGTAGTTGACTGTTAAACATCTTGAATTATCGTCAGTTTTAAGTAACCTATACGAACAGGATTTAGTATGACTAGTCAATTATCATCTGCTACTAATACAGCAAATCTCTATGATCGAGATTATTATCTTTGGTTGTCTCATACTGCTCAACTTATCAAGGATGGAAAATTTGCCGAGATAGATGCCACGAACTTAATTGAAGAAATCGAGGATATGGGTAGAAGTGAGCAACGAGGGGTTGAAAGCAATTTAGTGATTGTGTTGCTCCACTTACTCAAATACAAATATCAGTCAGAGAAAAGAACTAATAGCTGGAAATCCAGTATTAGAGAACATCGACGAAGATTAAGAAAAGCTTTTGCTGCTAGTCCCAGCTTGAAACGGTATTTTGAGCAAGTTTTTGATGAATGTTATCAAGATGCAATAGAGCAAGCTGCCGATGAAACAGGATTAACTCTTGATACTTTTCCTACTTGCTCACCGTTCACCCCTGCGGAAACTCTCAATTCTGATTATTTACCTCAAGACTAATGTTATCTGCTTGAATAAAAATCTTTGATACTTCTTGAGATCTTGTTCTGTTTTTCGCCTTGTTTTCTCCATGAAAACTTGGAGATCTTGTTCTGTTTTTCGCATTTCTTGTAGAAAATCCTGTCTTCTTCGTTGTATTTCCTGTTGTAGATCATATTCTGATTTTCCATTACAAAAATTTGTATGAACTTGGTTTGTGTTGCTAAATTCTAAATCTACTTGCTGGCTTGTCTGTAGAAAATTAATGTCTTTCTCTATCAGATTATTTATAAATTTAATTGTTTTTAAGTCACCTAAAAATAAAGCGGGGGAGTTATTTCTATTCCAAGTTTGTTCTAAACTTAAACGCACCAATAATTCCTCTGATGAAAAAATTGGGAAATTAGCACCAGCAAAG
>CBDUCX010000436.1:0-3831 GCA_965365755.1 uncultured Pleurocapsa sp.
GCACGGCACGCGGCACTTTCGACAAAATGGAAGGAGTAGAGATCTGACATTAGGGGTGATACTAAGTTACCAGTCATCGGTTATTAGTTATCACCATAGCGAGTATTTTCCCGTTGTTTTCAATATTTAAACAAAAATAAGCGTTCGCTTAAATACCGACAATCCATCGGTTAATTCATCAAGCTTTCACTTACAATATCAATGATTGAATTGATAAATGTACCTCCCGCCTTCATGCTCGACCCTACCAAAATTCAATCCATTGCTCAATCTTATTCGGCCCAAGAACTCTTTGCTGCCTTGGTTTGGCAAAGGAACTTTAATGAGTTTAATGGTGAAGAGGTAATTACCGACCTTTGTAACCACCCTAATTTATGGGCAAGTTTTCTATTTACTAAACCGATTTTTGCTTCAGATAAAGATGGACTGAGTTTTGGCGGCGCGCTTGATACTCTGCTGGCAATGGCTAATTATCGTCCTATGCCATCTAGCAGCATTATTCATTTCGTTGCTTATCCTGCTGATACTCTATACATTCTGACAGAAAACCAAGACACAACTGTATCTCAGCTAATGGACTTAGGCAAAAAATGGCAAGCTGACTCCGTTGAGGTGACAGATGGAAAGAATGAAGATTATGGTTGGAAACTCCAGCGTCGCTTGAGGACTCGATTGGAAGGAGCGTTATCTGGTGAGTCAATTCAGTCGAGTCGCGATGCAGTAGTTATTTCCTATTGGTGGGATTGAACCAGTGCAAAATGGTAGAGTATAAGCTTTGAGTGGAAAAATATAGTTTACCTAGATCTTCAATTCTCTAGTTGATATATAGGTCAATTTTTACAGCTTTACAGTTTTACGGCTTGCCGTATTTTTCAGCTAACATCTCTGTAACTACTTCCTTAAGAGTTTTTCCCTCTCGTTTACACTCAGCTACCCAATGCTGTCTCCATGATCTAGGTACTTTAATAGTTAAACTTACCTCTTTCTCTTTGACTGTTTCTATCTCACTAGTATTTTCTATGTTTACGGTTTTCTCTTTAGCTGCAAAACCAGCTTGCTGTTTAGCTGTATTTGAGGATGCAGATTCATTCTTATTTTCTGCCTCACTGTTACTCTGTCTGGCTTTTTTCAATAAATTGCCATATTTACCTGTCATTTGAGAATCTCCAAAATTTCCTTTCCTAAATCTTTGTAATCTCGCCATGCTTTACGCATATCTGAATTTTTGAGGTCTCTAATGGGTACACCAGCTAAAGCTGCTTTTTGATAGCCAGCAGTTCGGCGAATTAAGGTTTCAAATATAGGGACATCCGACTGCTTGAGTTCATTTTTCATTACCTCTCCTTCCTTACTGGGATAAGGAGGGACAATAGTAATCAGAAATCGGAAAGTTGCTATTTCGCCCAAGTCTTCTGCTGTTTGTAACATTGGCTCTAAGCTAACCACATCAGGGGTAGTGGGTAGAATAAGTAGATCGCAGCCTATAGCTAACTCTTGTAGATCATTGGTGTCTGGACGTGCTGGGGTATCAATGACAACGTAATCATTTCCCCCAATACTCTTCATGGCTTGTTTTTCTGAGACTACAGAAAAAGGGAAAGAACCGCGTTCTGCCCATGATAGAGATGTTCGATTGGGATCGCCATCAACTAAGATGGTTTTTCCTAGTTCGCTGAAGAAGGTAGCAACATGAATAGCCGTGGTACTTTTGGCTACTCCTCCTTTGTATCCAGTGACAGTAACAATCTTCATGTATAAACGCTAGAGGGTGAACACAGTTTTACAGTTAAACTAAAATATGTCAATACAGCTTTACAGTTAAACATAAACCTGTATGTATGGTTTTACAGCTAGCCAGCTTTACGGCTTACTGTAAAAAGTGCGTTTGGGGTTTGGAGTGTGTCATTATTTTCCTGGATAGAGCAAATGATTGGGGTCAAGCCATACGATGTAAAAAACTTGATCAATAAAGAAGCCATGAACTCGACCATGTTCATTGGAAGACAAAGAAAACTGATAGGGTGTATCCACCAACTGTTCTTCATTGGGAATACCAAAGCCTACCTCACTCGTATCTTTCCAATCAATCGGGTGACATCTAAGACTGCGGTTACGATTCCTCAATAATTCAAGGGCAGTCAAAGCAGATAAATCTTTCAAACGAGCTATTAAAGTCTGCCAATAGCTTCCATCTTTTCCATTACAGTTAAACTGGTCGTGGTGAAGATTGAAATATTTAAAAGAAAAACTGATGCCTTGAGGCTGAGATAATCTGGTAGCTTTAATTCCAAATGAACCAGAAGGCGGAACTTTGGTTTTCTTAATCTTCTTTTTCTTCGGCACGCTTCTGGAAATACTCCTTAATCCATTCCTGACGAATAATTGAATTAGAAGGTGCATCTGGAGGTAGATCGCCTCTTGCTTGATTCCAGGGAGCTTCAATATGAGTCATCTGCTCCAACTCATAACCATCACAGGCAAAATACTCAAGACTCACTTCATCTAAAAATTCTCTTACGTCAGTAGGCAAATCTGGTTCAGCCTCTTGCTCGATAGGATGCCAGCCAAATTTCTGGTACTTTTGGTACAGCTCAGGAATTACTGGCCCATGAACCCATGCCTCGAAATCATCTCTGAATAAGGGTTCGTCGTGAAGTGCTAAATGCCAAGCTTGAGCGTAATATACGAGCTTTTGTAGTTTGAGATTGCTGATAAACGAGCCTGTAGAGTTGGCAAGCTTAATAAAATATTCTGCTATGTCAAAACAGTTTAGTGTTTTTATCATCTTTTTGCTACTTGTTATTCATGACTCAAACTCTTTACTCATTTTAGTTGATGTGTCCCGCTTTTGTATTGAAGAGGTAAGAGATGTAAATACAGCTTTATGGAAAACCATGAACCCATCTAGCTGATTTTACAGCAAACCAGCTAGATGGCTAAGTGTAAAAATTTGATCGAGTTCGCATATTGCTTCTAGTTCAGCTAATTCAGATTGAGTAATCTTGTCTGCTTTTTTGTTTGAGAGCAATCTTTTAATCAGTTTTAAACCGTAGCGAAGCGTAGCTGAGGTTAGGTTTAAAACTGGTAACTTTTGTCTATTTCCTCCTCTTCTCTTATTTTAGTTGATGTGTAAGGGTGAGGTATTGAAGGGCAAGAGATGTAAATACAGCTTTGCATCTCTATGGAATTCCGTATATCTGGTTTTACGGGCAAGAGAGCGATCGCGATCGTTTATTTTGACCAATCTTATTTAATTTTAAATACTTCTCCTTTAGGAACAAATGGGAGACTTGAACCTGATGGCAACAAAAAAGCGTGTTCGCGCCGAATTAATAGGCGATCGCAGTAACCATCGGTAATAATCAATAACGGTGCAGATGACGGAAAATTTTCTGCTTTTTCTAGTAGGTTAATCCCTGGTTGCAGAACAGTACCGCCTCTGCCTTTGACCTGAACTTTATTCGCTATATCTTCAGGAGCGAGATAGCCCGCATCATAAGCAATCGCATCACAAAATACCACCCGCACCCAAGGAACATCGCGAGCCATACTATAGGAGGCAATCGCCCCTAGAGCTTTACCTAATAATTTGGTATCCATCGAACCAGAAGTATCGAGAATCACCCCAAAAGTACGACCATGTTGGGTAGTAGCGTCGGTTACATAACGAGGACGAGGAATGTCGGGTGTGGCAGCTTGACGGCGACTGGGACGGGCATAGGAACGAACCCGAACTATGGGTGCAAAATAATTATCGAACCACTTGGCTAATTCCACATCCCAAGGAATCGGCGGTTGACTTAAAGCTCTAATCTCTTCAATCAAACCTGC
>CBDUCX010000437.1:0-3747 GCA_965365755.1 uncultured Pleurocapsa sp.
TTATTCTTACCTTCTGATTAACTTGTCTCTGTTTAAGATGATTTTTAAACTCTAAAACCTGCTTAGAGAGAGACTTTAAAGTCTATATGACCTTTTGACTTGTAATCGTTACAATACGCCATCCTGACCGCTACCAACAACTAACAACCAACCATTTCAAAAACTAAATGTAGTGCGAATTGTCCCAATAACTAAATCATCAGAATCTTCTATTTCACCATCTGGTTCTGTAATCCAAACTACTCCAGGGGTAATAGAAATATTGTCGTTAACTTGATACTGATAAAAAGCTTCGAGATGCAAAGAGCGATCGCTATCTGACTCCAGATTAACAATGGAAGAATCTGTTACGGTGGGTTCGCTTCCCACGATAATTCCCCCCAAACTGCCTTCTGTGCCTAAATCTGGTAATGCCAGGGTTACTGACCAATTCCAGATATCCTGAGTACCACGATCAATCGGTTGATCTAAAGTGCTGAGATTGCTTACCTTACTTAATCCACCCCAACCGCCAATAACTAAGTGCTCGTTAACTGCCCAAGATAATTCTAAAGCGTAGGAATTGCTTACAGTGGGAAGTTCTGAGCCAAATAGATCTGAGGTGAATGATTGCAGATTGGATAGATTTGTTCCTGTTTCCGTGTCGCTTTGATTGAAGCTTTGAACATAGGTAGCTGCCAGACTCAGGCTTGACCATGGGGCGATCGTGATTTGTCCCAGGGCGCTATAAGGCCCGTCAAATAAACCGCTTCCTGAACTAGGTTCGTTGGCAGGAGAGGCAAGATAACCAGCACTAATCTCAATTTGCTTAATCGGTTTATGAGTGACCCCTAATCCAGCCTCCCCAGGAGGATAATATAAGGGATTTCTGGTGCCAAAAGCGGAAATAGAGCCTGAACCTCCATCCCCATCCAGAAAATTAATTGTCGGTGCAATATCATCCGCCTCTAATCCTGTTGCACCGATAATAAAGTCCAGGCGATCGCCCACTTTAAAAGAGTAATACAAAGTATCTAAACGAAAGTCATCATCATCAGGTTCAGCGAAGGATAAATTACCTTGAAAAGTTGCGATCTCTGACTCAAAGCCCGAAAAATCACTACGAGACAGTCTGGTAAACAATAAATCTTTGCCCTTAAAGCTGGTTTGTAGTTCTAGCCTCAGCCGACTACCAAAAATCGTACTAGCGTCATCATTGTCAGTTAAAATACTACTTAAGCCAAAAATAGCCTCTCCTTTCAATTTACTTGTGGTAGCAAATTGAGTTGCTTCTAGGTCTTGCAAGCGCGCTTGAGAGCCGTCTATTCTTCCTTGAAGTATGGCTAAATCTGACTGAAATTCCTGCATCAGTCGTAACAGTGTATCGACATCCCTTTGAGGTACATCCTTGGAGTTGGCGATAATATTTTCAATCGAGTTAAGACAAGCATTAAGTCCTGCGGCAAATTCAGCGCGGGAAACAACCTGTTCCCCTTTATAAGTTTGCGAGGACAGATCTGACAAGTTTTCTGACTCAGCTTGCCCTGTCTGTTTGGGAAATCCCTTGATGCAGTCGTAACGTTCAACCAAATTTTTTAAGGCTTGATAAGACCAGTCTGTTGGTTGAATATCTTGCAGTTGTTCGCTGGGATTTATTTGAGTGACTAAAGTTTTATTCCTGTTTAGTTTTGTCGCCAAATTGCTGATTAAGTGCTCTTGACGATTTGCGTTTTTAAGGTTAATTTTATCTTGCCAATTAAGGTTTTTCTCTTGAGGTTTTGATATTATACTAGCCTCAGCTGTTAACGCAGAAAATAGACAAAAAGTTGCGATCGGCAATATTCGCTTAATATTACGCCAAAATTTAGACATTATAGAAAATCCTCACTCACCACAAAATTACGCTTAGTTTTATCTCAACATCAAGTTCGACTTTAAAGTTTGGTAATTGACTAGACTTACATACTTGATTTTTAGACTAGCGTTGGCTAAATTTATCTAAAATAACTTAGACCAATATTAAATTGCTCAATTACTTTCTATCTTGGCATTATTTGTAGCTAATTGGTAACAGGATAAATTGTAAATTATTGTGAATAAGTTTTACATTTTACATTTTCAACCCACTCTGAGCTTTTTGTGTTGCGCTCTTAATCCTGCAAAAGCTTTTAGCTTATAGCGTAGAGGAATTATTTATCTCATGTAATTTCTCAATTGATATTAGAAAGGGGCTTGAAAAGTAAAATTAGTAATTCATATAGTGTTTCTTAAATTCTTCAATTAGTGGAGTACAACTAACCACTAACCAAAACCAGAGCATAAAGACTACACCTTATTCAAATGAGAACTGCTCTATTCATCTTATGAAAAATTAAGGGATGATGCTATTTATCAAATTGTTATATAATTGAATTAATAGCACGACTAAGTTAACAACGGAAAATTGTTAAGTAGGTAGGTATATTTATTTATGGAATGATAGAAAGTAAATAAATATCAGATTAAACTAATCAAATCGGGTAATCACCATATTTAAGGCGCGATGTTCTATTGTGCATATCTCCACTTGAAACAAATATTTTGATGCTTAAAAAATAGAATAATTTGGATGTTTTAGTTGACTTTGTTTTGCTAACTAATGTGAAATGTAAGCTTCACATTTATAACTCATATTTGTTAGTTAAAACTTACTTTGCAAGGAGCCTAATTCCATGGATATTAGCTTTGCAGAAACTGATACTTTTATCCAGATATAGCGTTTCTCAAATTAGTGAAATACACTAATCAAAATTTAGTCTACTAATCTGAGATGAAAGCATACTCACTCTGTCTCCATACTCACCTGATTTCAATCAAGCATGAAAATTTTTGGTCAAAAGTCAAAAATACTCTCCGTTCCATTGGTGCTAGAACATATTAAGCTTTAGACAATGCGATCGCACAAGCTTATCAGCAAGTCTCTTTGAACAAGCAATATCAAATAGCTTATGAAACCGTCGGAGGTGGATGAAACCAAACTAAATCCTGAATTTATTGCCCGAAAACACCAAATAACTTCAAAACCTGGTGCGAGATATGTCCCTGCTGCTTTTGTTACTGGCGCGATCGCGAAAATAATTAAAATATCAAATGAAAAATCTTGCTAGACTTTGAATAAAAACAATTGACGTTGGCTAAAGCAGCACGAGGCAAGTTGTAATGAATACGGTGGTATTAAATCTAAATCCAATTACTCATTTAACTGACGAACAATTTTATCAATTGTGTCTTGCGAATCGGGATTTAAGCCTAGAGATGAATGCAGCAGGAGAATTAATCATCGTGCCACCAGTAGGAGGAGAAAGCGGTAATCGAGAAGCTAAACTGATTGCCGATTTAGAGATTTGGAATCGTCAGGCTAAATTAGGCGAGGTATTTAGTTCTTCAACTATATTTATACTTCCAAACGGCGCAAAACGTTCTCCCGATGTTGCTTGGGTAAAATTAGATCGCTGGCTTGCATTAACTTCAGAACAACGTCAAAAATTTCCACCCCTCGTACCTGACTTTTTAATTGAACTGCGATCAAAAAGCGATCGGCTTCAACGACTTCAAGATAAGAGGGAGCATGTCAAATATGTCGATACAAGTGAACTATAGTTACGGGTGTTAAGGGTTACAGTCGATAAATTAGCTGCATAGTTCAAGCGTTCTTACAAAACTGACATGCTCCCGATTTTCGAGTAGGGTTATACGGACAGAATTGGATAATTGCTTGGGATTTTTGTT
>CBDUCX010000438.1:0-3746 GCA_965365755.1 uncultured Pleurocapsa sp.
ATAAAAGGAACAGCCACAAGTTCTCCTTGAGCTTCGCCGACTGTAACCTGTAAACCTTCTCCTCCAGCTTTAGTGCGAACATAACCCAAACCAAAGTAACCTGAAGGAGTATTAGTATAGCTGGTTAAGACCCCGATTTTACTATCTTCGAGAGTGATCGGTGTATTTGGTTTTACAGGCTGGCTTAACTTAACGCCCCACAACTTTTGTTTGACTCCTTTGTAGGTGTTCAAACGAGCAATAGTTTCTTGTCCGATATAACAACCTTTCTCGAAGGAGATTGTTTCCCAAAGTCCTGCCTCTAAAGGATTATAGTCTTCAGTCAATTCCTGATCGGGAACGGGTCTACCCTGTTGTATTCTGAGATTTTCCCACAGACGATCGCCAAAAGGAACAGCCCCCATTTCTAATATCTTTGACCAGACTGCGCTAGCGCGATCGCGATCTACAATCAAAGTATAGCCCAAATTTGCTAACCCGCTTCCTAGGGCAATCCTGACAGGAATATCTGCAATATTCACTGTTTGATGTTCTGCTAATTTTTCTAGATTAATATCTTCAGAGGCTATTTTCGATAAGATACTGCTGCTTTGTTCGCCAATTAAACTAAATATAGCTAAATTTGCTGAAATATCGCTTAATTCTACCTTGTCAAAGGGAAAAATGAAGCGGTCTAACCAAGTCAATAATTGCTCCCGTCGATTCGGAGAAACCAAAACTAATACTGCATCTTCGGTTACATAAGCCGTTGCCAAATCTAGAGTTCTGGCGGTGGAAGTCACAAATACCGTATCACAACCCTGTCCTGGTTGCAGTTTTTCAAAGTCGTTAGTACTTTGATTATGCAGATAACGTAGTCGATCTTCCCCTGTAATTTTGAGCATACCCCAATGAGAGCGATCGCAAATTGCTACTCCCTTATCTATCGCTTCCCTGGCTTGAGCCTCATTATCAAAATCCAAAACAACTCCAGACTCATCAAAAACTGCCCCTGCCGATTCTTCTAGCTGTCTTAATTCCATATTATTAAAAAAATACTAACTACTGTACAGACAAGGCATGCCTTGTCTCTAACTATTCAGGTAAAGTACTAAAAACTTTTCTCACAGACTGTTGCGCTTTTGATTCTAATAGTTGCCAGTCCACTTCTCCTAAGTCATCGATTAAACGGGTGTCTATTTCCACAGGATAAGCAGCCTCATTTTCCTGACTAAATAGATGTTGGATCGGCTCATATTCCTTAAAGCAAACCTGATAACAAAGCTCCCAAACATCAACCTCAACGCGATAATCAGAACGAGTTAGACAAAGATGATAGCCTGGAATAGGTGTGGATACTTCTTTATAGGTGCCTTTCCAATTGGAAGACTCGATTTCTTTACGAATATTATCCACTATCCGCAACATCGCAGGTTGCATCAATACCTGGGCTTGTTCCCAGGCTAACCTATTTTTAAAAGTCGGTTTCATGGTGCGCTTTATTGAAATTAATCCAATCGAATTTATCGGTTTTTAGCTTATTATCCTACGTCGGGAGTCAAGACTGATAAAAATGCAAATCAAGATCAATTATCATGAAAAGCGTAAATTATCAGGTTGGGATGAGCAATGGATTATAAAGACAAAATTATGACTGAGGTTGAATCTTTACCAGAATCCCTGTTGCCTGAAGTATTAAGCTATGTACAAACTATCAAACCGAAGGCAGCAGCAGCAAAACCAAAACTAACAAGCAAGCCAAAATCATCTGTTGCTGGGGATACTATTATTATCTATACCGATGGTGCCTGTACTGGTAATCCTGGCGCGGGGGGATATGGGGCTGTAATTATTGATGGCGATCGCCGTAAAGAACTTTCTGCTGGTTACAAACTGACTACTAATAACCGTATGGAAATGATGGGGGCGATCGCCGCTTTAGAATCTCTTAAATCTAACTCTAAAGTCAAACTGCACAGTGACTCTAAATATATTGTTGATGCTGTGGTTAAAGGTTGGGCAAAGAAGTGGCAAGCTAACGGTTGGCGTAGAAACAAGAAAGAAATGGCTAAAAATCCCGATCTTTGGCAGGAATTACTCGATCTTTGTAAAATACATGATGTAGAGTTTGTTTGGGTTAAAGGTCATGCAGGCATAACCGAAAACGAAAGATGCGACCAACTTGCCGTGGCAGCAGCCAATGGAAGTAATTTAATTACAGATACTGGATATGCTAGTTAAAACTTCTTCATTACCCATTTGACTAACCAGCCTAAAGAGCCAAATAATATTATTAGTAAAAAAGGAACTGCCAAGTAATTCATTATTGGTAGTTGTTTTATTGGCAGTTGGCAAACCAAGGAAAATTGATCCTTAAACACCTCTTGGCAATCTATGTCCTCTGCTTTAACTAGACTAGCCCCTGCTATGCCTGTGCCGATAATAGTAACCAACGCTTGAAAAGTACGTTCTCTTTCTTCCTTTTCTAACTCAATACGACTACTAATTGCCTTCAAATTATTCTCTAATAATCTGGTGCCAAGTTGCATATTTTCAGTATCTTTATCGATTTGAGTTAAATATTTATCTTTAGCTAGATCGCTAAATAGATTCAGATAATTGAGTTCCTCTTGTGCTTTTTGTTGAATAATTTCAACTCTTTTTTGATAATTAATAAAATTGATTTCAATAATTTGCTTTTGCCAAGCCAAATTTAATAAGTCAATAGTGTATTGATTAAGAATATCTTGAATATTATTCAGCAGATTTTCCGTATTCCTTGGATTTTTATCCCTATATCTATTTTGTTTGATTACTTGAGTATTTTCTTCTACTTTACGATAATGATTAATCAAAGCTGATTTGATTAAACGACTTTGAGCATAAGCCCAAGTAATCTTATGGCGATAACAAAATAATCCCATCCAGTCTTTATTAAAACTAGCCGCTTGTTTTGCCTTATCTTGATTAGGTAATAATAGGATCACTATATGAATAGATGATGAAGCTTGAGTCTGCCAAAGTTCAAATAATTTCCCTGTTAAAAAACTACTTTGGGCATAAAGATTTTCCTTCCATTCCTCAAGATGTCCACCGAAGGTACTCTGATAACAAGCCTGAGCAATAGTTTCTGCATTTGCTAAATCTTCCTCAGCTAACCAGCCTGAAATTAACCAAGTTTTACCAATTGTCAGAGAATTCGGTTGGGCGATCGCTTCAATTTCGGTTTTAATTTTCGCCAAAGATTCTGTTGCTTGGGGTTCAGTTAAGTTATTGACAGAACAATCAATCTGTACCCCATAGACATCATTTAAGACAACAGGATAGCAGTACCCTTCTAAGGTAGGATTATTAGTTTTTAGGTCAAAATCGTTATGAAGTGTTTTGGGATCTATAAATAATGGCTGATATTCCGTTTCCGTTTCAGGATCATTAATATTTACTTGTACTTCTGGAGGAAACTGGGCGAAAAATTCTTGTTTTTGCTCCCTAATTTTATCTGAGCTAAAATTTAGTGCATTTCTTAATTTATAAGTGAATAAATCAATAGTGGGATAGAAAATTTGATTCATACAAAAGAAGGAAAGAGGTATGGATTTGATTCACGATGCTTTAGAGATAAATTGCTTTATTCTATCGAGAGAACTAATTTTTTTGACGACCTCTTCAGATTTATCTGATTCACAAACTACAATCACAACATTATTCAGTACCTCTTTATAACCTTTCGCTGGTTGATTGTCGCGAAAACCCTTGAGTTGAAGATC
>CBDUCX010000439.1:0-3577 GCA_965365755.1 uncultured Pleurocapsa sp.
TTTTACTATTTTTTAGTCTATTTATTACCTTTTTTCTTGACAATCAACACTTCTGATTTAGCGTAAATTAATGGTAAATTATTTTCTAATCACCGATTAGATTAGTTAAGTTGAGAGATAACTAATAAATGTTAAATCAAAATAGTAGTTGACTAAAAGTAACTAATCTTAAGTTGTCATTAATGCCTGCTTATAAAATGCGATCGCAATTTCTTAAAATCAAATTTCTTAACAATCAGCACTTCTGGCAAGATAAATATGAATAGCGATTACTTATCTCTCCCTACTTCCCTAGCAAACCATATTTTAATTAATTTTACCCACTTACATTAGATGCAGTTTATTGATCCTTGAGCGTAATTTCCTCACAATTTCTTCAATTTATTTAGCTATCTTAAGAATAGAGAAAATACAGAAAAAAAAATTTAGCTTAATTTAGAGGAAAAAATCATGAAACTACATTTTCACGGTCAAGATTATCAAGACCCTTATGTTGAATGGCAAGTAGCTGAAGGTGAAGTAGGGGGTAAATATCGTGGAGTACCTTGGAGAATACATCAAATTAAAGAAAAACATCGTATTCCAGTTCATCATACTGAATTAGTTTATCGAGGCATTCACTATACTAAAAACTGAACAATTGGGTTAAAAAAATGTGCTTAACTACATTAACCAAAAATAATTGCCTAGTACTACCGCAGGCAGATTACCAACAGTTCTTGACTAAGGAACTAGTTCCTAATGTCGTCAATGACGATGAGTCTATGGAAGCATCAATTTATCAAAGAGTTAGAACAATAGAAAGTGTTCTATTCGACGAGTATTGTTCTGAATTATTGGCTTACAGACAAGAAATTGATCCAATGGGAGACAGTAATGAAAGCAGCAGATATTATGAACCCCAAGGTAGTCATGATCGATAGTTTGGCGACTATTGCCCAAGCTGCTAAAGTCATGAAACTGCACAATATCAAAACTTTAATTGTCGATCGCGTCTCGGAGAAAGATGCCTATGGCATTATTACCACCACAGATATCGCACAGGCGATCGCTAATGCGAAAAATCCAGCAACTACTTACGTTTGCGAAGTGATGACTAAGCCTTGTATTGTCGTCAATCCCGATTTAGAAGCAGAACACATTGCTAAGTTATTTTCCCAAGCTAGAATTCATATCGCTCCAGTAATTAAAGACAAACTACTTGGTGTTGTCTCACTGACGGACATAATCACTAAAACTGACTGCTTAAACCCAAATAATGTCAAATTCATCTCCCAAACAACAACAGAATTAGCCGAGTTCCCTGTCGATTCATCGACGGTAGACTCCTGGGAAATTGAAAAGTGTGAACAGGAATATGACAACTGGTGCAGTGGTTAACGGGTGAGCGAAATTTACAGTGGCAAAAATTAATTTTCCCGTTGTTTAAGTAACAAGTAAAAAGTAGAAAGTAAAAAGTAACGACAATTAAGCTGTTACTCACATTACTTAAAGCGTCGAACTCCCACACCTTTTTTAGTTCACCCGTGGTTAACTAGCAAATAAGCGACTAGCTAATTTCCCATGGTGCATTTGTGCTAAATCGATCGCAGGAGTACAAGACCACATCTGATTTAAACTCATAGAAGATGCAGTATGATAAGTAGCTTCAATATCCGATGCTAACTGAAGTAATATTTGTTGTGCTTGTAGATGTCCTAAAATCCCTAACCGAATTGCTGCGCCAAGTAATCCTGTCACAAAGCCGTGTAAGAAAGCCACAGCTGTATCAGTTACAGTCAAACCAGCGATACTTCCTACTACGCCAAAAACAACGGGGTGTAGACAGTGAAATTGATGTAACAGTCGACTATGATCTAATACATCCAACTGTTCATTTTTCCATGTCGATTGTGCCACCATCAATAAAGCACGTCCACTCTGACGTTGAGTTTTGCGGGTAATTTCAATCAGATTTTGGGCAAATAGCTGGTTATCAGCTTGTTTGATCATTTCCAGGTTATCTATTGCACTACCTTGATAAGCATGAATCAAAGCAACTAGATCGCAAGTCCCAATTTTATTGTGCAACAGTATTTGTAGAAAAGCTCTTAAATCTTCTGACTGTTGTATTTTGTCTTGTTGAACTAAAGATTCTAACCCATGGGAAAGAGTATAAGATCCAGAAGGAAAAAAGGAGTCGGCTAACTGGATCAAAATAAGCTTTTCACTGATAGTTGAAGATTGATTATCCACTATATGATTAGAAAATTTTTTATACAGAAATAGAGACAATATATTAATTTAATTTATCATCTCTTTTACTGCTTTCTAATTGAATTTTTTAATCTCGCTACTCTTGATTATCATAAATACCGCGAGCTAGATTAACCAGAATATTTTCCTCCGCCTCAGCCGAATCTATTTCTAGTTGCGCTAGCTGTTTGACCAGGGGAGCTGCTTGCTCTTGCTGTAACCAGTCTGATAGACTGGCGATCGCTTCGGTTGAATTATTAATTTTGAGAGCAGCTTGTATCAGTTGTGATGCCCCATCCAGGTTCCCCGCTTTAAGTGGGATCTCTGCTCGTTCCAAACACCAGTAAAAATAATTGACACGAGATCTAGCGGTGATTTCTGCACAATGTTCTCTTGGCAAGTAGCTTTCCGAGATCTCAATCGCTCGCAGATGATCGTACCCCGAAGCACCATTAATATTTTCCGCAATGGTTATACTATTAGCCTGCTGACGATAATGAGCTAAAATTCCAGGCTCATACCACCAATCATAAAAAGAAGCGATTCGTTTATACAATTCCCAGTCGCAAGTATAAAGAATATCCAATTTGTAGCCACCTAACTTTTCATAAGCAGCTCTTTTAATTACTAGAGATGGCGGACTAGTGCTATTGACAACTCCAATGTGCTGTATCCAATCTTGAACAATACCGCGATAATTTTTTAAGTCATATTGTTCTGTGTAGGTTATTTGTCGCTCTTGATTAATTATTTGATAACCCGTGAATGCAGCTCCTACTGACTCTGGACAAGTTTCTAAACTGGCTTTAAATCGAGCATAAAATCCAGGGAGTACATAATCATCATGATGTAGCAGATGAATCCATTGACCCCGACAGAGAGATACTGCCGTATTCCAATTATTCTGTAGTGTTACCGTTTCGGGAAATCGATAGTAACGAATAATTCCCCTACCTAAATTATCAGGAATTTGCCACTGAGGAGGTGTACTGCCGTTATCCAGAACTATAATTTCCATGTCTTCTCCCCTCGTCCACTGAGCCAAAACGCTGGCAAGACATTCTGGGAAATATTCAGGGCGATTCAGCACTGGAATCACTACAGTCCAAAAGGGTCGCTTGGTTTCCCTTGTCGATATAATTGGAATCGCGGGAAATTTATGACCTCCAATAGTTACCTCCCCTTGAGGTATTTTGGGTACAGTAAACTGCTCAGCAAATGTGGTGACCTCTGTTGCAGATTCTATAGCTTGAGCATAATTATCATTAATCAGCTTTAATCCCTGTCTAAAATTGACAGTAGCCTGGTTTAAGTCTCCCAGATCTTGATATATCTGACCCAA
>CBDUCX010000440.1:0-3549 GCA_965365755.1 uncultured Pleurocapsa sp.
GCGATCGCTTACCATAACTAAAATCATATTAAGAGCGATCGCTTAAAAATTCAAGATTAAGCGATCGCCTTTTCTAACTGATATGACATCAAAAAGCGATCGCTAAATTCAACTAGTTTGTTTATTTAATATCTAGATAACTTATGTAATTGTTTTAAATTGTCATAACTAATCTGGAAGAACCGAAAAAAATAACAACCAAGGCTAATCAATAACCTCCGCACCTATTTCTTGATGTAATGTCTCATGCAAAATTTATCAAGCAAAATGGTAAATTTGTTAGTGTTAAATGCAGGAAAATTATCAATAAAATTATTAACTGTTTATTCAACTTGGGGTAATTGACTAGTGGTAAATTTGAAACCAGCAAATCAAAGTAGTCAAACAACCCCCACCATACATCGCCGTGGTTTCAGTCTCCAGCAACTTTTATGGTTTATCTTAGCTTCCATATTAGTGCATGGTTTGGGTTTGTTAATGCTGGCGAGATATCAGCGCTTTCAGCCAATCCCTGAAGCAGAAAATGATTCTACACCGATTGAGTTTGTGACTATCCCCGAAGAATCTGAAGCAGAGCCACCCCCAGAAACTAAAAATCGAGCCACAGAAAATTCTGTTGCCGAAAAAAATATTGAGCCAGAGTCCACCACTGATGATATAGCCCCCAGTTCAACCTCCACTCCCGATCAAGAACTTGCTCCTCCTCCTGTTCCCCCAGCACCACCTGAACCTAAACCGATTCCAGAACCACCTGAGCCTAAGCCAATAGCTGAAACGATTCCAGAACCATTTGAACCAAGTAAACCTGCTGCCAATAACCAACCATCTGTGTTGTCAGATGCCGATGCTGCTTCAACTCCCATCGCTAAACCTACACCGACGAAAACTAAATCGCCTGTTGCCACCAAGCTACCTCCTAAAATTGAACCTACTCCTGAACCAGAAACAACTCCAACTCCAACTGCACCACCGACGCAGCCTGAGAATAGTGCTGCCAGTTTATTAGGGGGAGACTATCAAAAAACTCTAGCCAATGGTGGTGGAGATGCTTTTTTCAGTCCCGAAGCTCTTTCTTTCAATACAGTTTTAGATCCTGGTCAACTCAATGCCCTTAAAGGATTTGATCCGAACCCCTACCTTTCTCACGTAAAACAAAAATTACGACCTAATTGGAATCCTGACCGTACACAAATACGTTCTACCTTGCTGAATGTGGAAATTCTCAGAAACGGTCAAATTGCCAAACTCGAAATAGCGAGAAGCTCTGGTTCGCAAGAGTTTGACCTGAAAAATCTGGAAACCTTTAGAAAATCTGCTCCTTTTGATCCTCTTCCACCTGAGTTTCCCTTGGAGAGTTTTAAATTTAAGTTTGAGTTTCATATTATAGATTAGATCTCAAACGCAAGAATTTATGGAAACTATATTGCAATTATTTAAAAGTGGTGGCGTAGTAATGTTCCCTTTATTAGGGCTTTCAATCTATTCCCTCGCCATCATCTTAGAGCGATCGCTTTTTTGGTTTAAGATATCCCGTCAGCAGAATCAGGTAATTAAACAACTGCTCAATCTGTATCGAGATGACCCCAGTGCAGCCAGTACGATGCTCAAACGGCACTTAGATTTACCTGTTGCCCGCATTTTTTCTGTTGCTCTGTCTCTAGAGCGATCAACACCACAAAAGTTTAAACTAGCTCTCGAAAGTGCTGCCCAGGCAGAAATTCCCGTTCTTAAACGATTTAACAATTCCCTAGAAACCGTGATCGGTGTTGCCCCGTTGTTAGGCTTGTTAGGTACTGTTTTAGGTTTAATTACTTCTCTATCCTCTTTAACATTAGGCGATATAGAGTCATCTCAGGCAGCAGGAGTCACAGGAGGTATTGGTGAAGCCTTAACTTCTACCGCAGCAGGTTTGATTATAGCGATCGCAACTTTGTTTTTTGCCAGTATCTTCCGCGGACTATATCTCCAGCAGATTGCCCTAATTCAAGAAGTTGGCGGACAACTGGAATTAACCCACCTCGATCAACACGAACAACAAGATTAAACGATCAGTGTTAACTGATAAATGACAAGATGAATTTTACTGACAAGCTCAATCAGGCGATCGCCATTAACCATAGTCTATTAGTTGTGGGACTAGATCCCAACCCCGAAATGATTCCTGCTGAATATCTTCAGGGGGAGAGGAGTTTAATTGAAAGTCTCCAAGCTTGGTTGTTGTGGGTCATTAGTTCAACGAGCGATCGCGTCTGTGCCTACAAGCCCACTCTCGGTTTTTATCAAGCATTAGGCATCGAGGGTTTGCAACTATTGGCAACAGTTTTAGCAACCATACCACAGTCTATTCCCGTTATCTTGGATGCTAAACATAGCGATCTCAATACGAGTACTGTAGTTGCGAAAACTATTTTTGAACAGTGGCAAGTTGATGCCGTAACTCTGACCCCTTTTGCGGGACAAGATCATGCTGCACCTTTTTTGGTTTATTCAGATAAGGCTGTATTTATCCTGGCACATACTTCTAACCCCAAAGCCGAAACTCTGCAACGCTACCCTAATTTAGAGCAACCATTTTATTTACAGGTAGTCAAAGAAGCTCAGTCTTGGGCAACTCCAAAACAGCTATATCTGGAAGTTGGCACAACTAATATTGAAATATTAAGCAAAATTAGAGCGATCGCACCAGAGAGAACAATTTTATTGCGTAGTCTGTGGAGTAAGAAAAATAACTTAGAATCATTAATTAATACAGGTTTAAATAATATTGGAGAAGGACTATTAATTCCCATTCCTCAAGACTTTCTCTCCAGTAAGGATCTAGGGCAAAAAGTAGCAGATCTCAATCAAAAAATTAATGCCTATCGGTCAGCCAAAACTAATCAGGCTGTAAGCTGTGAAATTTGGACACCTGACGTATGTTTATTAACTCAACATCCCTATCAGTCTCTAATTCTCGAACTGTTTGATATTGGCTGTTTACTCTTTGGCGAATATGTCCAAGCCTCGGGAGCAACTTTTTCTTATTACATTGATCTACGGAAAATTATCTCTAATCCGCGTATTTTCAATCAAGTCCTCGATGCCTATGGCGATATTGTGCAGCAGCTAGAGTACGATCGCATTGCAGGCATTCCCTATGGTGCATTACCTACCGCAACAGGGCTAGCCTTAAATCTTCAACGTCCGATGATTTTTCCCCGTAAGGAAGTCAAAGCCCATGGTACTCGCCGTCTGATTGAGGGCAACTTCCACCCAGGAGAAAAAGTGGTGGTGATTGATGATATTTTGATCAGTGGTAAAAGTGTCATGGAAGGGGCTGATAAGTTAAAATCTGCTGGTTTAAAGATTGAAGATATTGTCGTATTTATCGACCACGAAGGAGGAGTCAAAGATCGACTAGCAGACAATGGTTATCGCGCCCATTCAGTTTTAGGTATTTCGGAAATTACTGAAACTCTCTACGAAGCAGGACGTATTAATCAGGATCAGTATAATTCATTTAAAGAAAATCATTAATGATAATTTAGATGCTTAAGATAGTGCGATCGC
>CBDUCX010000441.1:0-3519 GCA_965365755.1 uncultured Pleurocapsa sp.
GAGATGCTTGAGTGCCTTACTATTTCGTTGGGTAAATGATAACTCCGAACTCCGAATTACTAATTCCGAACTCACTTATATCGATAATGCGATCGCTAATATCTGCTCTATTTACCGCCATTTGTCGGACTTTATCGGAAATGCGATCGCACCTGGGATTAACCAACACTAGTTTAGTTAGTTTAGTTTAACCACCCTTTCAAACGGCGAGCTACTTGAGGGCGACGTAACTTACGCATTGCCTTACTTTGGATCTGGCGTACCCTTTCCCGTGACAGACTAAACATTCCTCCCACTTCTTCCAAAGTATAGGGTTGACTAGTAGATAAACCATAACGTAGACAAATTACATCTTTCTCGCGCTGAGTTAAGACATCATCCAGGACATCGGTAATTTCCTGACGCATCATGTTTTCATTCATCCGCTCTTCAGGAAGTTGCAGCTCACTATCTTCTAGCAGATCAACTAACTCAGTATCTTCTGCTTTCCCAACACGATGATTTAGAGACAAAGACTGACGACGCAACTCCAGTAGTTGACGTAGCTGAGAAATAGACGTTTTTAGTTCTTTGGCTAACTCTGTTTCATTAGGATTACGCTGCAATTTCTGTTTCAGATTACGCTGTGCTTTTTTTAGTTTATTGAGTTTTTCAACAATATGAATTGGTAACCGAATGGTACGAGCATCGTTGGCAATAGTACGGGTTATTGCCTGACGAATCCACCAGTAGGCATAGGTAGAAAACTTATATCCTTTATTGGGATCAAACTTTTCTGTTGCCCGATTTAAGCCGATCGCACCTTCTTGAATCAAGTCTAGGAAAGGTACTCCACGGTTCAGATATCTTTTGGCGATCGATACCACTAGTCGCAGATTAGAGCGAATCATTTTGCGCTTGGCTACTTTTCCTCGATACATTAAAAGTTCTAGCTGTCTTGGAGTCTCTAGCCCCATCGCTACTGCCAATTCAGCTTTAGTAGGCTGTTGCTGCTTTTCCTCTGCCAGCTTTTTCCTAGTTGCTTCAACCTCCAGCATTAACTTGACATTGTTCGCTAAGACAATTTCTTCCTCTGCGGTCAATAAAGGATAGCGAGCCATTTCCTTGAAAAACGCACCAATATTATCCTCTAGAGGAATTTTGCGACGACTGCCAACATTAGAAAGCCCCTGATTTTCCCCAGAGTATTCTGCTTCTACTAGTTTCAAATCTTCATTTACGTCGTCGGCAGTCTCCCTTACTGAAATATCTAGGTTATAACTATCACTTTCTGTCAATTTCATTGTAGTCATGGGCTTAATGTTTATTTTTTTAAAAGAAGTATCTTGATATCTGGCAGAAAATTTATAATCAGTTGTGAGTAAAAAAGAGGTTTATTATTTACATTGCTTATTGCTAATTAACAGACCCAAAAATTTAGTAAAAATAGACATAGTGATTTATAAGCAATGTAACTTTCTTTTAAGAAAAGTTTATTTCTTAAGTTTAATTCGCACTTTAATTATAAAGCTCTCATGCATCTGAATTTTTACTCTAAAAATACATCTTTTCTTAATATTATTTTTGCTTATAATAGAGTAAGCACAAGATTCCCGTTTCCCTCAGATGCTTATCGAAGGAGAAATACGGCATTTATAAAAAACAGCTCGCGTAACTAACAGTTAATCATTAAACACAAAAATTTTAATGATATTAGCCTTAATATTTTTTCATAAATCTTAGAAAGAAAATGTAGCTCTCTTTACCTTAAAGTTTATTGTGTAATGAAGTGATGACTTTAGTTTCTGGGATTTATGTATTGTAAACAACAATTAGGATAGTATCATTTGTAACAAGTTAAGAGACTGTGCTATTTGTCAAATAAATATAGGATAGTATTTTTGTACGAGTAACTAATCTAAAGTTTAAATGCTAACTGGTACTGACAAGGATGTGTCTCCCAAAGATACGAGCGATCGCTCTCTATACGAATCTGCCACTCAATTAAGTTTACTAGTAGCAGAACCCCAAGCGAACTACATAATTAATTCTCAGATCAATTCTCAGCAGTGGGTTGAGGTATTAGTGGACTTTCCTGGAACTCAGGGACTGTATACTTATAGTGTTCCGAGCAACTTGATAGTAAATTCTGGCGATATTGTCAGTGTCCCCTTTGGCTCTCAGATAGTAGGAGGGATTGCAATTCGTTTGCTAACTTCCCCTCCAGAATACTTAGAACCGCAGCGAATTCGTGGGGTTGAAGATGTCATTACTGCGGGATTTTTTCAGGATACCTATTGGCAACTATTAGAAAGAATTGCTAATTATTACAGTGCGGATTTGATGAATACGATCCGAGTCGCTCTCCCCCCTGGTTTATTAGGGCGATCGCAAAGAAGAGTAAGATTAAACTCCGAAGCTATTCCTCCTGGTGCAGAGGCTTTTTGTAGTGTCGTTGCAGGACGAGTTCTCAGACTATTGCAGAGTCAGCAAGAAGGTGACTATAGCGTTAATTATCTCAGAAATCAGGTTAAAGGAGCCAGCCGTGGCATCAGAGAATTAAGTAAACGGGGTTGGGTAGAGAATTATTTAGAGCCACCCAAGGGAGTCAAACCTAAATTAAAAACAGCGGTGACTTTAGTAGCAAAAAGTTTTCTTGATGATTTAACCACCAGACAGCGTGAAATATTACAGATCCTGAAAAATAGAGAAGGAGAACTGTGGCTCAAAGAACTCATCCAGCTATGTCGTACTACTTCTGCCACGATTAAAAAGCTAGAAACTAAAGGCTATGTAGTTCTTTCTGAAAGAGAAATTCTGCGCAAAGAACAGGGGGTTGCTCAAGCAGCAGATCAGCCCAAGGAACTAAGTGTAGCGCAAGCTGAGGCGCTGGATGTAATTAAAGCTCAACCAGACTATGCTCAAATTTTGTTACATGGAGTAACAGGTTCAGGTAAAACCGAGGTTTATCTTCAAGCGATCGCACCTATGTTAGCCCAGGGAAAATCGGCCTTAGTTTTAGTCCCTGAAATTGGTTTAACCCCACAGTTAACGGATCGCTTTCGCGCACGTTTTGGGGAACAAGTATGTGTTTATCATAGTAGACTGTCTGCGGGGGAACGATATGATACTTGGCGACAAACTATACAGGGAGAACCCCAGGTAGTAATTGGCACGCGATCGGCGATCTTTGCCCCTCTGCCAAATTTAGGCTTAATTATCCTTGACGAAGAACATGACTCTAGTTTTAAGCAGGATCGCCCCTCACCCACCTATCACGCCTGTAAAGTGGCTCAATGGCGGGCAGAGTTAGAGAATTGCCCCTTGATTCTAGGATCGGCTACTCCTTCGTTGGAGAGTTTGGTGGAGGTTAGAGGGATTGGGGAGACAAGGGAGACAGGGGAGACAAGGGAGATAGGGGAGACAAGGGAGACAAGGGAGACAGGGGAGACAAGGGAGACAAGGGAGACAGGGGAGACAAGGGAGACAAGGAAGACAGGGGAGACAGGGGAGACAGGGGAGACAAGGGAGAAAGAATTA
>CBDUCX010000442.1:0-3499 GCA_965365755.1 uncultured Pleurocapsa sp.
TGTTGCGCCAGGCGATCAATTATAGGCCCTCCTGGATAGCCTAAATCTAATAACCGTGCTACCTTATCAAACGCCTCTCCTGCTGCATCATCTCTGGTTGAGCCTAGTAGTTGATACTCCCCGTAATCTTTGACGTGAATACTACTGGTATGTCCTCCAGAAACCAGTAAACAGAGGAAAGGTGGCTCTAATTCTGGTTGAGCCAGGTAGGAAGCATAAATATGCCCTTCCAGATGATGCACCCCCAAAAATGGCTTACTGTGAATCATTGCCAGAGTTTTGGCTGCTGCCATGCCGACTAACAAAGCCCCCACTAAGCCAGGAGTACAAGTTGCGGCGATCGCATCTATATCTTGCCATTTTAGTCCCGCCTCTGATATTGCTTGACTAATACAGAGATTGATAATTTCCAGGTGCTGCCGCGAAGCTAATTCGGGAACAACACCACCATAAGTTTGATGTAGTTCAATCTGAGAAGAAACAATACTACTTAAAACTTGACGATTCTTTACGATTGCCACCGCAGTTTCGTCACAACTTGTTTCGATCGCTAAAATTGTTGCCATCCTTTGATAAGTTTATTTATTAGTTAGCGTCTAGGATTCTGTCTTTGCGCTTATACACAAACACAATTATTATCTGTCACAAAAGGAAACATATTCATGAGAAGGTTGTTTGCTTTAATACTAGTATTTACGCTTTGGTTTGGTTTTGCACCCACAGCGAATGCTGGGGATGTAGCGGGTTTGACCCCCTGTGGAGAAAATTCCGCTTACGTCCAAAAAGCTAAAAATTTCCGTAACACTACCGGTGATCCCAATTCTGGTCAAATTAGAGCGGAGCGTTATGCTGAAGCTCTTTGTGGTCCAGAGGGATATCCCCATTTAATCGTAGATGGTCGCTGGTCACACATGGGAGATTTCTTTATTCCCAGCATCTTATTCTTATATATCGCTGGCTGGATTGGTTGGGCTGGTCGTTCTTACTTAATTGCGATTAGAGACGACAAGAATGCAGAAATGCAAGAGATCGTGATCAACGTTCCCTTAGCTATTGGCAAAATGCTAGCTGCTGCTACTTGGCCTTTACTAGCCTTTGGTGAAATCACTAGTGGCAAAATGTTCGCAGACAAATCGGAAATTACCGTTTCTCCGCGCTAAATCACGTTTTTTACTATTCAATGGAGGATACCATGGGAGACTTACAGAAGTTTCTGTCCACTGCCCCAGTTTTGATTATGGCTCTGCTGACCTTTACAGCGGGGATTTTGATTGAATTCAATCGTTTTTACCCAGATTTATTGTTCCACCCCCTTAGTTAAACCTAAATTTACTTTAAATAAGGTTTCTTGAACTTAAAAGCGTGGCTATCTTTCAGCAAAGCTGCTGAGGGATTACATCTCATTTTCTGCGATTAATGTAGTAATTAGTCGCAGTTTTTCAATTAGAAGTACTTTGGATAGATTTGAGATTTGAGCTATGGATGAATAGTTATTCGCTATTGATTATTGGGATGTTATTGATTATTACTTATAGTTAATATTTTAATAGCGTCACTAGCTTAAGCCTTATGATTGATAGCTGTCAGGTGATCGCCTTTTCTATTGATTCCCCTGGTTTTGAACCAATTCCAATAACATTCTGATCTTTTTCCCTCTTTAAATGCACGTAAATTGACTTTGTGATTTAAAATCTTAAATAAACTAGATAAATATAAAGTTTTATTAAGAGAGGGTTAATACATGTATATCGTGCAGATTGCCTCCGAATGCGCTCCTGTGATCAAAGCTGGGGGGTTAGGAGATGTCGTTTATGGATTGAGCAGAGAATTAGATGAGCGTGGACATTGCGTTGAACTGATCCTGCCCATGTACGACTGCATGAGATACGATCATATCTGGGGATTGCACGATGCCTATATTGATTTAGGAGTTCCTTGGTATGGAGGAGAGATCAAGTGTGATGTATTTTGTGGTTGGGTGCACGGCAGACTTTGTTTCTTTATTCAGCCCAAAAGCCAAGACCAATTTTTCCATCGAGGCTATGTTTATGGTGGAGATGATGACCCGATGCGCTTTGCCTTCTTTAGTAAGGCAGCAATGGAGTTTTTGTTAAAAAGCAATAAACGTCCCGATATTATCCATTGTCATGACTGGCAGACTGGCTTGATTCCTGTAATGCAGTACGAGATGTACCAGTACTATGGCATGGAACGCCAGCGAGTTTGCTACACGATTCATAACTTTAGACATCAAGGTAATTGTGGTAATGAAATTTTGACAGCCACAGGATTAAATCGACCAGAATATTATTTTGATTATTCTCGCCTGCAAGATAACTTTAACCCCTTTGCCTTGAACATGATGAAGGGAGGAATTGTTTATTCTAACTACGTTAATACCGTGTCTCCACACCATGCTTGGGAGGCTCGCTTTACCGATGTTGGTTATGGCTTAGGTCATACTCTGGAGATCCATCAAGGAAAATTCGGCGGTATTCTCAATGGAGTAGATTACAATTTCTGGTCTCCTGAGACAGATCAATTAATTCCCCAGAATTACAGTCTGGATACTCTGGCAGATAAAGCTAAAAATAAGCAGGCTTTGCGGTCAAGATTACTGCTACATGATTCTGATAAGCCCATAATTGCCTATATCGGTCGTTTAGATGACCAAAAGGGAGTACATCTAGTACATCATGCCATTTACTATGCACTGCATCATAATGCTCAATTTGTGATGTTAGGCTCAGGAACTTCCCCAGAGGTTAATAACAAATTCCTCCACGAAAAATATTTCCTCAACGACAATCCCGATGTGCATTTAGAAGTTGGTTATAACGAAGAACTGGCTCACTTAATTTATGCGGGAGCAGACATGATGGTTGTTCCCAGCAACTTTGAACCCTGTGGTTTGACGCAACTAATCAGTCTAAAGTATGGCACAGTACCAATTGTCAGAGGTGTGGGTGGTTTACTCAGCACCGTATTCGACCGTGACTACGATCAAGATCATGCTCCAGAAAAGCGCAATGGCTATGTGTTCTATCAAAATGATCACCCAGCTTTAGAATCCGCTATGGCAAGAGCGATCGGACTCTATTATGAATATCCTAAAGAATTTGAGCAACTGATACAGCAAGGTATGGAATACGACTACTCTTGGAAGAGCGCAGGGACACAATATCTCAATGTTTATGAATACATTAAGTATTAATAAGCTATTTAGACGCTGCTGATTAGATGTATGGACTACAAAGTGTTTCTATTCGTAGCTTTAAGCTCTAAGCTTTCCTAATAGCTTTGTGATAGTGAGGATTAAGCATCATTGCCGTGTCAGTAACCATAATGGCACGGTATTTCTATTGCCAAAAAGGATGATGATCGCTAAACTCAATAATTGGTCATAACTTACAACTACTAAGGTCAGACCGTACTTTATTAGCCTACAAACTTGATAAGGTGTAGGTAATCGAGTTGGGAAGTACTGCATGGATTTATC
>CBDUCX010000443.1:0-3494 GCA_965365755.1 uncultured Pleurocapsa sp.
TTAACACCCGTAACTATAGTTCACTTGTATCGACATATTTGACATGCTCCCAATCAGATCATCAAAGCCATACAGCGAGAATACCAGAAAATTGGACTGATTTTGAGGGATCGAGATTTAGGTAAGTATGCAGTTCTATTAAAGCTAAACTGAATTTTGACAAAAACAAGAATGTTTGAAAGATGACGGCTATACATATTCTATTGCGAGTTGCCTATTCCCTTTAAGTTGTCCACAAACGCTAAACTAATGAAGTACAAATATTCTTGTGCTAGTTTTGTCTTCAACAAAGGATTTAACTAAAACCTACTGGGAACTAAGGTATCCGTTGGTTGGTAAATCGTTACCAGCAGATCACGGGCATCGTCTTTATGGCACGGGAGAGCCATTCTGGTTTCACTTCTCCATTTCATCACGCTTTGATTCTCATTTCAGAGGTACTTCATCTGTGGGGCTGATGAATATGGGTTTAAGCTGCCAATATCTCAAAAAAACTAGTTATTAAAATTCATTAATTTGATGTTAAAAGGTGCAACTGTAAACCGTATATTATACAGGTGTTAATGTTGATCGAGAGTGATCGCTTGTCTACATTTATCGAGCGTCTGGCGATCGCTATGACTAAACTTCCAAGAGCGATCGCTTTTTTAATGTTAATTTCCCATATAAAGATATATTCGGGCTTTAGTTAGCTTGATTGGCAATGAAATACTCAATTGTCCAACAACATAGTGAAGAAGATTGTGGTGCAGCTTGTCTGGCTTCGGTTTGCCTACACTATGGACGCAGGTTTTCTATCAGTCGCATCCGTGAGGCTGTGGGTACGGGGCAATTAGGTACTACTTTATTAGGACTCAGACGGGGGGCGGAAAACTTGGGATTTAATGCCCAACAGGTAAAAGCTGCCCCCGAACTATTAGATCATCTCGAACAAGCACCTCTACCCGCAATTATTCACTGGAAGGGTCATCACTGGGTAGTTTTATACGGCAAAAAGCCTAAAAAATACGTCATTGCCGATCCTGGTGTGGGTATTCGTTATCTAACCCGCAGAGAGTTGCATGAAAACTGGAAAAATGGGGTCATGTTGCTGCTCAACCCCGATGAAATCCGCTTTTATGAGCAACCAGAAGATAAGATCGGCAATTTAGGTAGGTTTCTCAAGCGAGTATTGCCCTATCGCCGTATTTTAGTTGAGGTGATTCTGCTTAACCTGGTTATTGGTTTATTGGCGTTAACTTTCCCCTTTTTGATTCAAATTCTTACCGATGACGTGCTGGTACGCCGAGATACTCAATTACTTACCACAGTGGTAATTGGAGTGACGGCGATGAACTTATTTAGTAGTTTTCTGCGCTTTATTCAATCTAATCTTATTGCCCATTTTGCTCAAAGATTAGAATTGGGTTTGGTTTTAGAATTTGGCAGACAAATATTGCGTTTACCTCTTAGTTACTATGAATCCCGTCGTAGTGGGGAAATAGTTAGTCGCTTAAGGGATATTCGAGAAATCAATCAATTAGTATCCCAAGTAGTAATTAGTTTTCCCAGCCGATTTTTTATCGCCGTGGTTTCCTTTGCCTTGATGATTATTTATAGTTGGAAACTCACCCTAGTAGCTATTTTGGTAGCGGGTGTAATGAGCATTTCGCCTTTACTGTTTCTTTCTACCTTGCAACAGAAAACCCGCGCTGTTTTGGTTACTTCAGCTGAAAATCAAGGAATGTTGGTGGAAACTTTTAAAGGTGCATTAACCCTAAAAAGTACCAATGCCAAACCCCAAGCTTGGGAAGAGTTTCAAGAACGGTTTGGTCGTCTGGCGAATGTTACCTTTAGTACTATTCAAATTAGCATTCTTAACGGCATCTTTTCTGGTTTAGCTTCGGGATTGGGCAGTATTGCGATCCTCTGGTTTGGCAGCACCTTAGTAATTGATAAGACATTGACTATTGGACAATTGCTGGCATTTAATAGCATGAACGGTAACTTTACTAGTTTTATCAGTGCAGTAATTGATTTTATTGATGAATTTGCCCGTGCCAAAACTGCCGTGGAAAGATTAACGGAAGTAATCGATAGTACCCCCGAAGATGAAAACGAAAACAAAAAAGCTTGGGTAGATATTCCTAGCGATGCAGACATAGTTTGCAGTAAACTTAACTTTCATCATATAGGCAGAGTCGATCTACTAGAAGATTTTTCTGTCACTATCCCTGGTGGTAAAGTTACGGCATTAATCGGTCAGTCTGGTTGTGGTAAAAGTACCCTGGCAAAACTGATCGCTCAACTCTATCAGGTACAGTCAGGCAATATTAGTTATGGTCTCTATAATCAGCAGGATTTGGCTATTGAAAGCCTGCGCCAGCAAGTAGTCTTAGTTCCCCAGGAACCTCATTTCTGGAGTCGTTCTATTTTGGATAATTTCCGTTTTAGCTATCCCGATGCTAGTTTTGAGCAAATAGTTAAAGCCTGTCAGATGATTTATGCCGATGAATTTATTAAAGAGTTACCCGATAAATACCAAACAGTTTTAGGAGAATTTGGGGCCAATCTTTCGGGGGGACAAAGACAACGGTTGGCTATAGCCAGGGCAATAGTAAACAATCCTCCCGTGTTGATTTTAGATGAATCTACAGGCGCATTAGATCCTGTTTTGGAAACTAAGGTGCTGGATAAGCTACTATTTTATCGCCAGGGCAAAACCACCATTACGATCAGTCATCGCCCTAGGGTGATTATGCGTGCCGATTGGCTGATTTTGTTAGACAAAGGAAAGTTAAAATTACAAGGCTCTCCTCAAGATTTACAGCAATTAGAAGGAGAACACTTACAGTTTTTAACTCCTTAACTGAGATTAATTCTTCAAAAGCTATAAATAGTAAGATATTAAAAAATAGTAACTATTTATAAGTATATAGTTACTATTTATGACTAAATTATTGACAAATTACCCCCTATCTCAACTTGTCATCAATGATGATTAATTAGGGCATTGCAGCTACAGATCTAGACTGAACTTTATTTGTGCCGTCAGCTCCAGAAATATCGGCAATGGTTAGAGTTTCAAGAAAAAAGTCAGTACTGTTGGCAGGAACTCTGGCATCGGCTGCCGCTGCTGCGGATCTGCCTCGAATTCCACTAGTATCCGAATTTATAGTTCTGTTGAGATTCACTGTTTCAAAGATACTTATCTCAACCTGACCTCCTGAGATAACCTCAGCTGCATCATCTGAAAGCTTGGTTATGTAAGGAAAGTTGTTAGTTGTAATAGTCATATTCTTGCTCCATTAAAGTAACTTTAAGTCTGTATATAAGGATATAGATTAACTGGTTATTTTAAAACTAGCTGTTAAGCTGGCAGATTATTTATTCATACAATAATGATATGTCAACTGAGAGTTAGTCATAGTCTGATATATAGAAAAAAGAATTGTCCCAGAATTGAAGCTAAAAATAGAGAATCTAACCATAATAATTGTTTATATTTATTCATA
>CBDUCX010000444.1:0-3493 GCA_965365755.1 uncultured Pleurocapsa sp.
TTCTGTCTTTATCTTGGATTGGGGATTGACTTTAATCTTAGTTAGTACCCAGAGAATATTGTTGGGCACAGCTATCAAAAGCATTAAAAGCAAATTTGTTTGTTTTAAGCACAAAGTTTTGCTTTTAGGCACTGCTGAAGACACGAAGAAAGCGAAACAGCTAATTAACTCTACTAAAACATATACGGTTCAAGGCACTGTCGATTTATCTGTCTGTCGAGATCGCCAAAAGTGGTCAAGAATTTTGCACCGAGCAAGTAATTATAAATTTGATGAAATTTTCCTTTGTTCGTGGGATAAAGTTGAAAATCCCATCTTGTTGTCCTGGGAGTTAAAATCGGCAGGAATTGACTGGAGAATTTTACCCGTTGATTTAGATTTAAAGCTGCCTGAGCAATGTTCTGACATGGTAATGCTGGGAGGAATGCCTACTATTCGCTTTTGTTCTGCTGCCATCGTAGGGATTGATTTTTGGTGTAAGCGTATCTTTGATCTGGTAATATCCTCCTTGTTATTAGTAATACTGGCTTTACCTCTATTGTCCATTGCGACGATAGTCAAGCTCGATTCCCCTGGAGCTATTTTTTATAAACAAAGGCGTGTTGGTCTTAAAGGACGCTATTTTCGAGTTTGGAAGTTTCGCACGATGGTACAAAACGCCCATGAATTACAATCAGCGTTAGAAGCTCAAAACGAAGTAAAAGGAGGAATTCTGTTTAAAATCAAAGAAGATCCTCGCATTACCAGAGTGGGTAAATTTCTCCGTCGCTATAGTTTAGACGAGCTACCGCAATTGATTAATGTTTTGCGAGGAGAAATGAGTTTGGTGGGGCCTCGCCCTTTACCCCTCCGTGATGTCGCTAAACTATCTCCCTATCAGCTTTTACGTCATGAAGTTTTACCAGGAATTACTGGTCTATGGCAGGTTAGTGGTCGCTCTAATACCGATTCCGAAGAGATCTTTAATTTAGACTTTATTTACATTCAAAACTGGTCTTTAATTTTAGACTGGCAAATATTGCTCAAGACAATTCATGTCGTAACCAGCAGTAAAGGAGCTTACTGAACTGTTTGATTTTAAAGTTTCTCACAATTGAAACCCAGGTAAAAATATGATTCCCACAGTAGTTTCTAATACATACGAAGAACAGATTGACTTTCAAAAATATTGGTTAGTTTTAAAGCGTCGTTGGCTACCAGCCACAGCAATTTTTCTTGGTGTTACCAGTGTTTTCGTGCTATCGGCACTATCAAAAAAACCAATTTATGAAGCCGAAGCTCAACTTTTAATTAGGACAGATGAATCTTCCAAGCTAGTTGGATTAGAAGATGAAAGGGGAAAGGTTGAAGTTCTGGGTAAGGATAGCAATCCGATAGTCACAGAAGCCGAAATTTTGCAATCTAGACCGATCCTCGAAACGGTCGTCAAAGAACTCAATTTAAAAAACGACCAGGGCAAGCCGCTAAATTACCAAGCAATAGCAGGCAATCTCGATGTCAAACCGATTGTTGGTACCGCTGTTTTACAAGTTTTTTACCAAGATGGTGACCCAGAACTAGCAGCAGCAATAACCAACAAAGTAATTGAACTTTATGTACAAGAAGATACTTTGAGTAACCGATCTGCTGCCGCCTCAGCTCGACAGTTTATTAAGGATCAATTACCCAAAATTGAATCAACTGTTGCCAAAGCCGAAGCAGATTTACGTCAATTTAAGACGGAAAATAAGATTGCTAACTTATCACAAGAAGCTGCGAACAAGGTCGACACCATTGAATCTTTAGAGAATCAAATCGACGCAGTAAATGTTGAACTTCAAGAGGTTAATGGTCGGTTTAAACAATTACTTAACCGACTAAATATTAGCTGGGAGGAAGCAGTAGCTATCAGTGCACTGAGTCGGACTGCTGTGCCACAGTTAGTCACCGAACTCCAAGATGTCAGAATAGATTTAGTTAATCAGCGCGATCGCTTTTCCGAAAATGCGCCACAAGTCATAAGTCTCAAACAGCGAGAAGCAGAATTGGAAACTCTCTTAAATAATCAAATTGAGCAAATTCAGGGTGATAAACAAATAACCTCGTTAAAAGCCAAACTGTTAAACATTAGTTCTGGAGACTCTGAGCACTCAATGGTGGGGGAATTGGCTAGTATGGGAGTCCAGCGAACAGGCTTACTTAATAAATTAGCGGCACTTGAAAGTAATTTGCAAGTTCGTCAACAGAACTTAAAAAAATTACCCTTACTAGAAGAACAGCAGCGAGAACTAGATCGTCGGGTAAAAGCAACACAATCAACCTATCAAACCCTTTTGGGTCAATTGCAGGCAACTCAGGTCGCTGAAAACCAAAATGTAGGTAATGTCCGCATCATTGCTAATGCTATTGTGCCAGAAGAGCCAACTGGTTCGACCCGAAGTAAGCTGATTATCTTGGTAGGTGGTGCCATGGGTGCTTTACTCGGTGCAGCATCTGCCTTTTTATTAGACTTCAATGATCGCTCGATCAAAAATACTAAAGAAGCAGAGGCAATCTTTGGCTACCCCTTACAGGGAGTAATTCCTAGTCTAAACCAGTTGAAGGCAACTGAAGATGATCATCCGACGACAGCCGAAATACATAGAATCTCTGAAACGAACCATAATTCTTTAGTCTCCTTGAAAGATCTGCAATTTGATGACTTGAGAACCAGAGAAGCATATCAAATGCTACAGGCAAATCTCAAGTTTCTCAGCACAGATTGGGGCAGACAGGCGATCGCCATTACTAGCTCAGTACCTCAAGAAGGTAAATCTCAAGTAGCTCATGATTTTGCTAGATCCTTAGCCCAATTAGGAAAAAGAGTGTTGTTGATTGATGGTGATATGAGAAGACCTCGTCAGCATAGTATCTTACGACTGTCCAACTCCGTCGGTTTAAGCAATATTTTACTTGCTCAAATAGAATGGCAAGACGCGGTGCAGCAAGTGACGGCTAATTTAGAAGTGATAACCGCTGGCGTAGTGCCAGACGATCCCGTGTCATTACTTAATTCCCAGAGGATGAAGATTTTGACTGAAATTCTGGTAAACAGTTATGATTGCGTTATTGTAGATACCCCCCCTCTGATGGGTATGGCAGACGCAGTAATCCTGGGAAGCATGGTTGATGGTCTTTTACTAGTGGTTCGTCCTGGAGTAGTAGATTATGAAAGTGCCTTTGCGGCGAAAAAGCTATTAGCCAATACCGAACAACATGTGCTGGGCATTGTCGCCAACGGAGTAAATATTAAAAATGAACCTTCTGCTTCTAGCTACTCATAATCATGATCAATCAGCAATAAAAAACTCTACCAAAAATTAACTTTAGCAATTTAGCAATATGCTGGCATACTTCGCCCAAGTATTTTACATCCTAGAAGGGAAAAGAAAACAACTTGTATTACTTTTATTTGTATTCACCCTAACATCTGTATTAGAAGCTTTGGGTATTGGACTGATCGCACCTTTCCTGA
>CBDUCX010000445.1:0-3489 GCA_965365755.1 uncultured Pleurocapsa sp.
ATCGAAGAGTTAATCGTTGCGTAATGAGATGCGATCGCTACGGGGCAAAATTTCGAGAAAAACTAGAATTTGTTAAGTTAAAGTTATCTTCAGCGTGACCCCCTTATGTGCCGCGGTATCCTTTAGGACGACTATACCGATGGTTTGCTGATATATCAATATATGTTATCTATTCAAGAAAAACTTAACTAAAATGCAAAAAAGTTTTTATTACTTTTAGATACATTAAAAAAATCTATTTTTAAGATGCTAAAAACTATTGAAGCAAGTAGAATCGGAAAGTTGTTAATTGAATCGAGGTCAAGCTCTGTTTAGATAATAATTTCTCTAGCTATATCAAATAGCCATCATAAAAATTCTCTTTTGCATCTTAGTTGAGTTGTTGATAATTATCAGTAAAATGTAAAGTACTATACTAAATAGTATATAAAAGCTAATAAGTGGTAAGTTAGAAAGTCGCGAATTAACATCTAGTGTATTACCTAATTATCTATCTTTTGATATAAAAAAAATTGTATGTTCGAGCACTATTATTAAGACACAATACTTTTTATTGTCTCTAAGTAAAAAATCGAAATAGCCCAAGAGTTTAGTATTTTTTATACTGAATAAATTTATCAAAACAATAAAAATTTATTATGTCTTTGGTCACAAAATTATTAAATGTATTTGGCATAAAAGAGCAAAAAAACTTGCCGTATTGGCTGAAAATAACTACTAAAGTACCTAAATGTGTCTATTACTTCGGACCTTTTGATAGTCCTCTAGAAGCAAAATCACTACAAGCAGGATATATTGAAGATCTTTTGTCAGAAAACGCTCAGGGTATACACTTAGAATTGGAACAATGCTCCCAGCCAACAGATTTAACTGTTTGTGAAGATGATATTTTTTAGCGCATTTAGTTAGTAAAACCTGCCAAGGATAGTATCTATTTGGAGATACCAGATTAAGGCATCATAGTATAGACTCTGGAGTCAAGAACTGGCTTACTTGTGTATCTAACTCGGGGTAATTCTTTCATTATTGATGGAAAATGCAGGGAGAGTCACACTTTAATTGAATAGATGGAAAAATGTTCTATAGAAGCGTCTTTGATAAAGACAATGAAGAATTTTTGCTCGGAGCTACTTTCTGCCTGAATATCAATCTGATGTTTTTTCTTGATTTTTAGGCTGATCATTTTGAACCAAAAATTTACTTGGGGAATATAGGATATAGGCTGATGTACTGTCGTCTCCTGTCCCTCTTCTAGGTTCTCATCAGTTAAATTAAGTTCGTCAATACTTTCTCTGTTTAATAATAATAAGTTAACAACTATTATGCCTGAACCAAAAATCTTATAATTTTTGAGAGCATACTGTTTTAATATTGACCTGTTATTAATAACAAAACTTTTGTTTTTTCTTTTATCTAGCGAAGAAATATTTGTCATTTGACATCTCAATTTGAAGTATGTCTAGATGTATCAATTTTAATTGTGTTGTCAAGATAGCAAAAAAAAACTCTAATGCCCAGAGTGCCTAGAGAATGTTGGTCAACGAAAGATAAAATTGGCTGATGGTAGTGGAGTGGTGATACTAAATCCGTTTCCTATATTGCTGATTTATTGCTAATTTAATTGCTCGCACTCAAATTAGCTTGTTGTTCTCGAAGCCGTTCCAATTTGGCATCAATATCGGCAAGCTGCGGTTCTAGTTTTGCCATAGTTGATTTTTGGGAAATCTTGGCTTTTTTAGCTGCTTCAGTTGTTTCTCTGATTAAGCGATCGCGATATTTTTCAAATTCAACAATTAGCTCAGCTAATTCTTCTGCTGTTACTGGAGTTTCCGACATATTGTTAATATTTTTTAAACTAGTTTTTGGGTTAGTTACTTTTAGATTATGTCTATAATTTTCTCAGATTGTTTGTCCTGAGTAAACTACCAGAGGTTAACCGAGGCAGAAAGTTATAAACTATTAATTAATTAGAATCGATTATTAAATTTATTAAAGTAATGGATAACAGATTTTCCAATATTTTTAATCTAACCGAAGATCAGGCGATCGCCTTACTGAAAAAGCCATTGAATACCGAAGATGGAACTTCAGAGCGCTACGTAGGTGCAGCCCATCTGATTAACTTTCCCACCGAAAGATCAATTAATGCTTTGATTGAAGCAATTGCTGACCGTGACCCTGCTTTGGAAAATCGAATCGCCAGACGCAAAGCAGTAGAAAGCTTAGGGCGTTTAAAAGCAACTCAGGCAATACCAACACTGAAATCTTGTCTGGCTGATGAAGATAGCTTAACTGTAGAAAATGCTGTCTGGGCAATTGGGGAAATTGGGACAGAAGATCAGTCCATCCTCGATGCGATCGCCGAATTGTTAACTAAACCAAACCAAACTTATCGGGTGATTATCCATACTCTGGCTAACTTTGACTACAAGCCAGCAATTGAGCGGATCATACCTTTCACCCTAGACGATGATAAATCTATTGCCAGTGCAGCGATCGCTAGTTTAGCTCGTTTAACTGAAGACTCTAGCCAGATGGATCAGGTGACAGAGTTTCTCCAGCACAGTAACGTCAATGCTAGACGTGCTTGTATCCAAGATTTAATTGATGCGGAATATTATCCAGCTATTTCAGCGATCGCTAAAGCACCTATTTCTGTCGCTTTTCGGTTGAGAGGAATCAGGCTTTTAGCTGCCAAGGGTTTAGCCTCGAAAAAGCTGACCTTTGCCGAGATTGAACCAAGTTTAGATCAAGTAATTCGCGACCGCCCCCAGGATATTGAGATGGTACACGAATACGATCAGCCTCCAGCCTTAGATTTTTTGATCCGAGAACTTTACCATACAGATTTTGGACGTTGTTATCTAGCTGGAAAAACTCTCCTGGAAGCATATCCAGAACAGACTCCCAATGCTCTCTTAAAAACCTATGCCGAAGAAGCCCACAATGATTATGGTGGTCATTTTCATGTAGTCAAACTACTAGGGTTACTTAAATACCAGCCTGGTTACGATCTGATCGTAGAAGCTTTACACAATACCGCCCCTCAATTTCAAAAGTCCCGCGCCGCAGCAGCGATCGCCTTAGGAAATCTTCAGGTGACTCAAGCCATTCCCTTACTCAAAGAGACTTTAACTACACCCATTTTCGATCTTAAATATGCCTGTCTTCTGGCATTAGAACAATTAGGAGAAAATTGTTGGTCAGAAGTTGAGAATGATCAAAATATTTTAATTAAAGCGAAAGCTAATTATAAAAGCTCTCAATTTTAAGCTTTTTTACTAGTTATTATTGAGTATTGTCAAGCAATAACAAATTATGGATTTACAAAATTCTCCTTATAAGAATAAGAAAAAATTTTTGTCACCAGAAGATGATTGGGATCTGATATATCTGAACTTCCCTATACAAAAATACTAATAAAAGCTGAAAGTCTTACCAGCAAAGAAATAGATGATCATAGCTTCGTCTGTGTAGCCATGTAAATTG
>CBDUCX010000446.1:0-3436 GCA_965365755.1 uncultured Pleurocapsa sp.
CTCAAAAAAGACCTAGAATGCGCCAAACAAGTCATACGTAGGGCTAAAGATGCCTCTCCTGTAATGCGGTTGAGTCTCAAACGAGTCCTCAGACTAGCCTATGATGCTTGTATGACAGATGGCTCTCAATTTGTTTTAAAATAACTTCGCTAGAAACTTTTGAGAGATATATAAGATAAATGACAGATAAATCGCCGATTCCAGTGGTAGTTAATGGTGCTTTGGGTCAGATGGGTCGGGAGGTGATTAAAGCCGTATCCCAAGCCGAGGACATGATCTTAATTGGCGCAGTGGATCTTAATCCTGAATATTTAGGTCAAGATATTGGAGAAATTGTCGGTATTGGAGCATTAGAAGTTCCTGTCCTCAATGATCTACAGAGTGTCTTAGTCTTAGCAACCCAGGAAAAAGTACAGGGAGTAATGGTAGATTTTACTCATCCCGATAGTGTGTATGAAAATACCCGCAGTGCGATCGCCTATGGAGTTCGCCCTGTGGTTGGTACTACAGGATTGACTGATAAACAGTTACAGGATTTAAGTGAGTTTGCGGAAAAAGCCAGTACAGGAACTTTGATTATTCCTAATTTTTCGATTGGAATTGTATTGCTCCAGCAAGCAGCTATTAACGCCTCCAAATATTTTGAGCATGTAGAAATCATTGAGCTACATCATGATCGCAAAGCTGATGCTCCTAGTGGGACAGCGATTAAAACAGCCCAAATGCTGGCGGAAATGGGCAAATCGTTTAATCCTCCCAAAGTAGAATCAAAAGAGACGATAGCAGGGGCTAGAGGTGGTACAGCAGCAAGTAATATTCCTATTCACAGCATCCGTTTACCAGGCTTGATTGCTCATCAAGAGGTATTGTTTGGCGCACCTGGTCAACTATATACTTTACGTCACGATACTAGCGATCGCTCTTGCTATATGCCTGGGGTGTTACTTTCAATTCGCAAGGTGACTGAATTATCTTCTTTGGTCTATGGTCTAGAAAAAATAATTTAATCTAAATTGCTATTTTGAGGCGATGTCTGCGGCTTCCTTGGCGATCGCCCAATCTTCTTGAGTATGAATTACTAGTACTGGTAAAGAATTGTCAGTAGCAATATTTTCATCTATAGGATGGGCATCGTTTTTGACTAAATCCAACTGCAAACCTAAGTAGCTTAATCCCTGGCAAGTTTTGGCGCGAACAATACTAGAATTTTCGCCAACTCCCGCAGTAAAGACTAATACATCTAAACCATTGAGACTGGCAACCATGGCACCAATAGAGCTGGTTAAGCGATGTATATAAATATCAAAAGCTAGCTGTGCTTGAGTATGACCATCGGCGATCGCCGCTAAAATAGCTCTTAAATCGGCAGATATCCCAGAAACTCCCTGTAAACCAGATCTTTTATTGAGTATCTGACTAATTTCATCTGCATCCAAGCCGTATTGCTGCATCAGATAAAGGGGAATCTGAGGATCGATTGAACCGCAACGAGTACCCATCATCAATCCTTCTAAAGGAGAAAACCCCATGGTGGTATCAATGCAGCTCCCATTTTTGATTGCAGCTAAGGAACAACCATTCCCTAAATGACAAGTGACAATTTTGAGCGACTCAAGGGGTTGTTGTAGAATTTGGGCGGTACGGTTGGCGCAATATTGATGAGAAATACCGTGAAAGCCATAACGCTGTATCCCTTGGTCAAAATATTCATAGGGTAGGGGATAAACCTTTGCTGGGAGGGGAATTGTGGTATGAAAAGCCGTATCAAACACCGCCACTTGAGGTACTTCTGGTAAAATCTCTTCTATAATTTTGATCCCTTCGAGATGAGCAGGATTATGATTAGGAGCGAGGGGAATAAGATCGGCGATCGCATTTTTCACATCATGATTAATCAGCGTCCCTTGGCTATATTTTGCGCCACCATGCACCACCCGATGACCAACCACATCAATATCCTGGAGACTAGCTAAGACTTTGGTTTCTCCCTGAATTAAAGTATTTAAGAGGACTTTTAAGGCAGTATCACGCTCTGGGAGCTCAATTTCTTGCTTAATACCGTTACTTTTGACTGTCAGAATCCCTCCCTCTTGAGCCACTGTCCAGTCTAGATGTGCCTCCCACAAAGGTTCTGGTGGAACATCTGGTAAAGATTTCCCTAGACGATAAAGACAGCTTTTTTGACTGCTAGAGCCAGCATTTAGAACTAATATAATCATGTCAAACCACGTCTAATTTCAAATCAGCAGAATGAGAAAGTAAGCTTTTTCTAGGGTAGCTTCAGTATCATAGGACAGTCTGGCATCTACTTCAGTAGATACTCTCCTTGGCACAATTTAACTAAAAATTATCTAATAAATTCTTTTTCCTCCATAGCTGCTTTAATTTCTGGTTCGAGAGAGTCTAGTAGATTGCGGTTAAGACTAAAAGCATGGTTAGCCTCCGCAACAATTATGGCTGCTAACTCCTTGTCAATAGGTAGGGAGTTCAAAGCATCGCGATATTTTCCTTTAAATTCTCTAATCGCACCGAGAAAAGGAAAGTCATCAAATTCATAGAAGCGAGTACCTAAGCCGTCTGGTAAATCTAAGGCGGTACGCACAATATTTTTTAGACCTTGCCCTCCAGAAAGATCACCCAAATAACGGACATAGGCATGGGCAACTAACAAAATCGGTTCAGTAGCGGCTATTTGATGCAAACGAAACACATAATCTCTAGCAGCTTGGGATGGGGCAATTAATTCCTGCCAGCGATCGCCATAATAATAAGCCAAATCGGCTTCTAAATTTGCCTGGCGATTTAGTTCTGGGAAATATATCGAATTAATAACTACATGATGTCGATGTTTGTATAATTCTGCTTCTAGGGCAGTATAAACAAAATACAGGTCGCTCAGGAGTTTACGAAAGGCTTCTCGGGTAACCACACCTTGGATAAAACACTTCATAAACGCCGTGTTTTCTGCCATTGTATGTGACTGTCTAGTACCTTCTCTTAACTCAGTGGCTAAATTCATCGTGATTTTCTCCTAACTACTAACTACTAACTACTAACTACTAACTACTAACTAGCCCAATTTTGAGGCTTAAGGTATACTTCGTATAATTCTGCTTCTGGTGTTCCTGGTTCAGGACTATAGCCATATTCCCAACGCACCACAGGAGGCAGCGACATCAAGATTGATTCAGTACGTCCGTTAGTTTGTAAGCCAAAAATTGTTCCGCGATCATAAACCAAATTAAACTCTACATAACGTCCCCGACGGTATAGTTGAAAGTTTCTTTCTCTTTCTCCATACTCACTATTCTTTCTCTGTTCCACAATGGGTGCATAGGCAGGTAAAAAGGAATTGCCACAACTTTGAATAAAGGCAAATAGTTCCTCCCAACTACGGGTGACATTTCCCACTTCATTACTATAAAGATCCGCAGGA
>CBDUCX010000447.1:0-3407 GCA_965365755.1 uncultured Pleurocapsa sp.
TAGTTTAATTCTTCTTGTTCATAGCTTGGTTCTTGTAGTACTAACTCTATTCCATCAATTATGTCTCGATTAGCTATAGTTGCTGTGACTATTGTTTGATATCGACTCATCTTGCCTTCAACGTAATCGTATAGTTTCTTTACTCCATATATTTTTTCTCCTTTTTCATGATGACTTAAAGTCCAATCCAAGCTGATTACTTCTTCTCCCTTACCTCTATGTTCCGATGCAATTATTTCTCGGTGTTTAGCCATTATTTCTTCGCTATCCCACCCTGCTTCAAATACTGCATGGTGCATTGCCCTTCTCTTTATTCCTTTTTCTTCTGACCAAAACTGCTGTGAATGTATACTTTCTAGTGTTTTGTTCGGACTCAGTATTAATCCTGTGATGAATCGACTGACTATTTCAAATCCTTTTTGGCGCTTAAATAGCTCTTTATATTGCTCTAGATATTCAGCTATTGATTTCGGCACTCCTACCAAAGGAATCATCGCTCAAATTAATTTTTAGGATTTCATTTTTTACCTTACTCTCTTTTTGCTCTCTTTTCTTCGTAAAATTGCCAAGTCGTGTAATTTTTGCTATCATCGATCCTCAGAGTTCCCTAAAAATATGAGCGACTATGTTTTTCGGCTTCCTAAAGAGGAAGAATTTGAAGCTTTGAAAGAAATGGCTTCAATACGTCGTGAAGTACTATCAGAAAATGGAGTTAGTACTTATTTAGTGGGATTTAGAAAAGGTCATATCAGCATCATGTGCTTATGTTGTGGAATGATTTCTTATAATTCAAACGACAGGTTAAATAAGTATTGTGGATTTTGCCATGAATATCATACTCATTGGAATCACCCCAAATACAAAAAATCATGGGATTTCCCAGAAGTTTGAAAAGTCCCTTAATTAACCCCCACTTTTTGTTTATTCGCTTTAGGCTTTTCCTCTTCATCCTCATCATTAACTTGTAAGTTATTACCGAAATCAATCTCTATTCCCAATTCTTTTAGTCTTTCTTTTTCCCTAGCAATAGCCTCTATTTCTTCGTCAAAGTCTTTGCCCTGTTCAGCATAATGAGCAGTTAATGAAGTCATGCCACCTGCCAAACTATCAAGTGTCGCTTTAACTTCCTTATGAGGATCGACCCATGCCCAACCTCTAAACTGCCACTTAACCGCGCAGTAACGTTTTTTTCTAAGTTCATAATCTGGAAAGTTTAGCACCCCAGACATTACCGCCATATCCAGCCAGCCATCAGATTCGGGATTACCATAGATAACTTCTCTCAAGAAGTTAGCAGCAAACCAAGCCTGTAAAACTTTGTATCTATCTCTGGCACAAATCAGGCTCAAGCGAGAAGATGAGTAGTTAGTTTTAGAGTAGTCATTACTAACCGTCTCGTAACTAAGTCCCATTCCCGCTGCTACAGCCCTAAGCTGCTGTTCGATAAATGCCACTAGATTGGCGTTGGGTCGCTTAGGGTCGAATGCCTCAAACTTTTCGCCTGGTGCAAGAGTCCGCATCATACCTGGGGCAAACTTTTCATCGGCGGGTAGTTCTTCCTCGCCGTCTTCTCCGTTGTGTTCTGATAGAACATCGGAATAATCCGAGGTAATAATCGCCATCACACAGGCAGCCAACTTTGCAGCCAATTGTTCTGCACCCTCATAATCCCCAACATTTTTTAGCCTCAGAATTGAACTAACTAATATTGGCAAACCTCGAAGCTGATTAGGGCGATCGCTTTTATGCAGGTGAATAATTTCTGTAGCGGGTATCCTCTCTAATTCCCTACTGGCGATACCCCCCCGTCCTTGCCACAAATCCCCAGGATGGGATTTATAGAACCAATAGGCTACAGGACGTTGCCATCTATTGACCTCAACCCCCATAACAATTTGATTTGAACCGTACATTTGGTTGTGATCCTCCGCCAGTTGGTCTGCTTCAATAATTTCTAGGGCAAAGGGTACAGGAGAATTAGAAAAGCTTTGCTTAACTTTCCTTATAAACACCTCGCCAGATTCTAGGCATGACTTGAAAGCTACCTGCTGAATCTCATTAAAATTAAGCTTTCCCGCAGTGTGACACCATAATTTTTCTAAAGCCCAATCCTTAAAATTAGACTCAATTAAATTATTAACGCGGTCATCATTTTTAGCCTGATCTTTTAACTGTTTTACCTGTGCCTGAAAAGATATTCCCAGGTAAACCACATTATCCACATACTTTTGAATTGCCCCCCTGGCGTAATCATTATTTTGGATTAAATCTCTGCTGCGAGCGCGGATAGTAGTTATGGCAGTCCAAATATCCGCATTAACTGAATTGCTGCTAGCCATCCAGTCACCAAAATCTTTCCCTCTTCTGGCTGCATCAAATCTACGCTTACGTTGTGTAGATCGATGTTCAATACTGTGGCGGGGTGGTGTGTTCCAGAGGTTGCGGATAAATCCTATAAAGCCCATACTAACTACCAGTTATTACAGTAGCTAGTTTGCCCAAATGGAAATTAGAGAAGGATCAAATCTCGAATCAATACGCTTACATGGTGCAAATTTACTCTACGAATTCAGTACAAATTTTAAAAAAGAATCGTTTCCTATTTGGATATGTCGAAGACGGAAAAATGCTGATACCGCGCGTAGGCTTATAGATTTGAACTTAGCTAAGTATGAAAAGTAGTCCTTCTCTTGCCCTAACCACAAAACCTAACACCTACATTTCTACCACCAGCTTTACTTTTACCAGATGCGATCGCCACACGATGCCTCAAGTACTGCTGACGTTTAGTTAACTCTGACAAATCTTGATATTGCATCATCCGATCTCCAATTCGATATTCTGATACTCCACCAGATGCTAATTTGGCGATCGCTTTCGTAATCTCCTCTAACTCAATTTCATCTGGGGTTCTTGTCTCCAGTTCCGTCAATTCTTCAAAACCAGGACGGACATACAATTCAGTAGTAGAGAGAGTGATACGCTTTGTCCCACCCTCAAACAAAACGTATTGCTTCTTATATCTTCCTGGGGTCAAATCTTGAGATTTGGCAGAGGTTATCGTAAAATCCCATTGATTACCGTTGGGAACACCAGTTAAGTCTAACGCTGATTGACCCCGAATGAAGCAGGATAAGGTATCAGTGGCAGGGTTATAGTCGTCTAAAGTTTGCGACCAAGCTACATCGTCGCCTTGGGTTATTTTAATAGGGATAGTCAAATTCATCTAACTAAAAATCTAAAACAATACAATTTAGAATGCCCAAAGGATAAGCACGCTAAATAGTTGGGGATAAATATGTATTTGTACAAGAAAAATGAAGCGATCGCAAAACTTAGCATCAAAATAATTGTCGATCTATATTCAACAAAATCTTGATTTTCTCGTTGATTCATCTTTAACAAAC
>CBDUCX010000448.1:0-3397 GCA_965365755.1 uncultured Pleurocapsa sp.
CTAGTTCTTTGACCAACCAGTCTGCTGCTATATCTTGCGATTGCCCAAGGCACCTAGCTTCGCGAGATCGCACATCTCGTAAAATCTTTTTCAGGGTTTGGATCGGACGATTGTGAATGGTAGAAGACATATAGCCGATCATGTACTGACGGTCTTTTAGCTGGAATTTCAGATTTTGGCGATCGCGGTAAAACATGGAAGCGGTTAAACCCAATCCATTAATCGATAATACTAAAACCGTAGGTACTACTGGTAACCACAAGCCATATTGCAACAGTAATAAATAGCAAACCACTATTGCTAATACACTGCTGGATAAAATGATGACGGCTAATTTCCAGGGAGACTGGTTGAAGATTCTCGCCAAGGCAATTCCTAAAAATCCCCAGACAAAAATAAATAAATATTCCCAGCCATCATGCCAAACCCATAACAAAGGTCTTTTATTTAAGACTGCATTGATAATCTGACTGACAGCATGAGCTTGAATCTCTACTCCGTAGATAAAGCCAGCATTATCGGAGCGAACCGCATTGGTATTGACATCATCTCTAACGCTGAGAGCAGTAATACCGATTAAGACAATACGGTCTTTAATCCATGAAGGTTGAAAATTACCTTGGTTAATATCTGCTAGAGAAACAATGCGAAATGGTTCTTTACCCCGACGGAAATTTAGTAAGATTTGGTTTCCCCCTGCATCGGTGTTGATATTCCAGTATTAGGATTAACTCTCGTTAATTTGACTTGACCTATTTGCATCGTTTTAGGGTCGTCAGTAGCATTAGCTAAAGTAATATTTTTGGCGGCTAAATACTTTTCAACTAAACGAGTTGCCAAGGAAAACTTAAGCTCATCGTTGATAACTGCACTCAAGAGACTGCGACGTAGATTACCATCTTGATCTAATAAAGTATCGACAAAGCCAATTTGTTCTGGGGGAAGTGCTTTGGGTGGTGCGATCGCATCGATCCGCGAACCTGACTGACCAGATAATATTTTTTCTATCCCAATAATATTTTCGTGTTCTAAAAATACTTTTTCCAACTCCGCATAACCTGGCTCTTGTGGCTTATCTCTAATGATATCGACACCAATTACCCCAGGCTCATAGCTCTCTATAGTAGTAATTAGATTGGTTAGTTTTCGATCTGATAGAGGATATTGTTCTAAATCGCTAATATCCTGCTCGTTAATGCCGACAATTAAAATTTCTTCGTCAATTGGTTCTGGACTTCTCCACCTCAAAAAAGTGTCGAGTGCCGTTAACTCCAGAAATTCTAAGCCCCCTAAGACCCTTGCTAAAAAAACCAGACCGATTACGGCAATACCAGGCATCGCACCAGCACGCCAAATAGCTATTTCTTGCTTAACTCTGTGCCACATCTATTTTAGCGATCGCAACCTTGTAAAAAATGCAGAAAACTGCCAAGTTTAATTTTGCTATTTCATTTCAGTTATAAAAATTAAAGTTTGATTTTGCCGAAATATCATAAAATTTAGTTTAGTAGGGTATATTATTACAAACCTATGCTTACAGATAAACAGTTCGAGCAATGGTGCGATCGCCTTAAGCTAGCCGAACAAACAAGAGAGATTATAGCCAAGGTTCGCACCTCAGAACCAGTTAGGAAAGTAAAAGGGATAGCTAGAAACGTTCACGGACCATACGCTAGCAAGAAAATGGGGAGAACAATACAGTTTGAATCCCATACCCTAGAACTTCCAGCATTAACTTCGTTCTACGAATACGATGATGATGTGTTGGAGTATTGGGATCAGCCATATCAATTTACTTTAAAATGTTCTCCTAACGGCAAAAGATCTAGTACAATTTCTTACATTCCTGATTTTCTAGTTCTTAGAACTGATAGCGTTAGTTTTGAAGAATGGAAGCCAGAAAAAACGCTTATAAAAAGAGCCGAAAAATATCCTTACAGATACGTTAAGGATGAAAGCGGTCAGTGGCAAGATGTATTAGCTCAAGAGAGATGAAGCTACGGCACAAGCCTACATAACAGCTAGTGCTAACTATAGCGAACCTGTAAATAGTAGTTTGCAAACTGTAGATATAAAAGTGGGTTCGTCTTTTTTACTGGATGGCAAATGCTTGACCGTAGACCATTTAGGAGACAGCAAAATCATCCTGAGTGGGCAAGAAGGATTAGTTCGCTGGACGCACCAACAATTTCAGCAGTTGCTTGAATTAGGAGAAATTAACAATCTTCAAACAGAGGAAACAGACGACCTAAATTCAGTAGATCAAAAAATTATTTTCAATCAGGCGATCGCCAAAATTTGTCGTTCAAAACAATAAGTTATACTTATGCTACATAAAATTTTATCATGATTTATTCTAGTGGAATATAAATAGTTTTTACGACTTGAAAAATTCTTTCAACAGCTTGATTTAAGAAAGAAAGCATTTGTTTTAGAGGAAAAAGAGTACGATAAATTAATCTTCCTCCACGTCACGGGTTTACTAATTTTTCGCCACAGTAAGTTAACCCAAATATTAACTAATAAAAAAGAAATGCCTACAAATAATAATCTTAAATTCGGCTGCTTGGTGCGCGTTCCCTTGCGCCTGTCGGCGGCGCGGGGTCGCATCCGCTTTTTAGTAGTAGTTCTGATTCGACATAGATTTTTTAGTCTGTAGCTAGTCTCAATACCAAAACGTTGACGATAACATTGATGAATATGATTCAAGTTTTTGTTGACTTTATAAGTAACATAAACATAATATTCAATTCCAGATGCTCCTCTTCTTCCTTTTTTATATTTGCAAATAATCCAGATGTCAAAGGTTACAAAATCATCTTTACTTCTGGACATAGTATGGGTAGTTTTATAACTTCTTCTCCCTCTGAGAAACTGTTTAATTCCTCCTTGCTTACCGCGTCTGATTGCTGGCATAGTCAAAGGTATATCTAAAGCTTTCAGCCATCTAATAACTGAAATACTAAAAAATTCTCGGTCAAGATAAAGTATTTTTACTTGAATTTTTAAACTAGATAATTCTGCTAAAAGATAAGTCAAAATAGCAACCTTTGTATCTTGCCATCTAACGCCTCTAATAGCTAAAGTAACTCGTTTTCCTCTTTTAATAGTATATAAAGTAGCGTAGGCATAGAATGAACAAGTCCCATCTTTGGCTTTACTTCGATAAATATATGGCTTTTCAGAATCTTTTGGTTTACCATAATAAGGTATTAAATTTAGATCGATTGCCAAAACTAATTTTTTCTTTTTTAATCCTTTAGGAATCTTACTTTTAAGGGCAGAATTTAGTTGAATTTCTAATTCTTTGAAGTCAGATATTTTATGGAGATGATATCTAAGATTATTGCCACAAGTAGATTTTTTTAATTCTTTAGATGTATTTTCTATTGTATCT
>CBDUCX010000449.1:0-3305 GCA_965365755.1 uncultured Pleurocapsa sp.
TCTTTCTCCCCCAAATTTGGGGGTCGGGGGGCTTAACCGAACGGTATTGAGATGCTTCTGACTATACAAGTTTCAGGTTGGGATAATATGCCAAAATATCGTCTGAAGTTAAGGTGTCGCCTTCTGCTTGGGGTGTCCACAAGACTTCTACGGCTAATAGGCGATCGCTGCCAAGACTACCTACTTGCTGTAGAGCCTGACGTAAATCATCTGAATCGTTGATGGTGGGTAAATCAAGACTGCCAGTTGCTCCCACAATCACTGTAGCAACAATATATTCTCCCGCATCTCCTTCTTGTAGTTGAATTGCACCTTCGGTGTTGCCACCCAAAGCTTTTTGTGACTCATTAGTAACTACGCTATCTACGTTAGTCAGGGTTTCGTCAGTAAACTTGCTGCGTTCTGTCAAAGACAATTGGTTAAATTTGGCTTCTGCTGCATCTAGACTAGCTTTTTGTGAGTTAGTCGCACCATAAACCCAATATTCAGGATGACGCATCAAGGCCAAAGTCGCTTCCTGTAATACTGTTGCTCTTCCTGATGCAGAGCTAGTGTCGGCACTCAATGCCAGACGATTTAATTCGGGCTGTAACTCACGAGCATTTGCCAGTAAACCTACCTGTACTTGCGCCACAGCTACTTTAGAACTACTGGTATAGCCACCATCTTGACCCATGCCCGCATTCTGGAAACTGCGAACAATAAAGCTGGCGATCGCCAAAAAGATCAGGACGGAAAATAAGCCTCCTCCACCGAAGCCAAAAAAGGGAATCAAGAAGGGAAAGCCAAAACCACCCCCACCATAGCCGTACCCGCCACCATAGCCACCACCATAACTACCTCCACGAGGAGCAGAGTAGGTGCGAGAAGGTGCGCGGAAAGAACCTCCGCCAATTCTACCTCCAGTGCGGGCTGCCATGGCGCTGCTAGCGTTACCGAAGACAAGAACGCCGACTAATATCAGGGGGATAATAGATTTGAGACAAGTTTTGAGCCAGGATTTAAACTTAGAATTTTGGTGGAAAATCATGTTCATATTTGGTTTTGTTAACTATATATTTAAAATTATTTAATTATTTGACGGACTTAACCGCCACCGACAATCGTGACAATTTCCAAGCGATCGCCTGACTGCATTGGGGTATCTGCCCAATATTGACGGTGTAAAATTTCACCGTTGTATTCTACGGCGATTAAACGAGGATTAAGTTTAAGCTGGGTGAGTAGCTCTGGCAAAGGGGTTTGGGCTACGCAGGTATGGGATTCCCCGTTAACCTGTATCTTTATTGTATTAGTTGTATTTAACATAGATCTAGCTGACCATTGGGGTAATTACCGTCTAGATTAATTGAGTAATTGAGATAAGAATTGACGGGTAACTTGAGTTGGTTGCTCTGCTTGCATGATAGCGCGAACCACTGCTACTCTCTGTGCCCCTGTAGTTAGAACTTCATTAAGATTGTTGAGATCGATTCCGCCAATGGCGAACCAGGGAACGGGACATTTAGCTTTTACATAATCGATATATTCTCTTCCTGCTGCTGCTTTACCTGGTTTAGTGGGAGTCTCGTAAAAAGGCCCTACTCCTACGTAGTCCGCGTGCTCAGCGATCGCTTTATTTAATTCCTGTTTGTTAGTGGTAGAACGACCAACAATTTTATGATTGCCTAAGATTTCCCGAGCAAAAGCTACTGGGGCATCATGTTGTCCTAAATGTACTCCATCCGCATCTACCGCCAGGGCAATATCTACCCGATCATTAACGATAAACAGAGCATTGTAACGATGACAGAGTTGACATAGCTGATGAGCTTTTTCTAAGCGATCGCTATCTTTACCTTCTTTGTCCCGATACTGCACCAGAGTCAAACCACCTTTGAGGGCTGCTTCTACTATTTTAAGAATTTCTGCTTCAGGAGAAGTTACTAGATATAAGGGTGCGTTTTGTAGCTGCTGATGCCGATAATTGTTCAGCAGACTGCTTTCAATGGTGTAAACACGATAGCGGAGCTTTTTACAGGCTGTTGCCATGTTGGGTTCGTAGAGCTTGCTGTATTCTTCCAATACTCGTAAAGCTTCCTGGGCACGACACAAGTTAGCTTGAAGCAAATGTTCAATACTTTCCCGCACTTCTTCTTGAGGATGAGAGATTTCTCGCCCCACATCCCCAGGGGTATCCCTCGCCTGTCGTAATTCCCAACTATGCCACTGTGCTAACTCTTGGCGGATTTGCTTACATTCTTCGGCTAATGGCTGATGATTTAAGCCCAAGCGACACCACTCCTCAATTATTCTTAATCCTTCTCTGGCGCGATCAAGGTTGGCATCTAAAATACGGTAAATAGCTTTTTTCATATAGAAGAAACAAATAGGATTAGTTGAAGAAACAGATAGACAAATAGAGCAACATCCTCAACAGATTATTAATTAATCAGGAAGTTCAGGAAGTGTTTATTGATTCCTGCATGACCAATATTGGGCACTATTTTCTATTTATTGTTCAGCAAGGCCATTAATTGAGATACTTGTTGAGGCTGTACTCTGCTGTAGCGAATTCTTCCTGGCATTATGATCAGATTGGGAGCTGTTTTACATTGTTTCAAACAACCAGTGGGTTTGATTTCTACTTGATCTGCTATACCGTGCGATCGCAATTCAGTTTTTAACAATTCACAGGCTGCTTTTCCACCTTTCTTGCGACAGGTTGAGTCCTGACAGAATAATATTTTGGCTTTAGGGTTAGTAGGGGAAATTTTATTAAGAGCAGTAAGTTGTTCAGAAATTGCTTCCCTGAGTAATTCTATTTTGTAAGCTGTGTAGCTAACTTTGTCTTTATGTAGTTCATATTTCCGCATCCCCGTTACTTTTAACCAGCAGCCAGATTTTAAATGTTGACTCAGGACAGGAACATTATTTTGTTCCTTGGCAACTTTGATCGAGTATTCTTCTGCTGCGGTAGATAATTGCAGATATTTGATGCGAGCTTTAGAACTGACAACATAATCTTCTAATCTACCAATAATAGTGAATTCAGAAACAAGAGGCTGTACTGCAACCATAGCTATAGCTTAAATCTCGACTAAGTTTATTTTATTCTACACAGTTTATAAACCCTGTCGTCACGCTAATCTCGTGTTTTACCATTTTGAGATGCGATCGCTCTTTGGTAACGCTAAAAAATTATAGTGCAGAAATATAGTGCAGAAAAAATATCTCCCAAGCTGATAACTAAATAGTTGATAGTTAGGGAAAAACAAGTTGACAGACTGAGCAGTCTCTTAACTTGTCATAAATGAAATAACAAT
>CBDUCX010000450.1:0-3283 GCA_965365755.1 uncultured Pleurocapsa sp.
AAAGCATCCTCGACAAAATTAAACTGATTGGTACAGAAGGACAAGGGATATTTTTTGTTGATCGCGAAATTGCTAATATGGCAGTTACTGCTGCCAAAGAAACAACTGCGATGACTACAACGAATACTACAACGAATTAAAAAGCTATGCAGCACATTAGCCACCTATAGCGATTGCTCGAATATTTAGAGCGATCGCTTTTTTTTGTTCACTGTATAACGTGAGCGAAAAGACGAATTGAGATTCATAATGTCTACAAGAAAACAATACAATTTGTTTCTTGAAAGTTCCTAGGACTATATAAGCTCAGAGCAAGTCCATAGACAAAAAATACTCATCTCTGTATCAATAAATACTCACGATATAACTCAGAAATACTCGTTGCTCTACCAGCATTTCATATTTCGATGTTGTCAATCAACCTTTTGACTGTTTGAGTACATTTTTAATTAATATCAATAAATCTAAATGTATTCAATTTTCTTAAGCATATTTAAAGTTAGTGATATAAGTTATATCACCAGCCAGAAATTTTTCTACCGTCAACATTTAATTTTTTGAGTCAAGAAAAATCATAGAGTCAAGATGGTGTCAAAATGACGCTACTTGTTTATAAAATTGATTCAGATAAATACCTGCCAACGCTAAAATGAGGTCACTTTAATACCATGAAAAGATTTAGTTTAAGATTGACTGAGGCAGAATATATGAAGCTAAAATTTTACTGTGAAGAGCTTCACGTATCAATGAATGATGTAATTAGAGAACTAGTTAGAAATTGGCAGCCAGAGATAAATAGACTCGAAAAGGAAGTAAAACAAGAATCTAAGTGGAGATAAACCGTTCGGCAAAAATAAATTACTATATTTATTTTTGCTATTTTTTTAATAAATTGTGTATTTGTAGTATTTTTTTGATCAAGTAAAACTATAAAAAACAGAAAAATTTGATGACAATTATGCATTTATTTTGACTCACTGTGTAATATAGATAAAAAATCTAAATAAAAAATAAAGATTGATAGTAATGTCATTTAATTGTTCAAATTTTACAAATTTACAAAAATAGTTAGTTATATATTAAAAAAACAATAAGTACAAAAAGTGCAGAAGTACTTTCCCTAGTTAATGAATGCAATTAGGATTAAATAGTCAAAGATAACTCATTATGTCATTATTTTTTGACATAAAACTGGAATATCATTTTTTTTCAAATTGCAATTTCAATATTAAACTAATGCGCTTTTTGTATAGCTCTTGTTGATAAAAAAATAATTCGAAAACCACAATTATCATGGCTTATACAATTCCCAAAAGCTGCGTTCACTGCGGTATTTGTTTGCCTGAATGTCCTACAAATGCAATTCAAATAGACAATGATAATGAGCATTGGATAGAACCAGGTTTATGCAATAATTGTGTAGATCAGGATTCTGAACCCCCATGTGTTACCAGTTGTCCTGATAGCTTACCCCTACCATTACCTAATAAAAAAGGAAGATACAAAGCCGAACCAAGAATATTGAATACTAGTCATCTTTTTGCTAACGGACATAATCATCCGATCGCATCTTCGATGGTTATTTGGGAAGCTTGCAATGTATTAGCTAAAGGATCAATTTTTCCCTGGAAAACTGACGAGCGGCAAAGAATATATCACCAGCGTCTAGTCAAACAAGGGAAAGGCAAGATTGAATTTCGTTTAACTAAAGACGTGGATACAGAGCAAATTTTGTGTGCTAAAGATGCAGAGGATACCTTAGAACAAATGGATATACGGGCAGCTTGTATGCATTTGATCTTTGCCGCATTTGCCACTAGCTTAGAAAAGCCCTGGGAAGAAGAATTTGCGATCGACAACAAACAACTTGAGAATTATTTAGGTCTTAACAAACGCAAGGATCTGAGCAAGGCAGCAAAACTAACTCTAATTAAAAGTTTAGTACAACAACCATGCAAACTTATCGCTAATATTGATTGGTTTCGTCAAGGGAAAATTCCAGCATTTTCCGTCCCCCAAGATCGTATTTGGCATTTGGTAGCCATTGACAATCACTTTCAAGAAGATGCCCAAGGTTACAAGCACCTTGTAGGTATGACTTTTAGAATTAGACCAGGATTGTGGGCCAAGTATTTTCTGAACAAACAAGGATACAAAAAATATGTAGCCTTTTATCAATATGGTACTTTACCCAAATTTTTGCTGACCACAGTTATGACCATTTGGCATCAACACGAAGGTACTGTAAGAATGATGCTATGGTTGCTGTTTAAAACCAAAATGGGTAGGCAACAGCGCATTACGATTCGCAAGCTAATGTATGTTGCTTATGGAGAAGCTAAAGTTCAAGAAGCATCGATCCATCGCGACAAACGAAAGAGACTACTACGCAGATTTGAGGGGGATTTGGAAGTTCTCCACCACTATAAAATCAAACCAGTTTTTGACCCCGTTACTTACCCAACAAAAATTCAACCAATGTGGGCAAAATTAGCTGTTGTTCCAGATGATGCAGACGAAGCGATAGAATTTTGGATTAATGATGGTTGCAATGAAATTAGTATTACCGATCCCGCACCGCCAGGAAAATGGAATTTATTGATGAAAGCTCGCCTTTTACATTTTGAACTGCCACCAGAATGGGATAAACAACTATCTCGTTGGGAAAACAAAAAGCAACGTAAAACTCAGCGTAAAAACAAAACTCAAACTGTATCCCATCTAGACGGCGAACAAATCGTTAGTGCCAGAAAAGGATTGGGAATCAGTCAGAGAAAACTGGCACAAAAACTAGGTAAAAGTCAAAGTTGGATTAGAGATATTGAAAATGGTCGCTTTTCTGCCAAATTAAGCGATCGCTTGAAGCTCAAGAAAATATTAGAAATAAGTGAGTGATTTTGCTGTTAGTCGTCGGTTATTGATTGTTACTTGTTCGTCATTAGTCTTGGGGTTGTTGAGAACAGATACCAAAAGACTAATGACCAAGAAACAAATGAGCAAAGACAAAAACTAATCTAATGAACTTTGGGGCAAGCATCTAGCTTTTCTAAACCTTTGGGGGATGCTAAACCAATCCATTTATTAACTACAGCACGATTAAATCCTAATTGACAAACATCCCCTACTTGAATGATCGGACGACGAATTAATGTTGGATCTTGAATCATTAATTCCAAAGCCGTGGTTTCGTCTAAATTTTCGAGGTTTATTTCACCCATTTTGATCTGAGGCGCACTTTGATTAAACCATTCTCGTATCGGGCGATCGCCAAAGAAAGGGCGTA
>CBDUCX010000451.1:0-3260 GCA_965365755.1 uncultured Pleurocapsa sp.
AAATTATGTTTATTGATGATGATATCGCATTAATTCATCATAAGCTTTAGCTGTATCTTTCATATATTCATATTCTTCTTGAAGTCTATCAAATTGAATTTGGTGATTAATTTGATTGCCTTTTATACTGTTGGTGTCATATTCTGCCAGTTTTAATCCCAGTAAGACCTCTTTAAGAGGATATCTGAAAAGTTTTTTGATACTGATATTTTGCCCCCCTAGCCCCCCAATTCTGGGGGGAATAAGATAACTTAGCTGGTGGAAGTCCCCCAAACTTGGGGGATTTAGGGGGCTTGGATCTAGCAAATGAGACTTCTCAGATAACCTCTAATCATAGTGAGGTATAGATTGTCTAGTTGAATTGCTTTGTCAAGTAATTGTTTTATTTCAGTTAAGGTTTTATTGTAGGTATCGATCTACGTGAGTTCGGAATTCGGAATATGCCCTACGGGCACGCTACGCGAACGGAGTTAGGAGTTATGTTTTTCGTGAGCGGAATAATAGGCTCTTCTTTTTGTCTTTACCTTGACAAAAAAATAGCATGTAAATAATAAATAAAATTGAAAATACAAGTAACAATCTATTGATTGAAAGTGTGGAAAATATAAACAACAATCCATTTGATATTTTTATATTACTAAATGAATTGAATATTTTTAATATTTTTATAATACCAAGTAAATTCCAGGTTTTTACAATAACTATTCCTACCCATATACTGAAGGTGAAATCACTTAAGGCAATAGCTAGCTTACTAACTGAAAACCTTCTATTGTAATAGTAAAAAGATTAATCTTCTGTGCTACTAGGCTTAGAAAAGAAACCTTGTTCAAGGTAGTTTTTATAATCGAAAAGCTTTTTCTGCCAATTTTCTATCAAAAACTTACTACCTCTATTAGCTAGAGTCCAAGTAAATGAACAAACCATGCCAAAATTGGCTATGACTATTGCATAGTTACTCTTATCTTTTTCTAGAGTAGCAAAAGCAAGAAATGCTGAAGCAATAAAGCCCCAAAAAAAGAGCGACCTTTTCCAAAATAGCTCAATTTCAAAATTTCTAGTTTCTAGACTAACTTTAAATTCCTCTTTGCCTCTTTCTCTGGAGTTATCTGAATCACACATAATTGTTGATAAATATCATCGACTATGTTCATATAATTCCCAAATACTGCACTATTTTTGTATCTATGATGTTGAGATTTTGAATATTTGAGGCTTTGGCTAATCTTGTAGGGTAGCTTAAGCGGCATATAAATCAACAACCAAACATCAGCAATCGACTGATTTAACGATAAAATATGTGGGCAGAATATAAATCAATCATAAACAAGGGCTTCGATGCGCGTCTCTCTAAACTGGTTACAAGAATTAGTCGATATAAAGATGTCCCCAGAGGAGTTGGGTCAGATTCTCACTATCGCGGGATTTGAGTTAGAAGAATTGATCGATCTTCGTGCTAATGCTGACGGAGTGGTTGTGGGAAAAGTGTTAGAGCGATCGCAACATCCTAATGCTGATAAACTAAGTGTATGTAAGGTGGATATTGGTGCGGATCAACCTTTGAATATTGTCTGTGGTGCGCCAAATGTGCGGGCTGATATTTTTGTTCCCGTAGCTACGGTGGGAACTTTTTTACCGGCAATCAATTTAAAACTTAAGCCCACAAAACTGCGGGGAGAGCCTTCGGAGGGAATGATTTGTTCATTAACGGAATTGGGTTTAGAGAAAGAGTCTGAAGGGATCTATATATTTGACCAAGATAATATCCAGCCTGGAGATGATGTCCGCCCTCTGCTGGGTTTGGATGATGTAATTTTAGACTTGGCGACTACTGCTAACCGTGCTGATGCTTTGAGTATGGTGGGTATTGCGCGGGAAGTTGCCGCCTTGACTAATACAGAGGTGAGATTACCAGAGGTTAAGCAACAGGATCTTGCCTCTAATAGTTCTTTAGAAATTAAGATTCAAGATACCGCAGCCTGTATGGCATATATCGGTACGGTGATTGAAGGGCTAAAAGTTGCCCCTTCTCCTGACTGGTTGAAGTGGCGACTGGAAGCAGCAGGTACACGCCCGATTAATAATGTGGTAGATATCACTAACTATATTCTCTTAGAGTGGGGACAACCCCTCCATGCTTTTGACCGCGAAAAACTCCAGCAGGTTGCAGCCAGTAAGGATTTAACTATTGGGGTGCGTTTTGCCAAGGAAGGGGAAAAGTTAACCACCCTCGATGAACAAGAGCGAAATTTAACTACTCAGAATCTATTAATTACCGCCAATGACAAGCCTGTAGCTTTAGGGGGAGTTATGGGAGGAGAATCAACCGAAGTTGATGACCAGACTAGTAATATTGTCTTAGAAGCAGCACTATTCGATCCCGTGGCAATTCGTCGCTCATCCCGCGCTCAAGGTATGCGTAGCGAAGCCTCTACCCGTTATGAAAGGGGTGTAAACCAAGTAGAATTAGAATCTGCCTCTAAAAGAGCGATCGCCCTATTACAAGAGCTTGCTGGTGGTACTCCTGTCGCTCAAGCTATGTCCGATCATCGTCTCGATTTTTCTAGTTTAGAGGCGATCGAATTACGCTTAAGTAGACTGAACCAAGTATTAGGTGCGGTAAATAAGACAGATGGTATTGGCTACATTGAAGCTGCCGATGTTGAATCAATCTTGGGTGCATTAGGCTGTAATCTGGAGTTAGTGCCAGGAAAAGAGGATACTTGGTTGGTTAAAGTTCCTCCCTACCGTTACCGCGACTTAGAGCGAGAAATTGACTTAATTGAAGAAGTTGCTCGACTCTATGGTTATGATCGCTTTTGTGATACTCTTCCTGCTAAAACCGAACCTGGTTCTCTTTCTCCTGAATATGCGATTAAAAATAAACTGCGCACGGCATTCCGTGGTGTCGGCTTAACGGAAGTGGTGCAGTATTCCCTCGTCAAACCGACAAAAAATGAAGTTACCTTAGCTAACCCTCTGTTTGCTGAATATTCGGCATTGCGTGGCGAACTATTTTCTGGTTTGCTAGATGCTTTCGTTTATAACCAGTCTCAGGGGAATGGCGCACTTAACGCTTTTGAAATTGAACGGATCTTCTATCAGACAGAAGATGAACTAAAAGAAAGAGATTCCGTAGCAGGAATCATGGGGGGTAATATGAACCCTCAGGGTATGTGGGTTGATGGTGGCAAAGGTAAGCCGATGACTTGGTATCAAGCTAAGGGGATATTAGAAAATGCCTTTAGTAATTTAGGTAT
>CBDUCX010000452.1:0-3226 GCA_965365755.1 uncultured Pleurocapsa sp.
TAAAGCCATCTAGCAGCATAACCAGTTGTTTTACCAATAATTAACTTACCAAACTTACGCTTAACTTGATTTTTGTGCGGAATGAGAATTCTCAGATAACCTCATCTGTTGACGAATATGATGAAGCCCGACAAATGGCGGTACATGCGGTAGATGTTTTGGAAAAGGCTCAGATCGTGGATAATTTACTATCGATATAAATAGAAAAGCTAGCAGAGTTTTCTATCTACTAGCTTGAGCATGGGAAATCAATGTTGATTACTACTGATACTAAATCCGCTTGGGTTTTGGTAGTGTTTAATTTCTTTGCCATGAAATAAGAATAACTAGAACTTGTTGCTCGTTACTCGTTACTTGTTATATGCGAAGCCCTAAAGGATTAGCTGAGTCCTTCGGACTTGCTCCGCAACCGCGTCACGGTATCCTTTAGGACTCAATTTTTTAAGCAACCTATACGAAACGAATTTAGTATGATTACCATTAGTGATAATTTAGGAGTTTAAGAATACTTTTCTTGGTCATCGCAAGGTTCGCCGCTAAAAGGTTGAACTCCAGTTTTAGGATAGTCGTCATCTGTAGGTTTAAAAAGTCTTGACACTCCATTAAAGAGAAACTTAGTTGTGTCTTTCAACCATGTAAAAAATCGCATATTCTTTACCTCTTAAATTACTAGTGGGTGAGAAAATCTTCGGTGAATTGTTGTCTGGTGAGAGGATAGTCTAAAAGTAACCCTTCACCTCCCAGTGGATATTCATCATTCAGGGGTGTACCTTCAATAGATAAGAAAACTGATGCTTGTGGCTCGATACTGCTGGCAGTGTAAAGAACCTGGGCAACTCGATAAATCATCGAACTGCTTCCGCCACCTTCAGTAAACTCTTGAGACAAATCTATGTATATACCGCTTTTGCTAGTATGCAAATTTAGTAAACGTGTTCCCTGGGGGATTGTAGTAGTTGGATCTAGATTAGGAGACTGGGAAAGTAGCTCTTCTAAAGCCTGAGTTAAAGCAACTTGGGGAGAAGTCGCACTAGTATGAATGGTTTTGGGTGTCAAGCGAATACGATTATCGACTATTTCTAAGCGATACATCTGAGGATTAAACTGGGCTGGCTGTACTTCTACCAGAGAAGGTGATTTTGTAACAGTTGGTAGTATTACTCTGGTCAATGCCCAAAGAGCAGTAATTTGAGCTATTCCAATCAGCAACAGAGAAAATCCGATCAGTATTGGTGTTGAATTAGGCGATTCGTTGTGTACTTTCATTCCATTCCCACCTCGACGTGCTTCCCATAAAGCTCCCCCATTATTAGGCGCTAGCTGTACTTGCTATATTTGCTTTGGGCATAGTTATAGTTAATACTCCAGCAATGAGTTCGGCTTTAACATGATCCACCTGAATTTCTACAGGTAGCGGAACGTTACAATCCAGTTTTCCATAGTGAAGTTGAGAAGGAATTAATTCTTTTTCAGCTTCTGATTTATGGTGGTCGTGAATTCCAGAAATAGAGATTGATTCTGGTTGGGCACTAATGTTTAAATGTTTGATCTCAACTCCAGGAATTTCTGCTTTAAGAATCAAGTCCCTGTCGGTTTCGTTGAATTCAATGGCTGGACACCAAGTTTTGCCTTCCTCTGTCATTTGGCTTATCTCCCAATGCTTTATTTAGTAATTTTGGAAAACTACTTTTTCTTGTATGGTTTTAGAATAGTGATAAACTTTGAAGAATTTGTGAGGATGAGCAGATATTGAGAATATTTATTGGTTGGTTAATTACAAGAGATTACGTATAAAATGTCAAAATCTCCAAAAATTATCGTTATTGGCGCAGGTTGGGCGGGTTTAGCTGCCACATCTCATTTAGCGAATCAAGGTTATGATGTTACTCTCCTGGAAGCAGCAACACATCCAGGAGGTTTAGTCGCAGGTTGGAAAACCCCTGGCGGAAAATCGGTTGAGGGAGGAATTCACGGTTTTTGGTATCCTTACCGCAATATCTTTAGTAAAGTCAAAGAATTAAAACTCGATCCTTTTACTCGCTTTACCCGTTCGTCTCAATATTCCCCTGCGGGTTTAGAGGTAGAATCGCCTATTTTTCAGGATGAACCTCGTCTACCGTCTCCTTTAGGGACATTTATTTATACCAGGTTTAAACGTTTACCTCTAAGCGATCGCCTTTCTGCTTTACCTCTACTTTATTCTGTCATCGATTTTGATAATTCTCATGAAGCCTGGCAACGATACGATAAGATAACCGCCAGGGAATTATTTAGACAATACGGCGTGTCTGAAAGACTATATAAAGAATCCTTTGAACCTATGTTACTGGTGGGTTTATTCGCTCCAGGGGAACAGTGTTCCGCAGCAGCAGCTTTGGGAATGCTCTACTATTTTATACTGGCGCATCAGCCTGATTTTGATGTGGTATGGTGTCGCGGTACTGTCGGCGAACAGATTTTTAAACCTTGGATTACCCAAATTGAGCAAGCTGGGGGAAAAGTTCTCACCAACAAACGAGTCAGCGATATCATTATTGATGAGTCAGGAAAAGCTACAGGGGTCAAATGTGGCGATGAGTTTTTTGCTGCCGATGCCATTATTTCTGGTGTCAGCATTACAGGCATGAAAAAGATTGTGGAAAAGAGCAGCACCCTCAACAATTACGCTCAATTTCGCAACTTATCTAATTTAAGAGGAATTGATGTCTTAGCTACTCGTTTGTGGTTTGATCGCCAGATTGATATTCCTTTACCTTCCAATGCTTGTTTTGGCTTTGATACTACTACAGGCTGGACATTTTTCGATCTCAACGATCTTCACGATGAATATCACAACGAACCAAACACCGTAATTGAAGCAGATTTTTATCATGCCAATCAACTCTTACCCATGAGTGACGAACAAATAATTAATAAGGTTCATCGCGATCTCACTACCTGTATTCCCGCTTTTGGTGGAGCTAAAGTTACAGACAGCAGCGTTATTCGAGTCAAAGAAGGTGTCACCCACTTTTTCCCTGGTAGCTATCAAAATTTACTATCGGCAAAAACAGATATTCCTAACCTCTATATGAGTGGAGATTGGATTGTGACCCGTCATGGTTCTTGGTCGCAAGAAAAAGCTTACGTTACTGGTTTAGAAGCTGCCAATTTGATTGTTAATGATCTGGGTGTGGGCGCAGAAGCTAATATTATTCCCATAGAACCAGACGAACCCCATATCCAA
>CBDUCX010000453.1:0-3225 GCA_965365755.1 uncultured Pleurocapsa sp.
ATCGTTTTCTTTGGTACTCCTCAGTTTGCTGTTCCCACTTTAGTTAAACTACTGGAAAATTCGGCAATTGAAGTGGTAGCTGTGGTGACTCAACCTGATAAAAGAAGAGGTAGAGGCAGCAAGACTCAGCCCAGCGCGGTAAAGCAGATCGCATTAGAGCATAATTTACCTGTTTGGCAACCCAAAAGAATTAAAAAAGATCGAGATACCCTGGATAATCTCCAGGCTACTGAGGCAGATGTTTTTGTTGTTGTCGCTTATGGGCAGATTTTATCTTCAGAAATATTAGACATTCCCAAACTGGGATGTATCAATGTTCATGGTTCATTGTTGCCCAAATATCGTGGTGCTGCGCCAATTCAATGGAGTATTGTTAACGGCGATCGCACTACGGGAATTACCACCATGTTGATGGATGTAGGCATGGATACGGGAGATATGTTACTCAAGGCTGAAACGGAAATCAAACTGTTGGATAACGCTCATGATTTAGCAGTGACTCTTGCCAGCCAGGGTGCAGATTTACTACTAGAAACTCTGTTTAAACTAGAACAGCAAGCAATTACGCCGACTCCTCAAGACAATAGCCAGGCTACTCATGCCAGACTAATCGAGAAATCTGACTTTGCAATCGACTGGTCACAAAGTGCGATCGCCATCCACAATCAAGTCAGAGGATTTTTCCCTAATTGTTTTGCTACCTTAGAGGGCAAAAAACTAAAAATCAGTGCTACAGTTCCCCTCACGCCAGATACGATTAAGGACTTGTCCGAAGAATATAACAGTATTAAGCAACATTATCCAGAATTAGCCTCTCTTAAGGGTAAACCTGGAGAGATAGTTAAGAATATCAAGAATCATGGTGCAGTCATACAAACAGGTTCAGGTTTGATACTCTTAAAACAAGTACAGCTTGCGGGAAAACGTTCTCAGTCTGGCTGGGACTTTGTTAATGGGATGCGTTTGGATGTGGGAACTTTAATTAATCATGGATGATTAATCACCTTTCAAAGCAATTTCTTGCTTAGTTGTCAGACACATGGCAATAGCTTTCTCGTAGTAACTCGCTTCTCCAATAAAGGTGGGAAAAACTGTCGATTCTCCTTGGTAGGTTATTACTTCGCCGTCAAAAGACAAAAACATTGGCTCCCCTGGTTTTAAAGCTTGATAATCCTGGGACATTAGCTGGGGATGGATCATTGCTGTGAGTTCACCGTTTTTATCCCGTGGATAGTCTACAATCTTCGTAGCTTGATAAATAGTTATGTTGCCAGAACCAACCTGAATCTTCTTCTGATTATTCTGATCAAGAAAATCCAAAATTGTATAGATCAGCTTTTCAGTTTGCTCGAAATATCCAGGATGTAGTACGCCATGGGAAATAGCACCTACTTCAATAGCGATCGCCTGTGGACAAAGGGAACGCAAAAAAGAATTATTTTGGGTGTTAGACCAGCGAAAAATTTTGACCGAGGGATTAACTGAAGTCAAATATGCAACTAGTTGAAGAACCAACGGATTTTCTTCCTGTCCTAGAATCACTGTTAAGCCCATATTCGATGTAGTGCTGTGCAAATCAATTATAAAATCGACTGAATTGTTTTCTTCCCTACCCAGAATTTGCGAAATTTCCTTCGCTCTCTGGTCTTCATAAGTTGAGAGATGGGGATTATTTAAGTCGGTGGCAAGAAAGCAGCGATTTAAATCTCTTTCCACATAGCGAGTTCCTATCTTAAAGGCACGAGGATTACCTAGGAGAGTTAGAGTTTCAAAAGTAGGACGTTTAACCAATGAAGGAAAATGCTCAAACTTTTTGATTAAGTATGCCCCTGTCAACTCATTTCCGTGTGTTCCACCGACTATAGCAATCCGACTTAATTTAGTATTTGACATGGCAACTATTACAGTACGTTAGCTGGTTAGGACAAGTTTAGCTAATAGCCTGTAAGGAACAAGTAACAAAGGAATATTGACTCATCAATAATATCCCGAATAGCCTTGAACAAATTCTGCTCTTATTCTTCTTCATCCTGTGCTGATTCTAGATAGTTAGATTGATTTTTATTTGGTGTTGGAGATGCGGCATCAATCTTGGCACGTAACAGTAATATTTCTAACTCTTTGAGTTTATTGTCTAACTCTGCTTTATATCTGTTAATTTCCGATTGGTAAAGCTCTTTTTGATGTTTATTTTTTTGTCTTTCTAATTCTAGCTCTTGCTTCAGTCTGATTACTTCTTTAGTTAGTTTTAACTGTTGCTGTAATCTTTTAATGTTAACTGTATTATTTTCTGTAGTTCTCGTTAAAGCGAAAACCTTTTGCCCCAACTGCCAAATATCTTACAAGATCGCCATTAGCTTGCCATATATTCCAATTTATTCAACAGTTCATCAGTTTTCTTTGCCAAAACCTCAAGTTTCAAGATCTTTCAAGCTAAGAGGAAATCGACCTTGTTTCACCATCTTGGCAAATACACGATAGCAGTCTTTCTTGTCTTCTTCTTTTCTGGGAAAACCCAACCATAGAATAATAATTACCTTTTGTTGGGGAAATACCTTAAAAAATAATCGGTAGCGACTAGGCAGTCCCATCTTTTTCAAACGACTATATTTGTCTAATGGCTTCCTTAGAGCAAAGTACGAAGCCAAGGGATCATGGGGTATTTTCTCTTCAATCCCAACGGTAACAGCTTTAAGTAGCTTGACTTGAGGATGCTGGATGAAGTCTTCTTGAGACAAACGTGAACGTAAAGACTTTACTAGATCTAGCAACTGCTGCCATTGATCATTAAACAATGGATGAAACAAAATAGTCCATCCATTAATCTTCATCGATTTCAACCCCTGTTAATAATTCATTCGCCTCTTGGCTCATCTCCGATGTATAAGTGATAAGAGATTCAGGTTCTTCAACGACAGACTTCATTAAGAAGTCCAGAAACAAACTCATCATCACATCATCACCTTCTTCTTCTGTTTTCTCAACAGGATTCAGACGAACTAGCAAAGTATTTTCCTCTAAAACTTCGACATGACCTCTAGCACCAACCAATTCGGGGTGATCTCTGGAGAAAGCGCGAGGTAAACGATATCCATCTTGATTACCAATCTTGGCTGGAAAAACAGGATAGTTGTTATTTGATTCGTTGGACATCGGATTAAAGTGGCTTTGATAATGTTATTACAAATTATTATAACATTGTGAAGCTGATTAAAGGGCGATCGC
>CBDUCX010000454.1:0-3211 GCA_965365755.1 uncultured Pleurocapsa sp.
TTTCATGACTGCTTGAAATAGGCGATCGGCTAATTCAGTACCAGGAAGATTATCCTCCGAAGTTTGATTAATTGACTTAACTAATCGTAAATCTTTAACCATGTGCTTGATGGCAAAACCTGGATTGTAATCTCCATTAATAATCTTTTCTCCTAAGTTAGACAATGCCCAAGAGCCTGCTGCACCAGTACCACAAACCTCTACAATCAAATTAGGATCAATTCCTTGATGCTTGGCAAGCTGCATGGCTTCGCATAACCCCACCATGTAGACTGAGGCCAGAATTTGATTACACATCTTTACTCCCTGCCCGCTACCAACATCGCCACAAAGAGTAATATTTGTTCCCATCGCTGCCAGCATTGGTTTACATTCCTCGAAGTCACTCTTGCTTCCCCCTACCATAATGGTCAGTGTGCCTTTTTGTGCTCCAATATCTCCTCCAGACACAGGGGCATCCATAAACCTGAGTTGCCGTTGCTGTAGCTGTTGCCCTATGTTCTTTGCTGCCACGCTACCAATGGTACTCATATCTACCACTAACGTATCTGGTTGAGCATAGTTGACTACTCCTGTTGCGCCTAACAAGACTGCTTCTACATCTGGAATATCGCCAACACAAGTAAAGATAATCTCCGCATCCCCAACTGCTGCTTGAATCGAATCGACTATAGTTGCCCCTGCTTCTGCTGCAATACTGACTTCAGGGCGATCGCTCGTACGGTTCCAAGCCTTTACCTGATAGCCACGACGTGCTAAATTAGCTGCCATCGAGCCTCCCATCAAGCCTAATCCTAAAAAAGCTACTTGTTTGATCATTTCTCTGCTTGCTTACATATATTCACAATATGTAATTATGTCGATCTCGTAACAAAAATAATTATAAAAATCACTATTTTAGAACCCAACTGGCTGCTGACAGCAGATAAAACATGGGCATCTAATCTTTCTAGCTTATAGCTTACAGGATACTATAATCCCCAAAAATGTAATTTGTATTTACAGATTCTAAGTGAAAACACTGTCAGAAAAAATGCGCAACATGGGAGCAAAATTGAATCGAATTGCGTAAGATCACGGTTGCTTTTAACTCAAATAAAAAGCCTAATATGGGTGATAGCTCAAAAAAACTAGAGTTGTTGCAGTCCAAAATGTATAGAGAATTTAGTTGTAAATCATTGCCAGCTTTTTACTTGGCTATGAGACAGTACAAACAATTCTGGGAATCTATCGTTTTTCCGTTTTGATCATCTAGTAGATATTTGAACACTGCATAACTTGAGTTGTTGATCCGTATTTACTAGTAGCTGAAATTCAACATCAGAGTTTTGAGTAATTATTTCCATAGAGGAGTCCGTAATGAAAATTCAAAATGTAATCGGTATTGATGGCTATACTTTACTAATTTATCGTTCTTTAGATCAGCTCTATCGCTTCAGTATTATTGACTTCTCAGGTATTGCATTTAACTTTGACAGCATCTTTTTGACTGCCGAAGAAGCAAAGGACAAAGGGCGTGCAGCAGTAGCAATTGCCTGTGATATGGACAAACAGCAGCAGTAAATCTAGTTAAATTAGCTTTCAATTAGAGTTTGGAGATCGCTGAGGGTATGCCCATTCGTTCAGCCATCGTAGGACTTGTCCCATCAAGTGACTTGCCCTCCTATGGTGATAATCGCTAATTTCTCAATCAAAACCGCGTCTAATTTGAAGGTGGAGCATTGAGTTTATCTTTCAACTGATTCACTGACAGATGGTAAATTATGTTACGAATAATAATAATATATTAATTTTTTTTAACTACCATCCTGTTTTTAAGTTGATGAATCAATTTCTTCAAGTATTCTTAGATCCGAAGCTTGCGCCGACTGCTGTAAGAGTATCCTTAATTGTAGGTTCGATATTGTTCACCATTAATCATGGTGCTGCACTAGCCAAGGGAGAAATGACTCGAAACCGATGGCTATCTGGATTAATTACCTATCTGGTTCCATATAGTGTCAGTATTCATGGTCAACATACCAGTCGTTCTCGTAGTTCAATTGAGAATTAACTCAAATTCCACACTCTAAATTATGGTTTTTACGGTTAAAGAAGCTAAATCTGTCGATTTTAGTCAGATTCGCCCAGAAATTCGCATTTTGCAGTCAAATTTAGTTGATTGGCGACGTAGACTACACCAAAAGCCAGAATTAGGTTTTAAAGAGCAGATCACAGCAGAGTTTATTCAACACAAACTTCAAGAGTGGAATATTCCTCATCAAACTGGTATTGCCCAAACTGGTATCGTGGCGACGATCGCTAGTAACCGCCCTGGAAAAGTGTTAGCCATTCGCGCTGATATGGATGCCCTGCCGATTCAGGAGGCTAACGAAGTATCCTATCGATCGCAACATGAGGGGAAGATGCACGCCTGCGGACATGATGGTCATACAGCGATCGCTCTGGGAACGGCTTATTATCTTAATCAGCATCGAGGGGACTGGCAGGGAACGGTAAAAATTATTTTTCAGCCTGCGGAAGAAGGGCCTGGGGGCGCAAAACCCATGATTGAAGCAGGGGTATTACGCAATCCTGATGTTGATGCCATTATCGGGCTACATCTGTGGAATAATTTACCTTTGGGAACAGTGGGGGTTCGTCCTGGTGCGTTGATGGCTGCGGTGGAATGCTTTCGTGCCTCAATTTTAGGTAAGGGTGGTCATGGGGCAATGCCCGATCAAACTGTAGACTCGATCGTAGTTGCCAGTCAGATCGTCAATGCTCTACAAACGATTGTGGCACGCAATGTCAAGCCTCTGGATGCTGCGGTGGTTACGGTAGGAGAATTTCATGCAGGGACAGCTTTAAACGTGATTGCCAATACTGCGGAAATGAGTGGTACGATTCGCTATTTTAATCCCGAATTAGAAAGTCTGATGCGAGACAGACTAGAAGCGATTATCTCTGGTATTTGTCAGATGCACGGTGCAGATTATAAGCTTGACCATTGGCAACTATACCCCCCGACAATTAATGATCGGGCGATCGCCGAATTAGTGCGATCAGTAGCTGTAGAAGTAGTGGAAACCCCTGTGGGAATTGTGCCAGAGTGCCAAACTATGGGCGGGGAAGATATGTCTTTCTTTCTTAATGAAATACCTGGATGCTATTTCTTTCTCGGTTCAGCTAATCCAGCGAAAGGTTTAGCTTATCCCCATCATCATCCTCG
>CBDUCX010000455.1:0-3174 GCA_965365755.1 uncultured Pleurocapsa sp.
GAGTACAAAGAAATTACTGATGCTCGAAAGTTAGTTTGGGATATTCTCTTAGTTAAATATTGCTAATTTATACTCAAAAATACTAGTTTAATTAAGACCCAAAAGCGATCGCAACATAGAACTAACTGATTGCTGTGCTTTAATTAAGGGATGTTGCTGTTGGAGAAAGACACGGGCACAATTACGTCCAGGCATGCCTGAAATTGATCCCCCTGGGTGAGTTCCTGCCCCTGTAAGGTAGAGGTTTTTAATCGGTGTAGTATAGTTCGCTATTTCTGGGAGGGGGCGCAAAAAGATCATTTGATCTAGGGTCATGTCTAAATGATAGTAGTTACCTTTATAGGAACCAAGTCGTTCACCTAATTCTGCGGGGCTTTCTACCCGACGGGCAATGATGGAGTCTTTGATATTAGGAGCATATTCCGCCAGTTTGTTGATTACATTATCAGCAGTCTGATTTTTGAGCTGATCTGTCCAACCAGTGCCATATAATCCTGTCCCTTCTTTGCCTGCTATTTGGTATGGTGCAAAAAATTCAATCCACAGGGTATGTTTGCCTTCTGGGGCGAGAGTCGGATCTAAGACGCTGGGAATATCGAGATACATGGACGGGTTCGCATCGGGAATTTGTCCCATGGTAGCTAAAGCATGTGCTTGTTCTACGTGGGCTACGGAGTCGGCGATTAAGACAGTACCAATGAGATGTTGCTGATTGCCATGAGCGTAAGCCGTAAAACGGGGTGCTTCGGCTAAGGCGCAGTCAATTTTCAGAATAGTTTCGTTGTTATTGGTAATACGACGCTTGACCTTATCTCTTAAGTTAGGCTCGACTGCATCGGGTGCAACTAACTGTAAAAACAAGCGACGGACATCAATATTGGAAATCACTGCATTCTTGGCACGATATTCTTTGCCCCCAGCCACTCTTACCCCAACAGCGCGATTATCTTCAACTATGACCTCCTTAACCATCTGCTCGGTTAAAATTTTACCCCCTTTTGCTGTGACTAATTTAACTAAAGCCTGGACTAAAGCTCCTGTACCTCCTTTGGGTCTTGCCATACCTGGATGGTGTCGCATCGCCAACATCATGAGTCCTGCGGTGATTCCTTTTTGAGATGGTGGCGCACCTATTTCTGCCGCTAATCGAGCCAGAGGTGCTTTAACTAACTCAGTATCAAAATACTCGTTAAGTAAATCCTCGGGGGCAGTAATCATAGTACGAATAAAGTTTAATGCCTTATCCTTAGAACCTGCGATCGCCAGAACATCAGCGAGATTTTTGCCTTGATAACCTTGAGCAATGCCTAAAATAGATTGAGGCGGGGCATTAAAAAAAGGTTGGATCGCACTCATTAATTTTGACCAATAGGTGATAAACTCGACATACTTATCCGCATCGCGTTCACTGTAACGGGCGATCGCTGCTCTGGTCTGCTCTAATGATCGATGAGCCAAAAAATATTTACCGTCTGGATGAGGACAAAAGGTGTGGGGGTCACAATTGAGATATTCTAGACCGTACTTCTGAAGCTGTAATTCTTGGATAATTGGACCCAGGAAAATAAACTCATGGTCGATGGCGCAGAGATTAAACTTAAATCCAGGTGCTTCTTCAGGGATCGCTTCCTCGGTGGTCGCTGCCCCGCCAGGAACAGGACGCTTTTCCAGTAATAACACGCTATAGCCAGCATTCAACAAATATGCCCCACAGACTAGTCCGTTGTGACCAGCGCCAATTACGATGACATCATACGCTTCCATCAAATTTATAATTCCTTAACTGTAAATTAGCTCTAAGCTTTAATTAGTTAGCTTAAGCGATAGCTTATAGCTTTCAGCTTAAAACTTTTAGTGAAATTGAGCCAGATTTCTATTTGTTGAGCTAGGTATCTAAAATTATTGAATTACTCATTTACCTGTAAAATTCCCTTTTTTTTGGACAAGATAGGTAAATTAAGAGCAATTTCGACTGCAATTAAATCGTGCTGTCTGAGAGAGTAATTTGCCCTCGTTATATGGCAGGTACTTTGTTATACTGGTTTGTACTCACGACTTGAAAAACACTTGACTATATGAATTCTGTTGTTCAAATAATTGAACCTGAGGGTATTTTAGACAGCACTAAAACCTCTGAGTTCCAATATCAGATTGAGCAAAGTATAGAGAGCGGAGTACACAAGATTTTGGTGGACTTCCGTAATGTTACTTTTATGGATAGTTCGGGGTTGGGAGCATTGGTCAAAGCCTTGAAAACGGTTAATGCTGCTGAGGTACAGTTCTTTTTATGTTCGATCAACGAGCAAATTAAAATGCTATTTGAATTAACTAGTATGGATGACTATTTTACGATTTTTAGCGATCGCCAGGAGTTTGAGCAGCATCTCCAAACAGAAAAAGCCTAGCAGAGTTTTCGTTATTTATTTCAGGCAATTTTATTTATACCGTAGAAGCGTCTCCAAAATTCGTCTCTTGCCCAGGTAGGTAATATTTTGTTCATGATAAAGATCATGGTTTTGCCTCCTGTAGCTAGAACGTAACGAGGTTTTAAACGGGACTTGGCAATTATTTTGGCGATCGCTCTAGCGGTTTTCTCGGCACTCCAGCCTAGTAAATCTAGTTGCTGATCAAGGGCTTCAATATTTTCAAAGACGGGTGCGTAGGGAGTTTGCTTGTAATCGGGAATCGTCTTCTGTACTTTCTGCCAAGCTACACGAAAAAAGTCGGTAACTACTGGGCCAGGTTCGATAACGCTTACCTGAATCTTAAACGTTTTTAGTTCCATCCGCATCACATCACTTAAAGCTTCTAAGGCGAACTTAGAGCAGCTATACATCCCTGCGGTGGGGAAAGGAACTATACCCCCAAGGGAACTAACGTTAATGATTTTACCGCCTCCTTGCGATCGCATTATGGGCATTAGAGCCTGACTTAAAACTAAAGGTGCATGGAAATTCACAGCAAATTGTTCCTGTGCTGCTGTGGGGGGAATCAATTCTACGGGGCCCATTTGTCCATAACCTGCATTATTGATTAGGATATCGACTCGCCCATAATGTTCAATAGCTTGCTGGGCTAAGAGTTGTACTTGTTGAACTTGAGATAAGTCGGTCGGCACCACTAATACTTCTGTACCATGCTGACGACATTTAGTTGCCACAGTTTCTAATAAAG
>CBDUCX010000456.1:0-3162 GCA_965365755.1 uncultured Pleurocapsa sp.
CTAGAACTAATTTTATTCTCTCTCAAATTTTGTAAAACGCTTGACAAACAATTAACAATCGAGACTGTACAGCACCGCCTTTTATTCCTTGCTGACAGGCTATTTGCAACTCAAACAGAAGAACTACAGCATGGGATAAGTGTGACTTGAACCATAAGCTGTCGTAAATGGAAGCATAAGCTGTCGTTTTTAAATGCTATAACCACCATAATTCATTGAATATTTAAAACTACTTTATAATTTTGAGAACCATAAAGTGTCATAAATCAAAAAAATGGAAGCATAAGTTGTCGTAAAGTTCTCATATTTTTGGTAGACTAAGGTAGTTCAATAAAGAGTGATATTTACTCAGTCGGCGAAAATGCTGAGTTCCGAAGAGTTTCAACAATGGAATCTAAGCCGAAAATGGAGTCAAACTACTACAGGAGTGATTGCTGATATTCGCGCTGCACCACCAACTCGTAGAGTAAAAAGTAGATCGGGTAACGTAAGTGGTCGCTATCCTTCTCAAAAGATGGGGTTAACTATTCAGTTTGAAAGTCATACTGTAGAACTGGCGGGAATTTATCAGATGGAATATGACTCAGATGTACTCGAATATTACGACCAGCCACCATCAATCAAGCTAAACTATAAATCAAAAAATGAACGTAATGTAGGAGTTTGGCATACTCCTGATTTTTTTGTCCTCCGTCAAGAAGAGGCTGGCTGGGAAGAATGGAAAACTGTTAAAGAGTTGTCCAAACTAACGGATAAAATGCCCCATCGATATAGCATTGATGATTCCCATCAATGGCGATGTCTCCCAGGAGAAGCTTATGCGAACTCTTTAGGACTCTATTATCGATTGAGAACTGATGCCGAAACCGACTGGATTTTACAAAACAATCTGCGATTTTTAGAAGATTATTTTCGAGGAAAATCAATAACTGTAGAAGCCGAGCAACAGGCTTTAATAACTACTCTAATTAGAGAACAATCGGGGATTACTTTAGCAGAGTTAATTGATCGGGGGGGAGAGCCAGATAATATTTATACTCTATTGGTTGAACAAAAATTACAGATTGATTTACATCAAGCCAGTTTGTCTCAAAATCCTGGACTAGTTAAGGTATTTCCTAACGAATATAAAAAGATAGGCTCAGAACAACCTAAAAGTCAGGTTCAAAATTCAGAAATTCAACTTATTGTTCCTCCTAAGACGAAACCCAAAAAAATGGAGCAACTATTAGATTCTGCTAGTCCCGAAGACTGTGCTGAAGCTAATCGTCGCTATCAAATAATTGCTCTTTACTTATCGGCAGACAAACCTGCCCAATCTCGCGCGTGCTTAAGGCGAGGAGAACATGCGGACAAGTCCTTTGTCGCCAAGTTCGCTCGACAAAACCAAGAAGTTTCTACTCGGACAATTCAACGTTGGTTGAGTCTATGGCATAAAGCAGAACAGCTATATGGCTCTGGTTATGTGGGTTTGTTGCCTCGGATTAATCAAAAGGGAAACCGCAAGCAAAAATTACCCCCTTTGACTCATAAACTTATAGCAGAATATATTGCCAAAGATTATGAAACCTACAAACAGAAAAGCAAAAGGGCAGTGTATGGAGCATTGGTAAATGCTTGCGAACGAGAAAATACCGCAGTTCCTAGCTACAAAACCTTTCTCAAATTTTGTAATAACAGACCGACCTACGAACAAACTAAAAAGCGTCAAGGCTCTCGTTCTGCATATCCAAATGAACCACTTTACTGGGAATTAGAATTTACTACTCCAAGACACGGGGATCGCCCTTGGGCTATCTGTCATCTAGATCATACTCAATTAGATATAGAATTAGTCTCTTCTAAAACCAACGCACTACTAGGTCGTCCCTGGGTAACTTTTCTTAGCGATGCCTATTCTAGAAGAATTTTAGCTTTTTATCTAACTTTTGATGCACCTTCTTATCGTAGCTGCATGATGGTAATACGAGATTGTGTAAGCCGTCATGGGCGTTTACCTCAATGCTTAGTAGTTGATGGAGGAAAAGAATTTAGTAGCGTTTATTTTGAAAGATTGCTGGCGATATATGAATGTACTTCCAAAACTAGACCAGGAGCAAAACCCAGGTTTGGTTCTGTGTGCGAGCGTCTTTTTGGCACTGCCAACACTATGTTTATTCACAATTTGGCGGGTAATACCCAAATGACTAAAAACCCTCGTTTGGTTACTCCTAATGTAAACCCTCGCCTTCATGCTGTTTGGACATTAGGTAGTTTACAGGAATATTTATCTAATTGGATTTATAAATTCTACGATCTCCAAGAGCATCCTGCATTGGGGCTTTCACCAAAAGATACTTACGAACAAAGTATTATCCAAACTGGTTTAAGACCAAGCCGATTAATTCCCTATGATGAAACCTTCCGCATTCTGACCATGCCTACTACGAAAAAGGGAACGGCAAAAGTTATTCCCAACCAGGGAGTGAAAATCAATCATCTTTATTACTGGCACAATAGTTTTCGCAATGGAAGCATTGAAAAAATTAGAGTTAGCGTTAGATACGACCCAAGAGATGCAGGGATTGCTTATGCTTACGTGCGAAAACAGTGGGTTCGCTGCATTTCTCAATATTACAGCGTGTTCAAAGGTCGCTCTGAGCGAGAAATTCAATTGGCTACTCAAGAATTAAGACAGCAATACAAACAACACTCTAAAAAATTTACGATCACAGCCAAGGCTCTAGCAGTTTTTCTGTCAGGAACTGAAATTACTGAATCTATTCTCATGCAGCGTTTGAAAGATGGCGAAGTTAAAGATACGGATGAGTGCGAACCTATTGATACGCAAGATACTTTGATATTGATTAAGGATACAGAGGCAAAATCTCCACCAAAACCAACAGAAATTAAGCCTTATGAGGAATTTTGGTAATGCCAATTCATAGATCCAATAGACCTCATCATGTTTTATCTCGACAAGAAAAGCTGGATTTATTTCGTAACTGTACTGTGGTGCATCCTCATCTCAAAAAGGCTTATGAAGAATTTCGTGATGCAGTTAATAATCCTGGTGGTGCATCAATAATTTTTTTGTTTGGTCCTACAGGAGTAGGCAAAACAACTTTACTGCGCCAAATCATGAAAGTAATGGTGTCAGAGAAAACTGCACGTCTAGAAAGA
>CBDUCX010000457.1:0-3121 GCA_965365755.1 uncultured Pleurocapsa sp.
ATTAATACAAGAAAAGCCAGGATTGAATGTTTTCGACGTACAGATGAAGGATTGTGGCTATTACAATTTTATGAGTTGGAAGATAGCCGGTTTGCCTTAACTAGTATGGAATTTACAGGGAAAATTTCTGAGGTTTATGAACAAGTAGATTTTATTGAACAAGCTGATTCATAATTCTACTTGAATTATTCCAGTTGCGATCGGTCGGCTAAGGGTCGCCTAATCGCTATTTTTTGATTCAATACTCTAAAATTAAAATGTTAGTAGTAACGAACTAAGTGACGTTAATGATTGCTGCCCCACAAGATTCTTTTCTCACACCAGAAGCATATCTTCAATTAGAAGCAGCTAGCGATATTAAACACGAATATCTCGATGGCGAAATCTATGCCATGGCAGGTGCTACCGATACTCATGTGACTATTGCTGGGAATATTTTTGCTTTATTGTTAGCGCATTTAAGAGGTTCTGACTGTCGGGTATATATTTCGGATATGAAAGTCAGTATTGAGGCAAAGAATCGTTTTTTCTATCCTGATGTGATGGTGACTTGTGATACTCAGGACAGAGAAAATAGTACTTATAAACAATTTCCTCGTTTGATTATTGAAGTGTTATCTGATTCTACGGAAGCATTTGATCGAGGGGATAAATTTGCGGATTATCAATCTTTGCCAAGTCTGCAAGAATACGTGCTGATTAATACGAGAAAAGCCAGAATTGAATGTTTTCGACGTACAGAGGAAGGGTTGTGGCTATTGCAATTTTACGAGTTGGAAGATAGCCAGTTTGCCTTAACTAGTGTGGATTTTACAGGGCAAATCAGCGATGTCTATGAACAAGTAGATTTTATTGAACAAGTTGATTCATAAATCTACCTATAATAGGGTTTGACGCTTAACTGTTTTGCCCTTATTTATGCCCTCTGACTCCCAACTATCCGATATTTTGGCAGCGATCACCGACATAGATTTAAAAGATGTTGATTTAAATAATTGCGATCGCGAACCGATTCATACCCCTAATTTAATTCAGCCCCATGGGATACTGATCGCCCTATCTGCCGAGAAATATAAAATATTGCAGGCAAGTGTCAATACCGAGCAACTTCTGGGGATTAAGCCCCAAGAACTTTTGGGTCAAAGTTTAACTATTTTGTTGGGGGAGAAGCAAGTTGCGGCAATCAAAAATTGTTTAGGGGAAGATGTTGACCGCCCTAACCTCTTACCCCTGGAACTTATTCGAGGGGAATCTACTCTAAATTTTGACGGAATTGTTCATCGCAACGGAGCGATCGTCATTTTGGAGTTAGAACCAAGTATGCCGACTCAAAAAGCCAATTTTGATGATTTTTATCGATTGATCAAAAGTCCCATTAATAGATTGCAGAAGAGCAATAACTTAGAAGAATTATGTAATGTAGTTGCTCAAGAAATCAAGACAATTTCAGGATTTGATCGGGTGATGGTATATCGCTTTGGTGAAGATGGTTCAGGAGAAGTAATTGCTGAAGCAGCCAAGGAAGGGTTACAAAGCTTTCTGGGTTTACATTATCCTGCTACCGATATTCCCCGACAGGCAAAATATCTCTTTACTTTAAAATCACTGCGCTTAATTTCTGATGTAGCTAGTGAACCAGTGGCAATCACGCCTGAATTAAACCCTCTAACTAAGGAGCGTTTGGATATGAGCATGACTGTTTTGCGTAGTGTCTCTCCCTTTCATATCGAGTACCTAAATAATATGGGTGTGGCAGCCACATTAGTCATATCCTTAATCAAAAATAAACAGCTTTGGGGATTAATATCCTGTCATCACCATACACCGAAAAAAGTTGACTATGAAATTCGCTCTATATGTGAGTTTTTCGGACAAGTTGCTTCCTCTGAATTGGCAGCCAAAGAAGAGAATCAAGACTTGGACTACAAGATAAAACTTAAGTCTATTCAAACTCAATTTATTGAAACCATTTCCGCAGCAGAAGATTTAGAGACAGGCTTGACCAAAAATCCCCAACATTTATTAAATGTAGTCGGCGCAGATGGGGCGGCATTGTCTTTGGGCAAAGAGATCCTTACAGTGGGCAATACTCCCGACAAAGAATTTATTGCAGCCATGCTGCCCTGGTTAGGGACTCAATTTAAGGAGGATATAATCTACGCCACCGATTCTTTATGGCAAGCATATTCTGCTGCACAGGAACACAAAGCAACCGCTAGTGGCTTAATGGCTTTATCAATTTCCCAAGTGCAAAAAATCACCATCATTTGGTTTCGTGGTGAAGTCATTCAAACAGTAAATTGGGCGGGGGAACCCAATCAGCCTGAAGAAAGAGACGAAGATGGAATTTTGCTCCTATCTCCCCGCACGTCCTTTTCTTTATGGAAAGAAACCGTTCAAGGAAAATCATTACCTTGGAAATCCTGCGAAGTCGAAACAGCAATAGAATTACGCAGTTCCATTGTGGGTATCGTACTGCGAAAAGCCGACGAATTGGCACAGCTTAATCAGGAACTATCCCGCAGCAATACTGAACTGGATGCTTTTGCCTATATTGCTTCTCACGATCTTAAAGAACCCCTGCGGGGCATCTATAACTACTCTAGTTTCCTGATTGAAGACTATGGTGAAATACTCGGTGATGATGGGGCTGATAAACTCAATACCCTGATGCGGTTAACTCATCGTATGGAAGATCTGATTAACTCTCTACTCCATTATTCACGTTTGGGTAGGGCAAAACTATTAATCAAGCCCGTAGAACTAAATGATTTAGTAGCAGGGGTTTTGGATGTAATTCAGGCAAGTGCTAGAGATACCCAAGTAGAGTTTAAAATTCCTCGTCCTTTACCCACCATAAAATGCGATCGCACCCAAGTCAATGAACTCCTTACTAATCTCATCAGCAACGGTATTAAATATAATCAACAAGACCAGAAAATTATCGAAATTGGGTATTTAGATCCTGACGATCCGATTGCCAAGGAAAAAATGTTGCCATACCCCGACGGTACTAAAGCAAAAACTATATTCTATGTTCGTGATAACGGTATCGGTATTCGCGAACGACATATCGAGTCAATCTTTCGTATTTTTAAGCGATTACATGGTCAGAAAAAAT
>CBDUCX010000458.1:0-3109 GCA_965365755.1 uncultured Pleurocapsa sp.
GTATTCTCGATGTGATCTTCTAACTCAATTTCTTTGGCGATGGTTACCCCATCATTAACAATTTGGGGCGCGCCAAATTTTTTTTCGAGAACTACGTTACGTCCTTTAGGGCCAAGGGTAACAGCTACCGCTTCAGCCAATAAGTCAATTCCTTTTTCCAGGGCACGACGGGCTTCGTCGTTATAGATAATAGATTTAGCCATATATTTTGATTGATTTGTCTTTGATGAAATGATGAACTAATGAATAGATTAAATTCTTGATGCGCTGAGGCTGTTGTTGATCTCCAGTTACCAGTAGTCGCAGTTGTTTAACCTGACTGATAACTCAATCAAAAGACAAACTAGGAAACTGCTGCCAAGATATCTTTTTCCGACAGCAAGACATAATCTTCGCCACCTAATTTGATATCAGTTCCCGCATATTTGGAGTAAAGAACTTTATCTCCTACTTTCACTTCTAAAGGTGTGTAACCACCATCATCTTTGGGCTTACCAGGGCCTACTCCCACAACTTCCCCAACTTGGGGTTTTTCTTTGGCTGCATCAGGTAGCAAGATTCCCCCCGCAGTTTTTTCTTCACTAGCACTGACTTTGATAAATACGCGATCGCCTAAAGGTTTTACAGTTGTAACGTTAATGCTAATAGCTGCCATGCAAAATTCTCCAGATAACTAAATGCTTAGTTTTGAGTAATACAAGTAATATATGTGAGAGTAAATCTAATTAGCACTCTCACGTTCCGACTGCTAATTTAGCTAAACTACGTAACCTCTGGCAACAGTTTCTTTAGTGTGGGTTACCGTACCAGCTTAGAAAGTTCTGATGGGAGAAAATCAGCAATACCTGTTAATTTAAGGTGAGTTTCGGAATTTGTTTAAAGCAATGGGTAGTCGTGTAGATGTAATGATAGAGGACAAGAAAAAAATTCAGTAGATCGAAAAATCATTTTCTAGCAGGCGATCGCTGAATTGAGCAGTTAAAAAAAATAAGTTGTAATTTTATATTTAACGTTTGTTATAAAAACAACTGACTTTAATCTAATGCAGTTATTGCGATCGCATTTTTAAGATTGATATATTTATTGGCAATAGCGCGATTCGCTATTCATTGATAATGATATCGACAAGCTAAAAAATCGATTTGAGTTTGTCCAACTCGATAAACCAATCGATGCTCTAAATTAATTCGTCTCGACCATATATCTGCATCCACGTATTTTAAAGGTTCTGGTTTTCCTATTCCGCTAAAAGGATCAGACATTACTGCCGTTACCAAATCGAGAACTTTCCCTCCTGTCTTGGCATCTTGTTTAAACCACCAGGCTAAATCCTCCTTAAAACGAGAGCTAAAACCAGGACTGCGATTCACGACTACTGGTTTAACTTCATCAGTGTCCGCTTTCTTTTTCTTTTTTTTGCCCAACGCCTAACTCCTGTTGCATTTCTAATAAACTTTGAGGCTTAATGTTTCCTGTCTTTGATTCTTCTATTGCATCCAAAAGACGGCGTGCATTTGTTGGAGAGCGAAAAAGATAAACTGTTTCTACCAAGCTCACCAAATCTGATTCGGGAATTAACGCTACGTTTTCCCCATTCCGACGATTGATTACGTATACTTGATGATTTTCTACTATCGTATTCAACAAATTAAACAAATCATTTCTAGCTTCAGTCGGCGATATTATTTGAGAATCCAGCATATTTTATGTACATAAAAACGTACATTAATCATAAACTATCTTTATTAATAAGCTGAGAAAAAAACAAGAAATAAATAAAATAAAGAGATCAACAGGCAGGCGATCGCTCAAAACCCAAATTAATTAAACCGTAGTTGTTCTAATTATCTGAATTACGATAGCGATCGCAATATAATTAAATTTTTTTTCACAAAGCCTAAAGTTAATCAACTAAGCTTTTAGTATCTAATTCTGGGATCAATATAGGCATTAATAATATCGATCGCCATACTGGCAATTACGACAATCACGCCAAAGAAAACCATTACTCCTTGCACAGTCGGATAATCTCGTAGGGATATCGCTTCATATAGTCTATTCCCTAATCCTGGCCAAGAAAAGGTTACTTCTGTCAGTACTGCACCCCCCAGTAAAGCGGCGAAAGTTAAACCTAATACTGTAATTACAGGAATTAAAGCATTTTTCATAGCGTGGTCTACTAAGATAGTTCTTTCAGGAATTCCCCTGGCTCTAGCTGCTTCGACGTAATCGGCTTGGAGAGTTTGTTTCAGGTTGACACGTACAATTCTTTCAAAGATACCGCTGAGGAGTAATCCTAGAGTCAAGCTAGGTAAAGCTAAGTAATACAACGAGTTGAGCAGCATCCCGACATCTCCTGCCAACAGACTATCGATGATATATAGTCCCGTGACATCTGGAGGAGTAGGGGCGCTTACGGGGAAACGAGTACCCAAAGGAAACCAGCCCAAATTAACGGCAAATATCAGTTGCAATACCATTCCTACCCAAAACAATGGCAGAGAGTAGGTCACAATGCCAAATAATCTGCCCCCAGCATCGATAAACTTATTAGAGGAAGCAGCCGAAATCATTCCTGTCAGCACTCCGACAATTACCGCCACTACCATGCTGCAAAAAGAAAGTTCAACAGTAGCCGGAAAATATTCTTTAATCACTGACCAAACTGACAAACCTCGACTGGTAAGGGAACTACCCAAATCAAAACTGAGCAGATCTTTCAGATAGTCTAGGTATTGCTGCCATAAAGGATTAGTTAAACCTAGTTGCGATCGCAAAGCGGCTTTGGCTGCTTCTGGAGCGCGAGTACCCAAAATTGCATCGGCTGGGTCACCTGGGGTCGCCCTTAACAATAAGAAGACAACAGTGGCGATGGTCAGCAACATTAAGGGAGCAAGAAGCAAGCGAATCAAAATATAGGACTGTAGGGCTTTGGAGCGAGACATATTGAGCCATAGTTTACGATCCTATTAGTTATAACACCTGCTTCAATCAAGGTAAGCCAGAGAGAATTGAGTTCGACAAAACGTTCTCAGGTTTTCCATTGCTGTTCCATGTGAGATTGATCTTTCTGCTAGTGGATAAGTAAAAGCGATCGCATGACAGTATT
>CBDUCX010000459.1:0-3108 GCA_965365755.1 uncultured Pleurocapsa sp.
AATCATTCAAATGTATTAGGATTCTGTCTGAGGCAATTGTTTGCGGTGCGATCGCATTGCTGTCATAGTTCCTATCCAAATATGGGAAGAGTTAACTGCGAAGATGAAACCAGTTATTTATTGAAAAGCGAAACCATGAAAAAAAGACTTCTGGAAGCCAAGAAACGTCAACACCTCGATTGGGTATGGCGAGGAAACCTCGCCACCCCTCTCGGTCAAACTGGAATTTCTCTAGAGGAAACTTGTCCTAAAGGATTCCTAAAGGATTAGCTCCTTCGTCGCGTCACCGCTTCGCATATGAGAAACTTGGAATTTGATTCTTGCGGATTTGAAGATTTAGCATGGTGGGTAGAAAAAGACCGCAAAAAAGCTTTTAAATATCTTCTTCGGTTAATTCAGCATCTTTAAGAATGCCTCTCAAAGTTCCTTTTGGTAAATCTCTATTTCCATGTACGGGAATAACAACGATTTTAGATATATTTTCTTTCGTATATATATGATGGCTGCCTTTGACTCTAGCTAATGTCCAGCCAAATTTCTCTACAACTTTACAGAGCTTTTTACCAGAAATAGATTTCACACAGAAATCTCCACTAATTGCTGATTTTCAGTTGGCATTTCTTTCTCATTAGCCACTTCTAGCCATCCTTCCACTGCTTCCTTAACCATTTCCATCAATTCATCGTAGCTTTCAGCCCAAGTATGACAGCCAGGTAAAGCAGGTACATTAGCACACCAGACATCTTCTTCTTGCCAAACGATAACTTTCAGGTTCATATTTTATATCTGCAACAGTCTACTACTTACAGTAGCAGAAATATAGTTTGACAAAATCAATCTGGAATTGAAAGAGTCTTTTGCGTAAAAGCGATCGCCTTCCTTTACGCAGAGGTTTTTACTACCGAATAAGGCTGAATTAATATTTCTGCGGGAAGTCCTAAATTTTTATTTAAGCGTCGGATTACATTTAAAGTCAAAGGTTGTTGTCTATTTAAGATTGCTTTTATTTGTTCGGAATTACCAATAGAACTTTCTAAATCTCGATGGGATAATCCGCGAGCTTCTAAATAATAAAGTATTGCCTCAATTGGATCGGGTGCTTCAATAGGAAAATGTTTTTGTTCGTAAGCTTCTACTAATGTAGTTAAAATATCCAAGCGATCGCATTCTGGCGAATTAGGTTCGACATCAAACAGTTGTTCGATCTCTTGCAGTGCATTCTGATAATCTAATTCTGTTTTAATTGGACGTAATTCCATAATTCAACTTATTTAGATAGTTGTCGCATCTATTTTGTCGTATTCTTTGTGCGTTCCGATAAAGCGAATGAAAATAATATTTATATCGTATCTAACATGGACAATTAAGCGATAGTCATTACCTTTGATATTAAAGACAACACGGTTATTAGCAACAATGCTAGCGTTACGATAAAGGTTTTTAACATCAGTTGGGCTTTGCCATACTGCACGAGATGCTTCACTATACCAAGATTTTAAAGGCTGTTCCGCGTCGGGATATTTCTGCCAAAAATCGCGTAAAGTGCTACGAGCAATAATCCGCATGAGCTTGTATAAAATTTTGAGCTTATAGCTAAGTGTATCAAGATTTTAGTTAGCGATCGCCTAGCTCTCTCCCCACGAGATAGCAATTGCTCAAATCTCTGAAAACTTATATGGTTTTTGATCGAGAAGAATTGATAGAACAGCAAAAATAGTTATTATTCTTTTTGGAAAGATATTGTAATAAGCTAAAAGTTGCAATGTAATTCGCAAAATATACTAAGAAATGCCAAGAGAAACAAGAATAAGCTTATTAAGCTCAGTAAGAAGCGAGTCTATTGTACTTATAACTGGTATTATTGCTGGCATTATAAGTATTTTAAGCCTCTTGGGATGGCTAAAGCTAAGTTCTGAAAGTCTTATTCAAATTTCTGTTGCTGCAATAGGTATTTTAATGGCTGCCTTTGTCGCTCAATCTGAAAAACAAAATGCCGAAATAGAGAACATTAAAAATAAGCTCGAACAGTCAATACAGGGTAAGTTTGAAATTGTAAAATTTGATAATGACGGTGACGCATTCAAGCACATGGCTCAAGCAATGAATTCAGCAAGAAATTATGTTCGTCATGCTTCACTATATGATGTTACTAGACAGAATACATCTATCACTTATTTTGAAAAAGCTTATGAAAGAATAATTTTAGATAATGATATAACCATTACATATATAGGAGATTTTTCCGATACTTATAGAGAAAAAAGAGTCTTAAAGTTTAAGTCAAGACCAGAAGTTGAAAAATATTATGTAAGATGTATTGACTCTAACAATACTTTAAATCCTGCTATCAACTTTATGATTATTGATGAACAAGAAGTTATATTAGCAATTCCTGGTGTTGGAAAGAGAAACACTGTAATCTCTATCAAAAATACAGAAATTGTTCAAGCTTTTGAAAGATACTATGAACTAATCTGGTCAATATCGAAAGATTTTAAAATAAAAAATTAACACTTAACAGGTTAGTTAAGCGTATTACTATTAATTTTAATTTTCATTGCTTTTTGAGTTGGTTTTTAACAAACAAAAGCTTTCTATTTATTGAATTAACTGTTTGCGAGAAGAACGTTTCTTTCTACGTAACCCTTTCACCCCCTGAGTAATGTCATCAACAAAGGTATAAACGATGGGAATCACAATTAGAGTCAACAAGGTAGAAACAGTCAGCCCACCTAAAACCACTGTGGCAATGGGAGAATAAGCATCCATGCCCGTTTCGGGATAAAAAGCTAATCGCACGATGACAATCATGGTAGTCAAAGTAGTCATAAAGATAGCTTTGAGTCGCACTGGTGCAGCTTGGCGGATGGCTTCGGCTCTGGGTACTCCTTCTTCTCGCTTAGTGAGGATTAATTCTAGTAGCAGAATCGCAGCAGAGACGGAAATACCAGAGAGAATAATTATTCCTAAGATAGAAACGGATGAGAGGGTTTGTTGAGCCAGTAATAATGCACCAAACACCCCAATTAACTGTAGGGGAATCGAAAGCATCATTACCAGGGGTTGAATAAACGAACCGAACTGAATTACTAGAATTAAGTAAATCAA
>CBDUCX010000460.1:0-3090 GCA_965365755.1 uncultured Pleurocapsa sp.
CCCTGATTGCATAACCAATACCAAGACCAAAATACTTATTTGATCGTTTATAATCTATTTTGCCCTCTGGATTTATAATACTGATATCTTCAGGTTGTTCTTCAGAAGTAGAGGCGAAAGCTTGATGGGATTTACTGAAGTTAGGATCTATTAACAGGCTAAGTAAAATAGTAGAGAATAGACCGAATTTAGTAATCTTTTTGCAATAATGTCTGAAGAGCATGTGAGATTTAAAAATAAAATTATTAGTAATACATATAAGATAATTTTATTATTCTCAAACAATGCTTTTGGTAAAGTTATCGCTAAGAAAATATCAAAAAACAATAAAGTTTTTTAGTTCGATAAAATAAAGGTAGTGGGTAGTGGGTAGTAGGTTAAAAGACACTTACTCCTGACTTCGTTCTTTTTATTTTGGTTTTATATTTAATTCTGCCTACCTGACTTGAAAATACATTTTCATTTGTACTGGGGTACGCAGTTCATGATGGCTAATTAATTTTCACTGCAACCTATGAGCAACTCGTTACGGATTAAGACTGTAAAATATCAAGATGAGATAGTCGCCATCAGGCAAATCAGAACTAAGGTATTTCAGGAAGAGCAGGGTGTATCGCCAGAGCTAGAGTTTGATGGTTTAGATGAGCAAGCAGTTCATTTTCTAGCTTATGTAAATGATCAGGCCATAGGAACAGCCAGAATTAGGGAAATTGCTCCTAATACCGTCAAAATTGAAAGGTTAGCTGTGCTACCCGAAGCGAGAAAGCAAGGTATTGCCAGGCAATTAATGGAAACTGCATTAAAAGTTATCTCACAACAGAATAAATCCCTGGTAATAGTTCACGCTCAAGAATATATTGCCAGACTATATCAACAGTTGGGATTTGAGATAGTAGGAGACAAATTTAGCGAAGCTGGTATTGTCCATGTAAAAATGCTCAAGCAGCTCTAGTTGAGTTAATTAAAGTAAAGTTAATTAATTATTTTTAATGTCGAAGCTAAATAAGTCTACATTACGTCGCAGAATTTTACAGCAAAGACAGTCGATCTCTACCGCACAATGGCAGAAAAAAAGTAGCTTGATTTGCGATCGCTTATCTGAAAATGCTTTATTTAAAGAGGCGCAGACTATTCTGGCATATTTTAGTTTTCGTCAAGAAGCAGATCTAATTTCTTTATTTAGTCTGGACAAAAACTGGGGTTTTCCCCGCTGTGTGGGCAAGTCTTTAGTTTGGCATACTTGGCAACCTGGACAGGAGTTACAAACTGGAAAATATGGTATTAAAGAACCGTTTACAAGTGCAACCGTTATTGATTCTGAGAAAGCAGATCTAATTCTAGTTCCTACCGTAGCCTGTGATCGACAAGGATATCGTCTTGGTTATGGTGGTGGTTTTTATGATCGCTTATTAAATTCTGCTCAAGGTTCAACTGTTACTACTATTGGCATTGTGTTTGATTTTGCTTATCTGGTTCAGTTACCAATAGATCCTTGGGATATGAAGCTAAATTTTATCTGTACGGAAACTAGACTTGATAGTTATTAAATAAATCTTTATTTTAGGCACTATGTCTTTTATTTAATTTAAGTAAACAAAACGTAATCAAGATATATTAAGTGACTAAAAATAGTACTTGGGCAATTATGCTTATTGATACTAGTTTCGTAACTAATTACGTTTAAGGTTTGTTAAGTAAAAGGCAATAAGTATTTAAAAAAAATAGTGTGTTTGTTAGTCTAATTAAACAAAGATTTGTTGACTCATATTTAAACCTTTACTACGCCATAGTTTTTTAGCAAATTAGTTACTTATAGAAAATAGAAAAATTTCCTTATGCAACACTTTCATGACGAATGGATTCAAGAATGGTGCGATCGCAACGGTTGGACAGATTTGGTTAGAGAACGCTACAACCATTACTGGGCATTTCCACCTAACTGTGTGATGCCTGAACCAATTCCGCAAAAAGTCATGAGACTGATCAAAAGCGAAAAGGGGATGACTAACAACGAACAAATGTGGTTGTTTTCTGCTGCTATCGTCAGTGTAGTCGCTCTGTTTGCTAGTTGTATCTTGATATCCCCCATGCCTTTAATGTTTGCCTTCGGGTTTGATGCAATTACTTTTGCCCGAATGGATTGTGATATCTAGACCCGTTATTAGATCTATAACTACGCAGACAATTGCCCGCCTGTAACGTCATAGAGTGCGCCAGTGACAAAACTACTGTCAGCAGAAGCCAGAAAAACATAAACTGGTGCTAATTCTTCAGGTTGGGCTGCACGCTTGATAATGCCGTCAGTATCATAATTACCGACTTTCTCAATGGGCATAGTTGCAGGAATATTCGGAGTCCAAACAGGGCCAGGAACAACTGAATTAACGCGAATACCGCGATCGCCCAAATTCAAAGCCAGAGATTTAGTAAAGGTATGTACAGCACCCTTGGAAGTGGCGTAATCTACCAGCATGCCCTTACCCATTTTGCCCACAACGCTACCAGTATTGATAATTACATCTCCTTCTTCTAAATAAGGCATTGCCGCTTTCACCATATAGAAATAGCCAAAGACATTAGTTTCCATCGTACGCCGAAACTGCTCTAAAGAAATGTCCTCAAACTTCTTCTGTACCATTTGGTAGGCTGCATTATTAACCAAAATATTCAATTTACCAAAGCGATCCACTACTCGTTTAATCGCTTTTTCGCAATCTTCGTAGTTACGAACATCACCCTTGATGATTAGACAGTCTTTATTAGCAATTTCCTTGACCATCTTTTGCGTATCTTCGGCATCAACATCATTTTCGTGGTAAAAAATAGCGACCTCTGCCCCTTCCATGGCATAAGCGATCGCTATAGCCCGACCGATACCAGAATCAGCGCCAGTAATAAACGCTACTTTTCCCGTCAATTTATCAGCAGGATTATAATTAGACAAGTCACTATCTGGCTGGGGCTTCATGTCTCTTTGAGAAGCGGGATAGTCTAACTTCTGGGGTGGGATTTCATCGGGAGTTGGGCGACGTTCTTTACTCTGCATGATCGTATTTCTATTTAATTTTCGGTTACAGTAATCAAGAATAA
>CBDUCX010000461.1:0-3080 GCA_965365755.1 uncultured Pleurocapsa sp.
ATTGCAGCATATCGTCAAAATCATCAAAGTCTTCTTCCATGTTGTAAAGATCGCAGACTCCTTCGTCGAAGTATTCCACTAGTTTTTCGGCGATTTCTTGAGTTACTCCTGCGGTGCTGCCGTAAAAAATTCCAATTTTAGTCATGACTGAAACTCCTTTGAATACTATTGTGTGTGTGGATAATTTATTGGTTATTGGTCATCGGTTATTAGTCATTAGTTATTTGTGGTCAATTTTCTAGATATACTAGAAGCCCCAAAAAACTAATTAATTACTGCTGCCTTTGGTAATCTTTGAGATATAGAATTATCTTCTAAGAGTTCTGGAGTGAGGTTACTCGAAGTAAAAGCGAGGGTAAGCAAAAAAAGTAATATAGTCGTAAGTTCTTCTCGAATTCGTTTTAGGTCTTTCATGTTTTTCTCCTATTACTAATATTTCACTATGTGTACTAATCAAAATTAAAAAAAGTGAACTTAATCTTTTGGCTATTTGGCTTTATTGATTTCGGGTAAAAATTGACTCTCTGATAGCTTTGGATTTACTGGTTGAACTACAATATCAAATATCAAAGCTAGAGTTATGAGTAAGAGAAAGGAAAATTTGGATCTGACAGCAAGAGATAGTTGAGTGTTTCTCTTGGGTATTGTGGTTAGACGCTTGACAAACTTCATAGCTAATCAAGATAAGCTTTTACAATTTTCTGGCATTAAAAGTTTTCGGTAGTTTAGTATCTTCTGCTAAATCTTTAAAAGACAATTGCCAACCATTTGCTAGAGTTAAAATTCTGCCTTCATTAGTAGCAGTTTGCTCAACTACTTCTTCTTCTAAATCTTTCTTGGGAACATATACTGATAAATGTCCCAGATCGTTTTTATGGAGCATTACTTTCATTTTTTTGTTGGTGGTTAGTGGTTAGTAGTTAGTGGTTAGATAAAAAATTATTAACCACTAACCAAGGACTAATTATTCGGAATTAGATTTAATAACTCATCGGGGGTTAAGCTGCGCTTTAACTCCACTGACAAGTCTCGTACTGCATCTACAAGCGATCGCGTTTCTGCGTTATTTAAATCAATACCGTGTTGTTGCAGCAGGTTAGTAACCAGATGTTTGCCAGTATGCTTACCAATTACTAAACGGCGATCGCGTCCTATTTCTTGGGGGTCAAATGGCTCGTAAGTTGCAGGATTTTGTAGTACTCCATGTCCGTGAATACCAGATTCGTGGGCAAAGGCATTATCACCAACGATCGCTTTCCAGGGAGGAACATCGCAACCAGAAGCATCAACGACAAATTCTGATATTTGTTTAAATTTAGTGGTGTTGATGCCAATATTCATGCCATAGATGCGTTTGAGTGCCATGACGACTTCTTCTAAGGCAGCATTGCCAGCTCTTTCCCCTAAACCGTTGACGGTAGTGTTTACAGAGGTTGCCCCTGCTCTGATTCCCGCTAAGGCGTTAGCTGTTGCCATGCCAAAATCATTATGGGTGTGCATCTCTATAGGAATAATTAGCCGATTGACTAACTGCTCTACTTTCTGATAAGTAGTTAAAGGATCGAGGACACCTACCGTATCGCAAAAGCGAAAACGAGATGCGCCATATTCTTGAGCAGCCAAAGCTACATCAAGTAAAAAGCTCTCATCGGCACGGGAAGAATCTTCCCCACCAACTGAAATATACAAACCGCGATCGCCAGCATAGTTAATCGTGTCCCGCAGTCGGTCAAAAACTAACTGACAGTTACCTTGAAATTTAACGGCGATTTGAATTTGGGAGACAGGAACAGATATATGCACACGCTCTAGACCACAAGCCAGAGAAGCATCGATATCCGACCTTACTGCCCGATTCCAGCCCGTAATTAGAGTTTTCAGCCCCAGATTATTAATCTGAGTAATGGCTTCGGCTTCAGTACTACCCATTGCAGGTATACCCACTTCCAGCTCTTGTACTCCAATCGTATTCATCAAGGTAGCAAAGATAACTTTTTCAGCGACAGTAAAAGCAACACCTGCTGCCTGTTCACCATCCCGTAAAGTTGTATCGTTAATCTGTATTGACCCCATGGTTTTGTCCTTTGTCCTTTGTTCTTTGTTTTTTACTCTTAAGGAGCTAATAACGCTCTTCCAACCAATCAAATACCCTCTCCAACCCAGTCCGCGATACTAAACCGTATTGCCAGAGAAGCATGGGTATAGGTGCATTTAATTCCTCTTGTTTTTGCATGACTAGAGCAACTTCGGAGGAGGATACCGTTAACTCCTGTTGTAAAAACTGACCTAATTCCTTGACTCGATTATTCATGATAGATACTGGCTCGAACTTAGTGTCAGGGCTTGGGCATTTCAAACCCTGAACGAATGTAAGGTTAATTACTCCCGTTGCTGGCTGCGACAAACCCTAAAGTCAGACTATCGTGAGCTAAGAAGTGATCGAGATGGAAGGCTCTCTCCTCAGTAGCTAGTAAAATCTGCTCGTACAGATAACGGGTGGCGCGATCGCCCAAACTTTCCGCTTGGGATGCCTGAGAGCGAATCAGCTCGATGATTTTTTGTTCTGCTGCCAAGTCATTGACAATCATTTGGCGACAGTCAAAAATGCCATCTTCTTCGGGAGTAAAGCAACAAAGCTCCGCTAATTTGCTAAAGCTAGCTGCGGGGACACCACCCAAACCGTTTAAACGTTCTCCAATATCGTGAGCATGACCCTGCACCGCATCATAACTTTCTTGAAAATACTGATGGATAGAATAAAATTCTGCACCTTCAATTACAAAATGATGTTTCAAGTATTGCAGATATAGTCCTTGGAAACTAGCAAGAGCCAAATTCAAGCCTTCACAGACTGGCTCTGCAACGTCTTTACCGAAACCAATAGGGTTATTGGCTACTTCGCCGAATGGTTGATAGATTAGTGTTTGTGTCATGATTTTAATTTTTGATTCCCGTCAAGCAGGGTAATAGGGTTAATAGTTAGTGGTTAGTGAAGACTAAGGATAAACAACCATCGATAGATCGTTAATGACATCTAATTCTGTTGACCAGCATCGCTCTAACCAATCGATTGATTCTGA
>CBDUCX010000462.1:0-3045 GCA_965365755.1 uncultured Pleurocapsa sp.
TTAACGCCGAATACACAACTTAAATCGCTTCCATCAGTTTTATATTACAAATTATCCTTGCTGCACATGTTTGTGAACTACTGAACGCTTAATCGAAGATTAAAGCGTCGGCTTCCTACCCAAAGGTCAGCTAAAGATTGCAAGCAATATCTAGTCTTACGTCCAGGCGATAGGCTTTACCCCGCGTCCCACAGGTCAAAATATTTTTAGTTTTACTTGTACACGCTTATATTTAGCTTGGATCGTAGTTTATAAGCTACGGCGGGTCGGATTCACGTACAAAGCTATTCCCTCTTTCCACTATTCCTCGAATCAACAGCCCATGTCATTACCATGCAGACCTATCAAAGATTAGAGTTATAATACCACAAATCAACTACGCCGAAAAACTATGTCGGCAATTCATCCAGGCATCAAATCAAAGATTATGATGCTGGGCTTCTTGCCGTTGATGCTAAATTTTGATGATGACTTTGAGCCATTTTTTTCAGATCTTCTGGTGAGACGCAACGGCGTTCAGAACAATAAGCCATTAAGCTTACCCCATTGAGCATTTGCACTGTACTCACTCTGACTCTGAAGTCATCGGTCAAAAACCAACAGCGTTCTTGTCCCTGATTATTATCGTAATCGGTGTTAATTGTTAAGATACCATCTTCGCCAAACCAGTAGCGACTAATTACTGGTAGACCATCGACATAACCTTTATCACGGATTAATCTTCCACTGCGTCCTGTCTCATCATCTGGAACATCAATTAACACCGCAGCGTAGTTAGGGTTAGGTTCTTTTTCTTCTAGATTATCTTGCCAACTAAAGGTTCCGCCTCCTTTAGCTTGTGAGGGATTGATTCCCTGTAAATCACATGCCTGCTCAACCCTGGGATCATCAGGTTCGATTACTGTGACAATTAAGTTTGATTTCCCTGATTCATCCGTCACAGCATCAAAATGATGTACGCTTCTTTCGGTATACCATTTGCCACCACTTTTACGGAAAAACTCCATCATGGTCATGGGAACAGTCAAACGCATGAAAATTTAACTCCTAAAAAAATTTATACTACAAATTAGAATAGCTGATAGCGGCAGGAATTTTTACAACATACTCATGTAGTTGATTTGGAGCAATTATGCAAACCGTAGCCGAGCGATCGCCAATCAAAAAAGCCCCTGATGTAATTAATTATTATCAGACGGAAAGCGGAAAAATATTCAACCTTGTAAGGTGGGCAAATAGGGCAGAAGCAAACTAAAATTTTAAGTTGGTATTGCTTCTCCTGGGCGTAGTTTCGACCATTTGCCAGTTTCTTCAACAAAGCTTTGGCAGCCGACGACATCCCATTCCATTTCAATCGTCTCACCCACTGTACGAATATTAACGTTGATGCTGGGTTCAATTGGTTCAAAAGTAGGATTTTCGGTCAAATGGGGTTGCTGGTGCTGAGTTTCCACTGCATTGTAGGTTTGACAGCGATCGACATATTGGCAGTTGATACAGATACACATATTCTTATCACTGGGCTATTGATAAATGAGCTTCATGCTTTAATTGTAAATCTAGCTCACACAGCAATAGATTGGATAATTTTAGTTAAATAAATTTAGATGAGCGTCGCACAAGTCAAATCATATCTAGCCACAGTCGATTTTCCCTGGGATTTAACTCAATTACCTAACAATGCTTATCTGGTAGGGGGTTCAGTACGAGATGCGCTGCTCAACCGTTACAAAATTCCCTTAGATCTAGATTTTGTGTTGCCTGAGAAAGCGATCGCCACCGCTAGACAAATTGCTAATTTTTATGGTGCTGGTTTTGTCGTCTTAGATCCCGAAAGAGAAATTGCGAGGGTGGTTTTTCCTCAAGGGACTTTGGATTTTGCCCGACAGGAAGGGTCAAGTCTGGAAGCAGATTTAAACAGACGAGATTTTACTATCAATGCGATCGCTTATAATGTTCAGTCACAAAAGTTAGTCGATCCTTTGGGGGGATTACAAGATCTCCAGCAGGGTGTCTTGCGGATGGTTTCGCCACAAAATCTAGAGGATGACCCCCTAAGATTACTCAGGGCATATCGTCAGGCTGCACAGCTAAATTTTCAGATTGAAACCACAACCAGAAGGGCAATTGGCGATCGCACTTCCTGGTTAAAGACAGTTGCGGCTGAAAGAGTTCAAGCGGAATTAAACTATATTTTTACTGCACCCCAGGGTAGTAGGTGGCTAATAACAGCTATAGAAGATGGGTTATTAAAGTTTTGGTTACCCAGCATCAATCAGACCAAGATAGAGCAGCTAGAGGCTCTTGATCGGGGAATTGAGTATTGTCTTAGATTGGGGTTGAATCTACCTGAATTAGCTATTCTGGCTCCGTTAGCCACCTTAGTTGCCGATCAACCTGAGATAGCAGAAGCGGAGTTGACTCAATTAAAATATGCCCGCGCTCAAATCAAAGCTGTCGTGAAAACGGTCAAGTATCTACCTCAATTACAACAGATGAAACATGATCTGAGTCTACGAGAACAGTATTTTTGGTTTTTAGCAGTTAAAGATGTTTTTCCTCTTTTAATCGCTAGAGCGATCGCCACTGGAGTATCCTCAGAAATTATCCAACCTTTAATTAAGCGTTATCTAGATCCAGCAGATCAAGTTGCTCATCCTCAGTCTTTAGTTACAGGGAATGACTTAATCCGTCAATTGAACTTGAAACCTTCCCCTGTGATCGGCAAATTACTCACCGAGATTCAGATAGCTCAAATCGAGTCTCAGATCTCTACCCCACAACAGGCGATCGACTTTGCTAATTCATTATTGTCCTTGAATAATCTATAAATAAAATTAACTTGTTAGGACTGTTAGTCGTTAGTCGTAATGGCTTTAACCTAATTCATACTTCTTAACCTATTTGATTTTATTTCGCCCTACTTACTTATCAGGTGATTTTGATTGATTTTGCTTTGCCCAACGAATTTGACGCAAAATTCCCCGCAACATTGCCACTTCTTCAGTCTGAAGATTAGCCTTGTTATAGAGACGGCGAAATTTT
>CBDUCX010000463.1:0-3040 GCA_965365755.1 uncultured Pleurocapsa sp.
TTTTGAGCAGCCTGATTGAGATAAAGTCGGCGTTGATCAATAGTTAGGTAAGGTTTGGTTGCCCCTTGAGGTAGGTTAAGGGTAAGAGGATCACTGCTATCGTTAGGTTGACGGAGAAAGTCAGTCAGAAATACTACAGGGCGATCGCTATTCCAGTAAGTTTGTAGTTCTGCTTGGGAAATTAAATATTGAGGATCAGCCCCAGGAAACTTGGGAGGCAGACGATTTTCGCCACCATCAGAGAGAACCAACACAGTGCGATAGGTGTTCTGTTCAGCTACATTGGGCAAATTATGCTTAATTTGAGCTTGATTGAGATAATAGCCAATTGCCCCTGCTGCGCCAATTTCTCTTGAACCTTCAAATGTCCAGAGCGTATCAACACTCAAGCAGGAATTTGCCTGTTGCACCAAATTCTTGGAAGAACGCACATCTTGGTAAAGAGAAAACCCTCTAATTGTAGCTATATAGGTAATGGTTAAAACGATAAATATTGGTAGCCATGCCCAGGAAGAGCGCCTAAATATACCTATGCCTGAAACTAACCAACCTGTTCCTAAAGCGATCGCCACTACAGTGATTAACATCGTGATTTCTGGAGTCCGCAAAACGGTAGGCAATAAGATAATGATCGAGGGGAGAACGGCAGTTAGGCTATAGAAACCGATTCCTAAAATTAAAGCGATCACACCATATAAATCAATAGTTTTGGCTGGGATAGAATAGCTGACTAACTGTATCGAAGACTTACACAGTGTTCCTATGGGAGAGGCTAGAATCGTCTTAGATTTAGATATTGGGTAATTAATCAGGGTTGATTTCTGTTTCACGGAAGATGAAGAATGGTGCTGCTTACTCCACCAACCAGCGCACAAAATAATATACGGGGGAATAGCGGGAATGCTGTAATAAATTAACCTTGAGGAGAGGGGTAAAAATGAAATTACGGGCAAAATTGCCGCAGCAGCTAATAAAAATATCCCATCACTATTTTTGCGATCTAGCAGGGAAGCGTTGCTTAACAATCCCCTTTGCCACTCTTTCCAAGTAGATTTTATTACCGATGGCAAAAGCAAAATCCAAGGAAAACTCCAACAGGCAGAGATTGCCAGATAACCCCCCGCACTAATTTTAGAAACTTCATAGTCGGGAGGAAAGCGACGATCTAAGAGACGATCAAGATGCTCATTAACAATAAAATAGTGCCAAAAACCTGGATTAGCTTGCTCTACAGCAATAAACCAGGGTAATACCAAAAGTAATATCAGCAATAAGCCCTGATACAATCGGATACGCTTGATTATTGCCCAATCTTGTCGCACAATGGTTAAGGTCAAACATCCTACGAGAGGAAACACCACCCCAATTAATCCTTTGGTTAAGACGCACAATGCCAAAGATACATAAGCAACCCACCAATTTAGAATTGCCTGGGGTTGATAAAGCGATCGCCATAAGAAATAATTACTGCTGATCAATAAAGTTCCCAGTAAGACATCAATCAAGATTTGGTGGGAAAAAATAAACCAGCCCAAAGTTACAGAAAGCATTAAAGCAGCAACTCGACTAGGATTAATACCCCACAGTTCTCTAGTCCATTGCCAAGCAATAACAATACCCAACCAACCGGCAATAGCGACCGGGAATCTAGCGGAAAACTCAGATGAACCAAAAATACTGGTGGCAGTAGCGATCAGCCAATATAGTAATGGTGGCTTATTGAGATAAGGTGACCCATTGAGATGAGGAGTAATCCAATCATTGCGCCAAATCATTTCTTGACCAACCATCGCAAAATGACCTTCATGGGGTTCATACAAGCCATAGTTGCCAATACCCAGCAACGCTACTATTAATGCTAGTAATAGAATCGAGACATCGATCCAGGGAAGATTTTTAATAGTAGAGCGCATTATGGTTGAGATGCAAATTCTGATAACAAGACATACTATGGTTTAAACAAGTCTAAACATGAGTTAGTCTAAACCACAGTCATAATTGCCACAAGCCTAATTCTTTCTCGTAGTCGCTGAATTTTGTTAAGTCCTGCATCGTAAAGATTTCTCTTGATAAAAAAAGAAGTTATTTGGGAACTATAACAGTAACTATCAATAGTTATTAATCTGGTTTGACCAAAAAGTTTTTATATGAGTCAAATTTTAAATCCCACAAAATTGCTAACAGACTTATCTAGTTCAAATGCTAGTGGCATCTTACAAGTTGCCAGCGATCGCGTACGCTGGAATATATATCTCGAACAGGGACAAGTTAAATGTGCGGCTAACTCTGTTCAGCAATTGATGATTACCTTAGATCATCATCTTCGCACCCTTGGGTTTCAAAATGCGGCAGCAGCAGCAAAGTCTATACCCATATCTTCTGCTGAACAGCAAAAAGAACAGTTTAATTGGTTAGAAGGGGGACGTATTATTCCCTCGATAAACTGGCTAGTTTTACGACAGCACCTTGATCGCACTCAGACAGAGAAAATTTTTAATAGCTTAAGTAAAGAAGCGATTGAAACTTTTTTGTGGCTTAAAGAGGGTGAATATAAGTGGCTAAAAAATACTACCGACTTACCTCAACATGCTTTGGCAGCAAGAGTGACATTTCAAAATATAGATCTGTCTTCTTTGCTACAAAAGATGCAGGAGCGAATTCAAGGCTGGCAGAAATTTAACACTGCAATTTTATCTCCTTATCAATGTCCTTATTTAGCTGATTCTCAATCACTAACTCAATCTTCCCCACCAATTCTGTTAAAAATAGCCAAATTTCTCAAAGGTTTGAGCTTTCGTCAACTGGCTTTAATTCTTAATCAAGATGAGTTGAAAATTGCTCAACTATTACATCCCTATATTGAGAGCGGCGAGATTGCCATTCGTGAGCCACCACAACCCTTCAATCTGCTGCCTCATATTCCCCCTAAGAGTTCGGCTTCCGCAAAAGCCCTCTCAGGGAAATTGCAGGTAGCTTGCATTGATGATAGTCCAACTATCCTGGATGAAATGCAAAGATTCTTGGCTAATGATGTTTATGA
>CBDUCX010000464.1:0-2966 GCA_965365755.1 uncultured Pleurocapsa sp.
TGTGAAAGATACAATTACCTGGATTCATCTAGTCAAGTAAAATGTAGACTCAGCTACTTTATCCTTCATCCTTTATTTCTCGTCCTTCATCTTTCCCAAGTATGACTACTGATTTTATAAGCCATCTCAATCCTTCACAACGTCTAGCTGTAGAACATTACTGTGGCCCCATGTTGGTGGTTGCGGGGGCAGGTTCGGGTAAAACGCGAGCCTTGACTTATCGCATTGCTAACTTGATCCGTAATCGTCAGGCTGCGCCAGAAAATATTTTAGCAGTTACCTTTACTAATAAAGCTGCTAGGGAGATGCGGGAAAGGATTGAATATATTTTTGCCACCGAGTTGGCATTAGAACAGCATGGACAACGGCTAGAGTTTTTGACGGAATACGAACAAAAGGCTTTGAAGTCTAGGGTCTATAAAAGAACCACTAAAAAGCTGTGGATTGGGACTTTTCATAGTCTGTTTGCTAAATTACTGCGCTTTGACATCAATAAGTATCGGGATGAGCGAGGACGTACTTGGAAGCGTAATTTTTCGATCTTTGATGAATCGGATGTTCAGAGTTTATTTAAAAATATTGTTACTAAAGAATTAAATTTAGATAATAAGAAATTTGACCCGCGCAAGATTCGTTATGCTGTCAGTAACGCTAAAAACCAGGGGTTGACTCCCGATGACTTTGCCAAACAAGAGCCTGGTTATCGTGGTCGAGTTATCTCAGAAATTTATAATGAGTATCAGTCTCGGCTAGCTGCGAACAATGCCCTAGATTTCGATGATTTGATTTGGATTCCTGTCAAGCTATTTCAGCAGAATGAGTCGATCTTGGGATATTGGCATACACAATTTCAGCATATCCTAGTTGATGAGTATCAGGATACCAACCGCATTCAGTATGACTTAATTCGCTTACTGGCGACTAATGGAGAGACTCGTAAAAGTGAGTGGAATTGGAAGTTGCGATCGCTTTTTGTAGTGGGAGACGCGGATCAATCTATCTATTCTTTTCGTCTTGCGGATTTCACCATCTTACTAGATTTCCAAAAGGATTTTGGTGATGGTTTGCCTGATCAAGATACTCGCACCATGATCAAGCTGGAAGAGAATTATCGTTCTCGCGAGAATATTTTACAAGCAGCTAATCACCTGATTTCTCATAATAGTCAACGTATTGATAAAGTTCTTAAACCGACGCGGGGAATGGGAGAACAAATCTATCTCTATAAAGCGGATGAGGAACAAGAAGAAGCCAGATTTGTGGTTAAGCAAATGCAGCAAATTAAAGAGAACAATCCCGAAATAGACTGGGGTGACTTTTCCATTTTGTATCGCACTAATGCTCAGTCTCGTCCCTTTGAAGATTTACTGCTACATAATAATATTCCCTATAATATTGTCGGTGGTTTGAAGTTTTATGACCGTAAAGAAATCAAAGATGCGATCGCTTATTTACGCATTATAGTAAACCCTGAAGATACGGTAAGTCTGTTGCGAATCGTTAATACTCCTCGTCGGGGTATCGGTAAGACAACGATGAATAGGCTGATGGATGCCTCGCAACAAATGGGGATTCCTCTCTGGGAAATTGTCAATGATGAAACCTCGGTTAATACCATAGGAGGGCGGGCAGCTAAATCTTTAAACCAGTTTGCTCGTATGATCCAAGACACCAAAGATCAGTTAGACAATCTGACAGCAGCAGAAGTACTGAACCATATTATTGAACAGTCGGGATATGTCAAGGAATTGCAGCAGCAGGGAACCGACGAAGCCGATAACCGCATTGCCAATATTTATGAGCTTTATAACGCGGTGCAACAGTTTCAGGAAGATAACGAAGAAAATAGCTTAGAGGCATTTCTCGCCAGCGCCTCTCTCTCATCTGATTTAGATGATTTAAACGAAGAACAGCAAAAAGTTTCTTTAATGACTCTCCATTCAGCCAAAGGTTTAGAATTTCCCGTGGTTTTCCTTGTCGGTATGGAACAGGGTTTATTACCCCACAATCGAACCCTCAACGATCCCTTGGAAATAGAAGAAGAACGTCGCTTGTGTTATGTTGGCATTACTCGTGCTCAAGAACAGTTATTTTTAACCTATACCAGAGAACGTCGTCTCTGGGGAACGAGAGAACCTGCGGTGTCTTCGCAGTTTTTACAAGAGCTGCCTGGAGAGTTGATCGATAGTAATATTAATTTAGCTGGTACTTACCGTCGTCGCACTCGTGCCGAAAAAACCTCCCAAGCGATCGATATCGATTGGAGTGTAGGCGATCGCGTATTACATCATGAGTTTGGCGCAGGGGAGATTACTCATGTTTTGGGTAGTGGCAAAAAAGCCACTTTAGCAGTTAAATTCCTCAGTATGGGAGTAACTAAAATCATCCCGAAAATCGCCCCAATGGAACGAGTAGAATAATCAGCTTGGGCAATGGTTCAATCTAAAAATAATTTAGATAACGATTACGCGACCCGTAGCCGACCGATCGCCATACTTTAATTAGGTCTATTTTTGTATAAACTCAATCTAGAAACATATTTTATTGATTAGCTAAAGCTATGAACGCTAAAGAATCTCTGCTAACTGAAATTGAAGCAATTCCCGAATCACTAATACCAGAGGTGTTGAACTATATTCAGTACATTAAATATAAACATCAAAATGAGAAAATAGAAACTACTTTACTTAGTGAATCTGCATTAGCCAAAGATTGGTCAACTCCAGAGGAAGATAAGGCATGGCAACATTTGTAAAGGGTGACGTGGTTATTGTTCCCTTTCCCTTTTCAGACTTAAGTCAAGCAAAACGTCGTCCAGCTTTAGTTCTTGCGAAGTTAACGGGAGACGATTTAATTCTTTGTCAGATTACCAGTCAAGCCACATTAGATAATTACGCTGTAGCAATCACCAATGAAGACTTTGACCATGGTGGACTAAACCGTAATAGTAATATTCGCCCTAACCG
>CBDUCX010000465.1:0-2964 GCA_965365755.1 uncultured Pleurocapsa sp.
GTCCGTAATTCATCCCGCCAGTAAACTGGGGGACTTCTTACGGAAGAAAGTTAAAATGTAAATTACATTGTCAGTGCAAGTATCAAAACTATTATGCTCAATAAAGCTTCGTCATGGGGAACTATCATCAATAACTATCTGGGATTATAAATTACTCCTCCAATTGATTGGAGTTTTAAATATAGATCTGTCTGGAAAACTAGGTTGCTAGCAACTATCTCCCCACCGCTCAATTTAGAGCGATGACAACTAATTAAATCACGGAGTATAAATGTAGTATAAGTTGGTTGCGTTAAAGGTGCTTGGTATGAATATGTTAGTTGGGGTGGCAAGTAATTTTTTATTGGCTGAGAGTCTTCGTCTGTATATAAGCTTAGGAGTGTTATATCTTTTTTAAGTAATTAAATCCCTTTGACTACTAAATAAATGTAGTTAAAGGGTATTTTTTTGTCAAAAATTTGACCAGAGGGCAAAGGCTGTGGAAATCCGTCAACCTGCCGTTATAGTTAAGGCGTGATAGACTTGGCGTAAACAAGTCCGTTCCTACAGATCCACCTCGTTCATCATTGACGATCGCTCTGAGCTGTGAGGGGAAATCAATCCGATGATTCATGACCAAAGCTAAGAAAACATCAAGCAAATATAGTCCTGAAATAGCGGAATTGATCTGTGAGACGATTGAGAGAACTGGTTCAGAAAAAACAGGATATCTGAGTGCCAAGATTAGCAAAAGCACCTATGGTAAGTGGAAGGAAGAGAAAGAGGGATTTGCCCTAAAAGTAATCGAAGCTCGCTATAAGTTTCTCCAGCAGAACGCCAAAATTTTCCGTATGTTAGCGGTTAACGCGATGTACGACACCATGTGTAACGGGCAGGTTACTTGTACTAAAACTACCAAAAAAGAAAGAGTACAAGTAGAAGAGAAAAACCGAGAGGGAGAAATAGTTGTTAAATCAAAATTAGTGGTTACAGATGTCTCGGAAAAGATAATTTACCGAGGGATTCCTCAATACTTAATAGATAAGTATTCTGCTCCCCCTATAGATGAATTTACCGCATTAAATAAATTGATTGAAGCTGGATGGTATCATGACGATGCGGTAGCAGAAATCCCCGAAGAAGTAGAGAAGTTGAAAGAAAAAGTGCGGGAGATTTTATTGAGGAATCGGATTGAATAGTTAAAGAATAAAATAAAGGATTTAGAATTGTTCGGTCTATCATCTCGAACAATTCTAAAATAAATTACTGAACTTCAGTTAGGTTAAACAGGAAAGGAACTCCTCCCTGAGAATCGCCGTTAGTGACTAAAACTTTGGGCATTTGTGCGCCACCTTCACGCCAAGCTTCGATCGCTTCTTTTTGTAAAACTAGCTGACCTCCTTGGGCTCTTAAGGTTTCCGCCAAAAGTTTTTGTGCCTCGGCTTTCCCCTTGGCTCGGTTAACATCTGCTTGAGCCTGTTGTTCCGCTTCTCTGGCAACATATACAGCTCTTTGGGCTTTCTGTTCGGCAATTTGTTTTTCTTCTACTGCCTTAGAAAATTCTGGCGAAAAATCAAGGTCTACAACGCTGGTATCGAGAACTTTAATGCCGTATTTATCAAGGCGATCGCTTAAAGCCGTATCAAAGTCTGTCTTCAGTTCATTACGTTTGGTTATCGCCTCTTCTACAGTTCTTTTGGCAGCAGCAATCTTAAAAGATTCTTGGGTTTGGGGAGCAATGATTTTGGCGACAATATTTTGCAGAGTTCCCTGTTTGCGACGAATTTCTACTACCTGAAGGGGATCTAAACGAAAGTTGATCGCAAAACTTGCTTTCAGGTCTTGTAAATCCTTAGTCGAGCTCTCGGCGGGGACTTCAAATTTTTGGACTGTCAAATCATAAATATCCACGTTAGAAACCAAAGGTGGGCGGAGGTGGATGCCCTCTAACAAAACTCCATCTTGAGCTTTCCCTAAAATACTGAGAACCCCAGCTTGACCTGGGTTGAGGATTACAAAGGAATTAAACCCAATTAGAAATAAGAGAGCAATAATACCGATGGTTAAGGTTTTACGCCAATTGTTAAATAGTTGTGTTAATTGTTCCAAGTTACACTCTCCTTACAGATGTTAATTAGAAATGGGATTGAATTTTTCATATTCTTTGAGATTATGATCTTTATAATCATCAAATTCACGACCCCACCACCCATAGTGATCGCCCAAATGAAAAGCAAGATGATGATTTTCAAATAATTTAAAGCGATCGCTATAGTGGGCAAGATTACTATACAGTAAATGACCTCCGTAAAGCATACGAGCGCAGGATGCCCCCAATTGAAATTGAGGATAAATATCTGGAGCAAATACAAAGCAACTGTATAATGATGCTGCGCAGTTTGTTTGTTGGACAAAATTCATCTCACCGCTAAACTAGTTAGCTCCACTATCGTTACGCAAATAGTTATAACGGGAGTCCTCTTTTGTCACTTAAGATAGAGAAAAGCATCTGTTTCGGCTGCTTCAGCGCATTCAATTAATAGTTGGGAGTGGTGTAAGGCTTCAGCTATTTCTAGCTGTACTTTCTGCTCCTGGATAAAATATTCTATTAGAGGCAATTTAGTGTTATGTCCAAAAATAGGGTTCACATATTCAGGAAGTTGGGGACGAGCAGTGCGGATTAGGTGCAAAAATCCAGCGTACACGACTTGGCAATTTTGAGATTGAAATAAAGAAAAAACAATTTTAAGCAGGCATAAGCAACTCCAAAATGTTTTGAGTAGATTGACCTTGGGCAAATAAGTTTTCAGATAATGACAGCAAATTAGCTAGGGCCTCCCGATTTAAAGAATAAACACACTGACCGATGGTTTGCTTTTCTTGAGCAAACTTAAATCTTTCTGATTTCTGTCCTCGACAAGTAACTCGTTGAAGTAACGACTGCGCTACACAACTCAGACGGAAATGGCGTTTAACCGCTTCCTC
>CBDUCX010000466.1:0-2950 GCA_965365755.1 uncultured Pleurocapsa sp.
CCAGATACGCCACCATAACTTTTTGCTGCATCGAGTCTTTCGTAATGTTCTTGCTCTCGATACTTGAGCACCCGCGTAGGTTGATTGCCCACAATTGCTAAGGGTGGAACTGATTTACTAACCACAGCACCAGCACCAATAATTGCCCCCTCGCCGATAGTTACCCCAGGAACGATTACTACATTTGTCCCAATCCAAACATTACGACCAATGATCACTGGCTTGAGCTGATAAACGTCATCATAGGGCAAACAAGTACCTAGATAATCATGACTGGAAGAATGGACAACAAAATTGCGACTGATGTGAGTATTTTCGCCAATCGTAATTCCTCCCCGTCCATCCAGATAAGAATTATTGCCAATGTGGACATTATCGTCCATTGTGACGTTAGTAGGAGAGATGATCGTGACCGCACCATGAAAATGCACTTGTTCTCCACAGTGCTTTAGCTTGGTCATTAAATAGCGATTATTTTCTGCCACAATTAGGGCGTTGAGTCTAGCAATTTGGCGAGAAAACCAAACAATAGCTAGTCTAATTAGATATCTCATAAATTAAATTATTATTCCTAAACTTGATGACCCCACAAAATCCGTTTTCTTTTTTGCCATGATATAGGTGTGGATCATTAATTTAATTTAAGTACAAAGAAATATAAAGTTGTTATTGAGAATAGGTAACGATTTTACGTTTGTTGAAGCTCCGCCCTCGGTTATTGAGAATGCTGTATCATTAGTGATGGATATACTGGGCTACTGTTATCTATTTTGACAATTTAACTTTTTTGACGATTTGTCAAAGTCAGTGTACATAAGACTTTGACAAATCTTGTTCAAGTTATAAGGGCGATCACTTCTTGATGCAGTCGCTTATGGGGGAAACCCCCAAGACCGCGCTGCATCGCTTAACTCAACTTAACAATTCCTTGTTGACTAAGTATAAGTACTGTATTGACAAAAGGAATATTTACCCTACGTAAACCAAGAATTCAAGAATTAATCACCAACGCCTTTAAACTTTTTAAACTCTTTGACAAGCTGGAACAGCTCCAATAATGTTTGTTTACCCTGGGGCAAAATAGTCCAAATTGCTAGATATAAAAGACCATAAACTAAACCATCAATTAATAGTGCCAACAAAATTTGAGTATTAGACAGTAGGGTACTATCTAACAGCATAATTAAAACTGCGGCAAAAATTGAAGCAAAAGCTGGTCTAGCTAAGGTAGTAGCTAATTGCTTTAATTTGAGGGGTGTTTCGTAATAGCAGTAAATAAATCTGGGAAACCAGATCAAAGGTCGTGATAGTCCGTAAGCAGCAGCGACACCAATTGCACCCCAACGAACACTAACCAAAAAGATTAAAATATCTAAAGTAGACATGACTACACCAATCCGTAACTGGCGATCTGTTCTCCCTAGAGACTGATATACCCAGGCACTGGCTAAGTTGAAAGTCCCCATAAAAGCCGCAGGAACAAGAAATTTAAATATAGGTACAGCCTCTAGCCACTGCTCTCCCAAGACGAAGAGAATTAGCTTATCTGTAACCGCAAAGGAAAATGCCACCATGGGCATTCCTAAAAAGACAATCCCCAGAACAAATTTATAATAATAGTGAGCGTATTTCTGAGAGTCGGTTTGTACACGGCTCAAAAGCGGCAACGCCACACTGTTGATCGGCGCATTAATCTGCTGAATGGGTAATAAAACTAACTGATAAGCTTTAGAGTAAAGACCTAATTGACCCCCTCCCCAATATTGACCAATTAAAATATTATCTAGATTGCGGGAAAAATAATTAATACAGTTAAAACCAGTCAAATTACCGCCAAAAGCTAACATCGAACCCACTTGAGAATTGCGACTGGGTAATCCAGGTCGCCAACTGCAAACTAGCCATGTTCCCACGGTATTGATTACGGCGGTGGCTAATTGCATGATCACCAACGCCCAGTATCCTAGACCATAATCAGCAGCAACAATAGCAGTTAAGATTCCCCCGAAGACAGAAATAATTTCAATTTTGGCAATGCTGGCAAATCTCATTTGCCTCTTGAGTAGTGCTTGATGTTGAACACTCAAACCACCAAACACAAAAATACTGGATAAGACCAGAACGATCTGTAATAGACGAGGTTCATTATAAAACCAGGCAACCACAGGAGCCAAAGCTGCAAAAACTAGGGAAATAAGACCACTGACTAACAGATTGATCCAAAATAAGGTACTTACCTGTTGATGATTAATTTCATCTCTTTGAATGGTGGCGGTAGAAAGACCCAGATCCTTAAATAATTGTACAAAACCGATAATTGGTGTGGCCATGCCAATGAGTCCATAATCATTGGGGGTAAGTAGGCGTGCCAGCAGAGCGGTAGAACCAAGCTGTAAAACAAACTTGCTACCTTGAGCCAAGATCGTAATTGCCCCCCCACGCACCGAACGTCCTTTAAGGTCTGTGGTTAAATTTTGATTACTAAAATAGTCCTGATCATGCTCTGGTAAAGAGTTTTGACTTTGTTTTGACACCGATGATTTTATTCGCGATCGCGTTTATAAATTAAAGATAGTCTAGTTAGAATATCATTTAGATTTACTCGTCTGTTTTTTGATGAATTAGTTAACAAAAGTAAAGATACAATTCATTAGCAGGAAATTTGTGGATAGAGCAGACAATTAGCAAGCAAAATAAAGTAAAGCAAAAATAATATTTATCTCTACCTGTTGTACCCTATGAAAATTGCAAAAAATGTTACCGAACTGGTGGGCAAAACTCCTTTAGTACAGCTTAACCGTATTCCCCAAGCAGAAGGATGTCTAGGGAAGATCTTAGTTAAACTAGAAGGAATGAATCCTGCTGCCTCAGTGAAAGACCGCATTGGGGTCAATATGATTAATGCAGCGGAAGCGGAAGGCATCATCAGCCCTGGTAAAACTATTCTGGT
>CBDUCX010000467.1:0-2940 GCA_965365755.1 uncultured Pleurocapsa sp.
AAAAATATCGATGCACCTAGATCAACCTGTTCTTTAACAGTAATAATGGTAAGGATAGAGAAGTTTGCGGGAAGTATAACAATACTAGCTAGAAAAAGCAGTGCTGCATTTTATCTCACATTACTCACTCACCTAAATCACCACAATGCGTCAATTTTTAAAACAGACTTTTGCTAGCACCATTGGAAGTATGGTTGGCTTATTTCTTTTTTTCAGTCTTGGTGTCAGCGGATTATTTTTTATCTTGTTAGCGGCAGTTTCTGATGATGAAGATATCCAAGGAATCAAAGATAAATCGGTATTGGTGTTTGATCTATCAACCCAGATCAGAGATTCTAAACCCGCAGCCAACTTAGCCCAGGCATTTTCAGGTCAAAAGCAAGAAATTATTACCCTGCGTCGAGTCTTACAGTCCATCGACAAAGCAACTAAGGACGATCGCATTGTAGCATTATTCTTGGATGGCAGAAGAGGTGGTGGTTCCAATGGTTATGCCACGATGGAGGAAGTTAGATTCGCCTTAGAGAAGTTTCGCGCTGCGGGGAAAAAAATTATTGCCTATGACGTAACTCTAAGTGAACGTGAATATTATCTATCTTCTTTAGCCGACGAGGTGATTGTTAATCCCATGGGGATGATGGAACTTAATGGTTTAAGTTCCAAGCAAATGTTTTTTAAAGGCGCATTAGAGAAATATGGGGTAGGAGTGCAGGTAATTCGGGTAGGAGACTATAAATCTGCCGTAGAACCTTATATTCGTTCCGATCTCAGCCCTGCAAATCGAGAACAAACCAAAGCTTTGATCACAGATCTTTGGGGTAAGTTTCTTGATACCATCGCCGAAAGTAGAGAACTGGATGCCGATAAGCTGCAAAAGCTAGTTGATGCTAACGGATATTTGGAATCACAAGAAGCAAAGCAAGCAAATTTAATCGATCAGGTTGGTTATTACGATAATGTAGCTACCAAATTACGCGAATTAACAGGGGAGACTGAAGCCACGGAAAGTTTTAGACAGGTTGACTTAGGCACCTATGCCAATCGCATGATCCCTTCCGCAGAAGTTACGTCCAGTGCAGCAGAAAAAATTGCCGTGATCTATGCTGAAGGGGCAATTGTGGGCGGAAGAGGTAGCATTGAAACCATTGGCAGCGATCGCTTTGCGGAGGAGTTTCGGGAACTAAGAGAAGATGAGAGTATTAAGGCGATTGTCCTGCGGGTGAATAGTCCAGGCGGTAGTGCAACGGCTTCCGAGGTCATTTTAAGAGAAATTCTGTTAACTAAAAAAGAAAAACCCGTGATTGTGTCCATGGGTAATGTGGCAGCCTCTGGGGGCTATTGGATTGCTGCTGGTGCCGATCAGATCTTTGCCGAGGAAAACACCGTTACGGGTTCAATTGGCGTATTTGGTTTACTATCTAATATCCAAGAGATTGCTAACCAAAATGGTATTACTTGGGATGTGGTTAAGACAGGAGAATTTGCCGATATTAGTTCCAACGTGCGTCCCAAAACAGAAGCAGAGTTAGCGATTTATCAAAAATCCGTCGATAAAACCTATCGCCTATTCCTGAGAAAAGTAGCTCGTTATCGTAATCTTCCTGTAGAGAAAGTCAAAAAAATTGCCCAAGGCAGAGTTTGGTCAGGGAAAGAAGCGATTAACATTGGTTTAGTCGATCGCATTGGCGGCTTAGAAAGTGCCATCGACTACGCAGCTGAAAAAGCGGAACTGGGTAACAGTTGGCAACTAGAAGAATATCCCCAGCAAAATCGCTTTGAAACCCAATTAATTCAACATTTGTTCGATGTTAAAACTTTAGAATCTCAAGGCGCGATCGACCCCGTAACTGCCGAATTTTTGAAGATCAGACAAGAATTATCGATGCTCAGTGCCTTTAATGACCCTAGTGGCGTTTACGCTCGGTTACCGTTTAATTTTGAGATTGAATAACTATGAATATTTTTAAAATTTCTCCTATTATCCGCATCACACTTTTATCTCTCTATATTGGTTTAACGGTGCCGTTACCGTTTCTGGCAGACTTTACCGCTGCCCCTGTACCATCTTGGCTATTATGGATCGTTATTACCCTAGGTGCGATCGCTGTATATGCAGCTTTAAGTGAAAGAGTAGTTTTAGATGACGATCAAATACAGGTCACTTATCCCAATTGGGTTCCTAAGTTTTTCCGTAAGGGTTGGTCTTTATCTTGGAATGAAATTGACAATCTGAAAATGCGTACCACGGGACAGGGTGGAATGGTTTATTACTTTACTTCTCCTACCGCAGAAAAGGCTTATTTGCTACCGATGCGCGTTGCGGGATTTAATCGCATGGTCAATCTAGTGACAGAGAAAACAGGTATTGATACTGTGGATATTCGTCCTCTGGCTCAACCTTGGATGTATCTGATTTTATTTACCTGCACTATGGTTTTATGGCTTCTAGATGGTTGGACAATTTGGACAGCGACTCATTTGGCTGTTTAATTTTAAAAGATTTCTTAGAGGGAATACTAAATAAACAATCCAACATCAACTGAGAAAAATTCAGCTAAAGCTTTCGCCTGAGCTTTGCTAATATTACGTTTACCATTAACTACTTCTGAGACAACACCTCTTGAACCAATTACACCAACTAAGTTTTCCTGCTTAATACCCGACGCTTCCATTAGATGCAGCAGCATAGAATGTGGAGTACCTTCGGGAAGAGGATAATTGTTGTCCTCAAATTTTTCGATTAGGGTAACTAATAATTCGAGAATTGCATCTTCTTCCAAACTGCGATCGCCTTTGTGTTCTAATTCCTGTGCCAATTCAATGGCGCGATCGTTTTCCGCTTCAGTTTCAATAACTTTCGGTTGATATTTAGCAAGTAATTGAACGTAGTCTGAGGGATTAATAGTAAGGGTCATTTTTCCATTTATCCTTATCGTATTC
>CBDUCX010000468.1:0-2933 GCA_965365755.1 uncultured Pleurocapsa sp.
TAAAGTTTAAGATTAAAGATACATAAGTTTTTATCTTTACCAGCAACATCTTTTCCTTTGATAATCACATCAGAAGTAGGAAAATTATTCATTAAATTTTTGTCAGTAATTACATTGATTGCCAGAGCAGGATATTTTTTAGCCAATTCTAAACCTAGAAGTTTTTGATATTGTTGGCTAACAGAGACATTTGAGCACTTAATAATTGTCAAGCTATCAATATTGTCTATATTATTAGTAGAGAGTATTTGGTATTTTCCTGTTGGTAGTGCCCCTAGATATAACGTTTTATCGATATGCAATATTATATGGATAACTACTAAGAATGTACAACCTAGTTTAAAAATACGTGGTTTATAAAGATAAAATTTATCACGAAACCAGAGTACTGTAGGTAAAGTGCCAGCTATTGCCAAGGGATAAAGAATTGAAATGGCAAATTTACCCAAACGATAGGTGTATTCTAAGGGAATATAAGCTAAAAGATATAGCACATAAATTCCAACTACTAATGCAGCAGCAATTAAATCTTTGAAATAAATGATTTTAGTTTTTTTATCCTGTTTGAAATCAAATAAGTTGCGAAAAATTATTCGCAGAATAAAAGCAGAAAAAATAGTACCTACTATAACATTGAACCAGACTCCAAAATCTTTGATGTTTGGCATGGGATTTGGTTTTTCTTGAAGCAAACTCCAAGGATTCAAGGGCACAAAATTTTTACCGTGTTCTTTAAGGGTATTTAAATTTCCTGCGACTTCTGCTAAGTTAATTTGATGGAGAAATAAGGTGGAACATATTAAAACACTGATGCCAGCCACTAGCATTACCTTGCTCAAGTTTTTTACTGCTTGTTGGGTGCTTAAATATTGCTCATAACGATAAATAAATAAGGTGCCAAGATAAAAAATTAGAGCAACAGGCAACAAGACAATATAGAAAGAGAATACATTAAGAATAAAACTAAAGAGTAAAATAGGTGAACTATAAAAAGTATACTTATGTGAATTAAGGCAAATTCTCCGAGCAGCCGTTAAACTCAAGACAAAAATTGAGATAAAGAAAGCATTAGACAAATAAGAGCTAATAATTAGCCAAAAAACCGCAGGAGAAGAGATCGCCCAAATTATTGCCCAGACAGTTCCAGTTTTAGATAAACTTTTTTCCTGATAGTTAAAATTTTCCCAGTTACCAAACAAACTCAAAAATAAGCTACAGCCCAATAATCCTTGAAATAAAGTTATGCCATATACTGTATTTGGAGAAGCATAAACAATGATCGAGCCAATAAAAGAACTAAGCTTTTTAGGACTCATTTGTAGATAAAAGCAAGCAGGTTGATTATCAAAACTGGCATTATTAACGGTATAAGCAGCAAATCTCTGAATATAAAACCACATATCGCCGTTACCATTAACTAAAAGCCGATCTATGCCCTGATTAACATGAGGATTAATAGCTAGATATCCCCAAATAGAAAATGCGAAACACCAGGCAATACCTATCACAAAAACTGGCCAACGCGATCGATAAAATTCTTCCCCCAAAAAGTTACTAGTTCTTTTAAGACGATGAGGAATTATTAAAAATAAACCAAAAATAATTGCTTCAGTAATCAGAAAGCTTTGAATACTATTATGACAATTACCTCCAGACGTACTGATTAAAGCAGCGATCGCCATAGGAGATATCCCCAGCAGAATTACTTCAGCTTCGGTAGCGACTGATAACCAATTCTTACTAGTGCCACTAGATTTATGCTGAATAAATACACGAGAAATAACTAAATCCAAAATTCCTAGTAAGGTTTTGCCATTGAAATGAACAATCAACCAAGCTAAGAAAGTAACGCTGACACTTCCCAGAAAAACCCTGAAAATTACGCTTATTTCCATGTATATTCCATCTATATTATTGACCAAGTATAATAGTTCCGAAAATCAATAAATATTACTACCTATCAACAATCAGCCCAAATCATACTGATTGCTATGCTAGACTGTCAAACTGAATTATTGTTATTTTTAGTTTAGAAAGTTCAATTAAGTCAACAAATTAAGTTATTTTTCTCAATAATTATAACGATCTGTAATCTTGCTTCAATTTTTGGGATTAAGGAATAAATTTCAGCAATAATACTTTCGATGAAGAAATAATTCTTTAGCTTGGGTTAATAAAGTGACAAGGTGAATAGTGCTAGAATTCCCATGTAGCTAGGGGTGCCTGAAGATTGAGGCTGAGATATACCCTAAGAACCTGAGACTGGTTAGCACCAGCGGAGGGAAGCTGTTTATAAAGGAGCAAAAATATGAGAACGGAATGGGTTGCCAAGCGACAAGGACAAGGCAATGTATCTCAGATGCACTATGCGCGTCAGGGAATCATTACCGAGGAAATGCACTATGTTGCTACCAGAGAACGTTTACCAGTAGATTTAATTCGGGATGAAGTGGCTAGAGGCAGAATGATTATTCCTGCCAACATCAATCATACTAACCTTGAACCGATGTGTATTGGGATTGCTTCTAGTTGTAAAGTAAATGCTAATATCGGTGCTTCGCCAAATTCATCTGATATTAACGAAGAAGTAGCCAAATTAGACTTGGCGGTTAAATATGGTGCAGATACCCTTATGGACTTGTCCACAGGTGGGGGCAATCTGGATCAAATTAGAACGGCTATCATTAACGCTTCGCCAATTCCCATCGGTACTGTACCCATCTATCAAGCACTAGAAAGTGTCCATGGTGATATGGATAAACTTTGTGCCGATGATTTTCTGCATATCATTGAGAAACATGCCCAACAGGGTGTGGACTACATGACGATTCATGCAGGTATCTTAATAGAACATCTGCCTTTAGTTAAAAGCCGCTTAACAGGTATTGTTTCTCGTGGTGGGGGAATTATTGCCCGCTGGATGCTGCATCATC
>CBDUCX010000469.1:0-2906 GCA_965365755.1 uncultured Pleurocapsa sp.
AAATCGCAAATAAACTCATCCAGCATTTTGCAGGAAGTTTGGAATCAGAAACCAATCAAAAATTTTAGCGTTTATAGTTGAAGATATTTGCCAATAATTTCCCAGGCTTGATCAATCTTGGACTTGCTTGCGATCATATCTGTTATGGATCAACAGTTCATTTATTCTGCCACGCTTTGAAGCCACCGCGTTAATAGCTCTTGATGCTTTAACTTCCACGATCTCATACTTGGAATCGGCATAAATTTCTTTAATCAAAGAAGCAGAGGAATTACTGACTAGTACCTGACAGCCACGCTCGGTCAACTTATCACAGACTTCTTTTAATCTAATTTGCTCTTTTTCCCCAAATCCATTAACACTATAACCAGTAAAGGATGAAGTGTCAGATATGGGATGATATGGCGGGTCAAAATAAACAAACGCCCCCTTTCTGGCGGTAGAAATGGCTTGGGCAAAATCTCCTTCCAGAATTCTGACATCTCGTTGATTAAGATAAGCACTGACAGACCTAATGACTGCAGGATCGGCAATGACGGGGTTGGAGTAATTCCCATAAGGCACATTAAATTGACCGCTACTGTTGACGCGAAAAAGACCGTTAAAACAAGTTTTATTGAGATAAATGATTCTGGCAGCCCTCTCTAGCGGACTTTTATCCTGGAAATCATCTCTTCTATCCTGTTCTCTCAATGAGTAAAAGTATTCCTTAGAATTTTTGACTCTATGTTCCTCGCATAGATCTAGTAACTCTTCAGGATTATTTTTGATTACACGATAACAGTTAATCAGCTCACTATTGGTATCGTTAATGATACTTTTCTTTGGTTGTAGAGAAAATAAAACTGCACCAGCACCTATAAATGGTTCGTAATATTGAGTAAATCTTTTGGGTAAATACTCTTTAATAGCAGGTAGAAGTTGCCGTTTGCCACCAGCCCACTTCAAAAACGGTTGAGCAAGGACATTGCGCTTATATGTTCGCTTCTTTGGTGTTTGAGATAATTTGGCAGCAGTGTTGTCTTGCATTTGGTTTATCAATGGTGTCAGTAGTTCAAGATATCATCTCTGAAGATAAGCACAAGGTATTTAGAGTTGATTTAACTAGTACTAAAATACCATAAGTTGATTTTTTAGACAACCATATTAAATTTTCCTCCTTGTCTCCTTGTCTTCCTTGTCCTCCTTGTCTCATCTCAACCCCTCAATTTAAAATTGGCAGACTACTAGATGCGGTTCACTACCTATTATTGCCCTACCAAAATAAAAGCAGCCCAATCGCGGGGGTTTGGGTACTCTTGCATCGTGCTTAACATTGCCCGACGTAATGCTTGGGGCTTCTGGGAATTAGTTTGCAATTGACTATAAAAATTAGTCATTAGAGTAGAGGTAGATTGATCGGGGACATACCAGAGGGACACCATGGTGCTTTGCGCTCCTGCCAACAAGAAAGAACGAGATAGCCCAACCACTCCATCTCCTGTAATCTTGCCCCTTCCAGTATTACAAGCACTCAATACCACTAAATCTGCGGCTAAATCTAGATCGAGAATTTCTTCAGCAGTTAAAAAACCACCGTCGTTGTCAATGGTAGAAAATGCCAAAGAACTCTGTAAACCCTGATGTTCGTCAAATAAACCATGGGTTGCCAAGTGAATTAACTTAGCCTGTTGCATTTTAGCTATTACTGCGGTTTCGGTGGCTGCTTGACCAATTATGGGAGTTGTTTTCAGGATATCGGCGATCGCATTTGCTTCGGCTTCGGCTCCTTCTAATTGAGCCAGGGAATCGGGCATGGGTGCAGGATTACCGACAATAAGAGCGGGAGATTGAGCAATAGGTGCGGATAATTGCTTCATTGCCAAGGTTTGAATCGATGGTGAAATTTGGATGGTATGTTGCTCGATTAAAAACTCTCCTGCACTATTTTGTAAAGCGGGGAAAGGAACCAGAAATAGGGAACCTTGGGGAATAAATACGACTAGTTCTTCTGGATCTGCTGGCAACAAGTCTTTAACTGGCTCGATCAATAGTTTATAGGCATCGCGGGGAAAACTGAGCTTGCGTCTAGCTTCTAAGGAGTTGGCGCGAACATCGCCCCGAAAAGAAACTACATAGTCTTGAAGACGGGGCTTTCTCAGATCTAAGCCCCCTGCTGCTGCTTGGCGGGAGTCACTGGAGACACTGGCAATAGAGGTTTTAAATTCTTGTTTAATCAACGCCAGATCTAGCTGACGGAAATGTACTTTGCCCTGGGGGTTAACTACCCAAATATAAAGTTGCGCTTCCTCGCCATGTTTGTCTTCAATGATCGAATAGCTAACTAAAGTTGCTTGACGGTTTTTAGCAACGGTTTTGATTTCTTTAAGACTCGGTGGTTTAGTTGATAACTCTAGATCTAGCTTGGTAGAAGTTCTTTGGGCGAGTAATTCAATAAAAGCTCTAGCTCGACTTCTTTCTGCGGTAATTAAGGCAGGATTAGGCTTATTTTGGGCTATATAAGACTGTTGCAGTAGATCGTAAGTTTGTTTTTGGCTTTCAGCCAGAGATATTTTCTGTTCATCCCTTAAACCAGGACGCAAAGATTCCCAGATGGCAATACTTGATTCGAGGATTTTACTCGCTCCGCGAAAATCTTGCCGTAGAAATTCAATTTCCCCTAAACCAGTCAGTGCCTTAGCTTCACCAATGCGATCGCCATTACTCTTAGCCCAACTTAAACCACGCTCTAGATAATCTACTGCTAGATCATAGTTTTTCTTTTGACTGTAATAGTAGCCCAAGTTAACGTAGGTGATAACTCGTCCCACGCCACCAGAATTAGATAACGTCCCTTCTGCCCACTGAAAGTATTCTAAGGCGCGATTGTTCAAACCTAAATCCATCGCCAATAGTCCCAGATTATT
>CBDUCX010000470.1:0-2905 GCA_965365755.1 uncultured Pleurocapsa sp.
TTCCTCCCAACTACGGGTGACATTTCCCACTTCATTACTATAAAGATCCGCAGGACTATTGTGATCGGAACCGCAATACAGTTTGCTATTGTCATCTTGATAGTCAAAGAAGATCCCGCCAATACCCCTGGCTTCTTGACGATGCTTGAGATAAAAATATTGGTCGCACCAGCGTTTAAAAGCTGGATAGTATTCGGGGTGATGCTTGTCGCAAGCTTGTTTAATCGTTTGATGGAAATGCACCGCATCTTCTTTGAACGGATAGTAGGGAGTTAAATCCACACCACCACCAAACCACCATACATTACCCGCTTCAAAATAGCGATAGTTGAGATGTACCGTTGGTACATAGGGATTGCGTGGATGCAACACCATCGATGTGCCCGTAGCGTAAAATTTCTGACCCACTGCTTCGGGATGCTGTACTAAAATTGCAGGGGGCAGACTATCTCCCCAAACTTCGGAAAAGTTTACTCCTCCCTGTTCAAATACCCCCCCGTCTTTGATTACACGGGAACGTCCACCACCACCTTCTTCTCTTTGCCAATTATCTTCTTGGAATTGGGCTTTACCATCAAGCTTTTCTAAACCCTGACAAATATTGTCCTGTAGCTGTTGGACATATTGCTTCACCCGTTCTTTGGAATCTGTTGGCGGTAAAGCTGTTTGGTTAACTACTGGTGATTCAGTGACGATTTGAATATTCATTGACTAAATTTATTTTCAACTTCTTTTATATAACCATATAGCAATATAATTTAGTTTCTATTTAACTTTACAAAACTTTATGCCTTTCAATTCAGCGTACTACCAAGATTTTTTTAACATTTGTGATAACTTAAAATGCAAAACGAGTGAAAAAAGAAAATTATTCTAATATTAAAAGCTTTTAAAATAAAACAGAACGACTAATTTTATGAAACCTATGATTTCCACAGAAAATACTAATTTTGAGCAAATTTATCAGACTTTACAACAGTATTTAACTAAATTACAAGAGCAATATCGGGTCAAAACATTAGGAATTTTTGGTTCTTATGTTAAAGGAAAAGCAACAGATGATAGTGACTTAGATTTGTTGGTGGAATTTCACGGAGATTTAACTTTTGATAAGTATATGGATTTAAAGTTCTTTCTTGAAGATTTGTTTGATAAAAAAATAGATTTAGTGATTAGGGATGATCTTAAACCGCAAATTAGAGAAAAAGTCTTAGGGGAAACTATCTATGTTTCGTAATTTGGGTCTTTATTTAACTGATATTATTCATGGTATCGACAAGATTCAGCAATATACTAGCGGGATGACCTATGATGATTTACTTGCAGATGATAAAACCTTTGATGCGGTGATTCACAATTTGCAAATCATTGGCGAAGCAACTAAGCAAATTCCTAAAGCAATAAGGCAAAAGTATACTCAGATTGAGTGGCATAAAATTGCTGGATTGAGGAACATAATTGCTCACGCTTATTTTAATGTCAATCCGAAAATTGTGTGGAATATTTTAACGACCAAGTTGAAACCGCTTCGAGATTGTGTTGCTTTGATTTTACAGAATGAGGTTTTGCAGTGATGGAGAGATATGATTAACCTTCTTTCAAGTAGTTAAGAAGTTAACCAGCAGACAAATTACATTACGAATTGATAAGTACCCATCCAAAGTGATTCTATTACAATTAATATCTTATATAGCTATTTAGTTATATAAGTATTAGAAATGGTTGCTACTACACCTCAGCCTACTATCAAGACTTCTACGGAAGAAACTCTTCTATCACCTCGGTTCTATACTACGGACTTTGATGCGATCGCCAATATGGATATTTCTTCTCAAGAAGAAGAACTCAAGGCGATGATTGAGGAAATGAAAACAGACTATAATCGCTATCATTTTATCCGCGACGAGGAGTTTAAGCAGTCTTGGGATCATCTTGACGAGAAAACCCGTGCTGTATTTGTGGACTTCCTCGAACGTTCTTGTACTTCCGAATTTTCAGGCTTTCTGTTGTTTAAAGAACTATCCCGCAAACTCAAGGGTCGTAATCCGATCTTGGCAGAAATATTTCATCTAATGGCTAGGGACGAAGCGCGCCATGCGGGTTTTCTCAATAAAGCCATGAGCGATTTTAATATCTCTCTCGATCTGGGATATCTAACTAAGCATCGCACCTATACCTTCTTTAAACCAGAATGGGTTATCTATGCCGTGTATCTTTCCGAAAAAATTGGCTACTGGCGTTATATTCTAATGTATCGTCATCTGGAAGCCCACCCTGAGTATCAGTTTTATCCTCTGTTTCGGATGTTTGAAAGCTGGTGTCAGGATGAAAACCGTCACGGAGATATCTTTAATGCCCTGTTGCGATCGCAATCTAAGATGTGGAATAATTGGCAAGCTAGATTATGGGCGCGTTTCTTCTTACTATCTGTTTTTGCTACCCATACCTTAACTGTCCACGAACGGGCTGATTTTTACGAAGCTTTAGGCTTAAATGCTCAAGAATATGACCGCCAAGTAATTCGCAAAACAAACGAAACCGCAGCGAGAGCCTTTCCTGTTAATCTTAATGTAGAACATCCGCAGTTTTTCTATAGCTTAGAAAAGTGTGCAGATCGCAATGAAGAAATGAAAAAGATTGAACTTACTAATGCGCCAAAAGTAGTTAAATTTCTGCGTAAGCTGCCTTTAATTGCGGGAACTTTTACAGATTTATTGCGCCTGTATTTAATTAAGCCAGTGGATACCGAAGCTTTAAGGGGTACTGTACGTTAGAGATAATTAATATAATTGCGTATTACTGTATCTAAAATCTAAGTATTAGTCTGTAAAAAAACTGTTGAGATCAGGCTGAAGATTATGGTCTGTCTTAAATGTTTTGAAAGTAGCTAGATTAGTGTATTTAC
>CBDUCX010000471.1:0-2892 GCA_965365755.1 uncultured Pleurocapsa sp.
GATTGCGACAAACCTGCACAGTCTCCCAAAACGTCTTGAATATCTCTCTCCTCTAGATCGGACAAAAGTTCCAGCAGGGCAATATATTTGCATCCTACACTGTGAGCAAGCCAAAAATGATTGGGTTTTTCCGCAGTCGGTTGCTCTTCGTAAATCTTGTATTCATAACCTAATCGCTTTGCTTCGATACTAATTGCTGTTCGCAGTTCCCTTTGGTCTTTAACTAAGCCAATTGCTACTGACCAATGACGAAAGGTAAATCTAAAGGGTAAAGCAGCGATTGTATAGCCTTGCTCAAACAATCTTCTGAGAAGATAACGATAGAAAATAGTGGGAAACGTACCAAAAAAAGCACCGCCAATCACATGAATAATACCAATAGGCTGGGGATGGATAGCAACCCAATTAAAGTGAATTGGTCTAAATTTAAATTTAGCTTCCATGGTTAATGTACTCCTAATATCAGTTTATTTTTTAGTCAATACATTTACATTTAGTTAATATAAAATCTGCTCCATCTATCCTATTGTAACCCCTTACATTTACTACGGCGATCGCTTTTCTTGGGACGAGTTAAATATAGAAAAAATGAACTACCTGAAACGACAGTTTTCTCTTCAGGGACTCGGTTCAGTCTTAGTTTTTTAGTATAATTGCATCATAATAGAAGTAAAAAATCGCCAATCAGCTATGGCTCAAGATCTGTTGACTGAGATTTATAATGTCTTCGATCCGTTCGATCCGCCTCCGAAGGAAGCCTATGTCAACTGTGAGGAAGTACGGGGAAATTGGAATGTATTGCGGGAATTGGGACGTAAGATTATTCGCAGTCATAATCCTACCTGTCAACTGTATACGGGACATCGCGGTGTTGGTAAATCCACAGAACTTTTGCGATTAAAAGAACACTTAGAACAGAATAATTTCTTTGTGGTTTATTTTGCTGCTAATGACGAAGATATCGATATTGAAGATACTGAATATGCTGATATTTTGTTAGCTTGCACCAAGCATTTAGTTAAAGAGATTCACTTAGCTGATAATAATCCCCTCAAAGGGTTATCAAAATGGTTACAGGAAAGGGCGCAGAGTTTCCAGGATTTATTATTAACTGAACTAAGTTTTGAAGGATTGACCTTACAACAGCAAGTTTCGCAATTTGCTAAAATTACTGCTACTCTTAAAGCACAACCTGATAACCGTCGAGAAATTAGAGAGCGCATCAATGCCAACGCTCCATCGTTATTGGAAGCACTAAATCAATTTATTAAGGCAGCCAAAAAATCCTTACCAAAAAATTGTCGGGATTTAGTTTTAATGGTTGACAATTTAGACCGCATTGTCGAACAAAAAAAGGCAAAGAATCAGCCCAGCAACTACGATGAGATCTTTATTAAACGTCACGAACAAATGCGGGGACTCAATTGCCATGTAATTTATACTGTCCCCATTGCCATGGTCTATTCGGAGCGTTGCACACAATTACAAAATAATTTCGATGAAACCGATGTGCTACCGATGATTATGGTAAGCGATCGACATAATCAGCCTAATGAGAAGGGATTAGAAAAATTTCGGGAAATTATTGCTAAACGGATTGCTCATGTGCAACTCGATGACAATGCTACCATCGGGGAAAATCTTGCTCAAAACTTGGAAACTGAGGTTTTTGATTCGCCAGAAACCTTAACCAGACTTTGTTTAATGAGTGGGGGACATGTGCGGCTTTTGATGCAAATGGTGCAAAAAGCCTTAGACTGGACGGATGATTTGCCCATTTCTCAACGTTCGGTAAGCATCGCCATTGAAGAAGCGAAGGATTATTACCGCAATACAATTTTTGAGCATCAATGGGAACTATTGCGCCAAGTTGCCGATTCTAAACAAATTCCCAATCAAGAAAATCACCAGGAATATCCCCGCTTATTAGCTAGTCGTTGTATTCTGGAATATCGCTATTACGATGAAAATTATAAGTTAAATCGTTGGCATGATGTTCATCCTCTGGTTAAAGATCTAGACAAGTTCAACACAAGTTCAAACCCGACACCATGACGAAAAGCTTTGCAGAACAAGAGCTGCAAATTACCACTGAAGAAGAATATCGAGCATTAATCAGATCCCTGAGACGACGCAAAGGATTTGGGATTATCTTTGTTCAGTGTACCCCTGTGGGTGGTCAAGAACTAATCGCCAAAGTAGGCTCAGATTTACCCCGAAAAAAGATCGCTGTTTTAGAATTAGATGCCCCAATTGATAATCTAATTGAACGTGTTGCAGCATTCCCTAACCAGGAACAACTCAATATTTTATTTATCGTCGGTTTAGAAAAGTCCCTGATCGAATATATTCGCCATGGATACGGTGGTGTGGGAGATTACTATAAACTCGATACTGTCCCCCCAATTCTCAACCATTTAAACTGGCAACGGGAAAACTTTCGAGACCGCTTTCGCCATCTCTGTTTTGTATTTCTGTTACCTCCTTTTGCTCTGAAATACATTCTCCATCGCGCTCCTGACTTTGCGGATTGGCGATCAGGTATGGTTGATGTTCCCACTGATCGTCAACTGATCGAGCAAGAAACTACTCGTTTATGGATGGAAGGCAGTTTAGAGAAATATCGCCAGTGGACACCACAACAGCGCCTCGAACGCATTGCCGAAATTCAAACCTATCTTGCCGAAAATCCTGATCTCGAAAGAACTGCTGACCTTTGGTTTGAGCAGGGTAATATCTTGGTGGTTAATGAAGAGTATGAAGCAGCAGTTAGTAGCTTTGATCAAGCAATTAAAGCTAGACCGAATCAGTCAATTAAATTAAATCCTATTAATCAATTTTTCCAAAGATTATTGAGAAGAAAAGTCCCAACTATAAAAGGTTTTGATCAGG
>CBDUCX010000472.1:0-2865 GCA_965365755.1 uncultured Pleurocapsa sp.
TTGCTAATAGTAGAAGTAGTTAGTGCTGAATCAATCAAACGAGATTATCGATACAAAAGATCTGAGTACGCTGCGTCGGGAGTTGGAGAATACTGGATTGTAGATCCCCTGGAGAATAAAGTGACAATATTGATACTAGATGAAGGACTATACGAAGAACAAATTTATACTGATAATCAAGCAATAGTTTCTCCCAGCTTTAGTCGAATTGAGTTGACGGCAGAAAAAATCTTCAGCATGAAAAATTTATCAAAATAAACTAAAGTATCTATTCAAAATTAACCTTTTTCTTCCTGGGGTGGGTGGGCAAAAACCCTGCCATCTTCGCGAATTTCTAATTTACCCCCCAGCCTTTCAATATTTTGTTGTGCTAAATTGCGAGTTTCAATATCTGGCGCACCAGTCCAAACCGTGAACCAAGCACCGACTTGTACTGTTTTATTATCGGGATCGTTTGCCAGAAACTGAGCTGTGCGCCTAGCAGATTCTTCTCTTGGGGTGTCGTTAATCATGCTTGACCACTCGGCTGCTGTCTGAAAAGATTTTATGGCAGCTTGAGTATCCCCTAAAAATAATAGTTCATCTATTGCTTTGTAAACCCATAAATAGTTCGCCCTGTATCTTTCAGGAGAAATTTGCGATAGTCCCTCTTCGAGAATACTTATTGTCTCCTCTGGACGACCAGCTTTGAGAGTTACCGCAGGAGCTAGTCTAAAATAAGCCCGAGTAAAATCAGGATCGTGTTTGACAACAGTTTTAAAAAATTCAATGCTAAGACTATAGTCGGTTGCTTGTCGGGCTTCTGTATCGCCAAAATATTGTAAAAATCTAAGAACCGCCCAATCAGCAATCAAATTATCAAAGCCAAAGGAAGGCATGGTGGCTAACAAGCTGATGTTTGCTCTTTCAACAGCTTCTGAGTTAATGTACAACTCGTAATCTAGTTTGGTTTCGGTAATCTTAGTCAAATTGCTTTTCTGCATTTGCACGATGCTGGCAATAGCAGCAAAGGCCATAATCCAAGAAGATAAATTGTATTTGTTGAGTCTAGACTTAAATATATTCATTACAATTTAAAATCAAAATTAACAACGTAATTGTATTACTTTAAAACCATCATTTGTTATTTTTTACCTAACTCTTCCCCGCCGATACAAGATGAGGCATTAGGATCTGCTTGTGCATCATCAGCAGTGGGGTTACTACTACGGCAAATAATAGAATTAAACTCTCCAGTGACACTATTTTGGTTAACTGCTGCTTGATAGTTCTTAATATCATCAGAGTAATCTTTGGGAACTATTTGAGCAAGCGCATTGATGTAGGCAATGATTGGAGTTGGCGCTGCTCCATCAGTATAAGTATAGTAATCACTAGAGGAGATGGAAGCACTTCCAGAAGTTCCTAATTGATCAATAGTTCCAAAAGTAGCATTTTCTAGTCGATAAACTTGTTGAGCGCGATTTAGGGCAGCAAGATTTGTTTCTGCTTCCGTCTGTCTTGCTCTAGCCGTTTGAGCTAAGAACTGGGGTATGCCAACAGCGGATAATATGGATATTATTATTAGCACAATTAAGAGTTCTATGATGGTAAAACCATTTTGCTCTGAATTTATATTCGATTTGATTATTAATAAATATAGGTTATTGAATTTCATTAGTAAGCTGATTTTAATATAGATAAAATACAGTTTTTAAACAATAAATTTGGATTGAAATTTATCAAAAATAGTAAAACGAGGACAGTCATTCATATACTTTGATAAGATATAAAAACTTCCTCGTTCAATAAATTATATTCAATAATTATTCCAAGCTAGGTAACAAATTAACATAAATAATCAGAAATAGGTTACCAAAATCTTGGCTAGTAAGTTACTATTAGCCGCCAACTTCATCACCTGTAGTACAAGACAAAGCATCAACAGCAGCAGCAGCAGTGTCAGTGGTTGGATCTGGACTGCGACAAATTACAGAACTGAATGCACCAGTGGTACTATTTTGAGCCACACCAGCTTGATAATTTCTAATATCCGCAGTATAGTCTTTAGGAGCAGCAAGAGCTTCAGCGTTAATTTGAGCAGCGGCAGCACCATTAGCTACATCTACATAATTGTAATAATCACCTGGAGCTGCAATCGATACACTACCAGCAGTTTGTAAGTTAGCAATAGTTCCAAAAGTTGGGTTTTCTAGTCGATAAACTTGTTGAGCGCGGTTTAAAGCACCGAGAGTTACCTCTGCTTCCGACTGTCTAGCTCTGGCAGCTTGGCTTAAGAATTGAGGTAGTGCCACAGCAGATAGAACACCGATAATGATAACTACAACTAATAGTTCGATTAAAGTAAAACCACCTTGTTTTTTCTTAGCTTGTAATTGAGAAAGTAATTTAGCAGCAAATAGATTGTTCATTGATATATCCTTCAATTAATAAATATTCGTGTTTTGTGTGTATGTTTAGGTTTTTGTTTTCCTATTTAGAAATTACCCCAAAGATCTCCAAAACATATCACCTGGAAAAACTTTTTTGTCTAATTATTTGCTAGTAGCTAATTGTTTTGTTGCAGTGATCTAGATCACATTATTTTCTTTTTCATTGGTTTATTTGTTACTACAAAAATAATGCCTAGGTTAACCCAATTGCCTTCACACAACGCAACCAAGGCTTAAAATATAGCTACTTATGTCTTGCCCAGCGAATAAGATTGATTCTACTCAAGATGTATCTCAAGGGTATGGGTTTAAGAGATATAGTAAAATTCCTAAAAAAAACCTAATAAAAAGGCTTAAAACCATAACTTTGCTGTAAACCTACAGTAAGCAGAATTTTGGTATTTTTTATGACCGACAGTAAATATATTCTCTC
>CBDUCX010000473.1:0-2837 GCA_965365755.1 uncultured Pleurocapsa sp.
TTAATATCTCTAAGGTCATACAAATTAAAAATCAGTAATACGCAATCTTTTTTAGAACACTCATTACTTATTACTTGTTACTTATTACTTACGAACAGTTAACTTTTCTCCTAAAGGACATTGTGCCCTTGTGGTATACCGCTTCGCATATGTCCTAACCGATTAACCTACTACGACATATATGACCTTAAAGATAAGATGGAAGTTGTTGTTTTGGCTAGATTCATGGTTATCCTAGTTCTAGCCTTCGATTAGATACTGTCTAAACTCAGCAGCAAACTTGGAATCAATAGACAAACAGAATACGACATAAAGTACGGCAGCAGTGAGCAAGGCATCAAAGTTCTTCATTTTCGGTTTACTCCAAAATTTATTTAATTCATCGTCAATCTAAATTTTGAATATGACAGACCTGAATTAAATATGCACTCTGGCACAGAAAAGCTTTTAGTTGTTAGGTGATTTTTGGACATTAGTTGGTAATTTCTTTCTTAGAAAGCACCTTAGAACTAAGCCAATAACTAGAGCAGTATGGTTGAGGGATTTTTTCATTATTTGGGTTGAATTCGAGTTAATTCCTTTACCCTGGCTCAATTAATTAGATATGCTGCGATCGTGCATCGTTCGGGCTACGTGAGACAATACAATTAGAAAGGAAGCCTCCCGACTGGACATCTAGAAGCTTCCCTTTATTTAAATTATTCAAATCCTATATAGGAGTATAGCAAGTGACCAACAGTAACGGAAATGGTAGCGATCGCCTTGACCGAATTGAAGCACTTTTAGAATCAGTGGCTCAAAGAACGGATTCTAATGCTCGTACCATTCAAGGGATATTAGAACAAAGAGCAACAGATCGACTCGAACACGAGGCAAGAATGAAGCTTCTGGAAGATAACCAGCGACAACTGATTCAGACTCAAAGAGGAATAGCCAATTTGGTAGCGTCTTTGGATGAAGATAGACCAACGATATTGAGAAAGCTGACGGCGATCGAAAACAAAGTGGATAGTTTGATCGAACGCGACCGCGCTTAATTCACGACCAATGGATAGGTAGATAATTTTTATTTACCTATTTGTACAATAATTGGATTGGTCAGGGCGATCGCTAGATTTATATTATTTTCACTTTTAATCAATTCCCGTCGCTTTAAATCTGCTAACTGCTGTACTTTCTCAGACTCGAATACTTGAACGTGCCAAGGGTCTTTGTGATAAAACTTAACATCAAAATTCTTTACCTGACGGGCGATTTGGTCGAGGTTAAACTGAGCCTGTTTGATTGCTGCGAGTTCGGTCTGAAACTTTGGCTCTGGGACGGGTTTTAATTCTCTCAGGGGTAATCTAGCGCGGGTGAGAAAGGCTTCTAATCTCTGCTTCTTGGCTTGTCCTAAAGGATACCGCTGCGCATTAAGTCGGTATTGTTGGCATTGAGGAAGGCATAAGCCCCAATGCCTAAGAGTAGGTAGCCCAATAGTTTACAAGTTCGCTTCATCACAGTTCACCAGTATTGGTCATCTGTTACTGTCTGAGTCTATTGGGTTGGTTTTGGGTGCGATCTGGGTTCGGGTAGGGCGATCAGCAGAGGGTAAAGGGGCGAGAGGTTCACTCATTCCTCGTGGTCAGCCCTTCGGCTGGCACTGCGAGATCGCGTTTTTCTCAGTTTTCATTGTCTTAATTCTAGAAAAACTGAGCAGCTATGCTTCTCCTTCGCCGATTGGTTCAGCACTGGTTCCCAGGAATGCTCGACCAGCCGCGAAGTAGATATAGACAGGTTTTTCGTTTCTAAGTACATCGATCACGTTTGCTAACATCGTCGAAGGCAAGTGCATTCGGATGATCCCGCCACTTTCATAGTCGTTCTCAAAGAACTGACCAGGATCATTAAACCTAATCCACGCACGCACTATTCCGTTTGTGTCCACTAGCTGGATTTGAGCACGGTTGGTTTGATATCCAGAAGGACTTCCGTAAAACAACATGCTGTAGCTACCGATTGTGTAAGCCATGATAAATCTCCTTTCATATCATAAATTTTGAAATTGATACTGCTACATGAATGATGAAATAGCCCTTTCCGTTGATCACCTCCTTTCATGTGTACAGCCTCTATTCGATAAGTTAACTATTTATTCAATACGCCTGATGTGAATTAGAAATGTCTCTTTTACCATAAGGGTTTCCAGATTCGCCCAAAATAATGGTTTTGGAATTATCAACCAAATAACAAGGGTTTCAGCACTTAATTCACATTAAACGTTCAATAGTAATTTGCTCTTTCTAATTCTTACTCAACTACTGGGTTTTTCTACACATATAAGGAATGTTCGGAGCAAATGACCCACTACTTTAATAGTCCTCAAAATAGATTGTTGAAGCAATACGACGATCCGCGTATAGGATTATGAAGATATTGCAACAAACGAACCTGTGAGTAGCCCCAAATTTTCCAGAACAACCACCCTAATCTCTACATTCCCCACTGCATACTGTTCCTTCAAAAGTGCGATCGCCCTACCCACCCCACAATAACTAAACTTAATCCTGTTCCCCACTAACTCAGCCGTAGCCATTCAATTTGGCTCGGTCGCAATCTTGACATCTTCAGGAAAATCAACCGTTAGTTCGACCTTAAGAAATATGTCAGCCCCAGGATAAGCCTGTTGCAGAATTCTGGGTTATCAGTTGGTAATTTCTTTCTTAGAAATCATGTGGGTTGTTAGTTGTTAGTTGTTAGTTGTTAGTTTTTATTATTTTGCTCGTTGTTGCTCTCGGCTGTCGGAACAAAGACTTTAAGGCTGCGGGGAAGACACTCAATTTCCAGGGGCGTATTGC
>CBDUCX010000474.1:0-2815 GCA_965365755.1 uncultured Pleurocapsa sp.
TAAAACGCATCTAGTTTGAAACCAGTAGTTTTTAAGATAACTGTTCGTAGGTAGTCGGTAGTGGGTAGTGGGTAGCAAGTAGTAGTCGGACAACTTTATTTTGAGGAATGGCATGATTAAATTTTATTCCTTGTCTCCTTGTCTTCCTTGTCTCATCCTACCTACTTAAATTAATTCTCCTGTTGACAGTTTTTCTGCCACTTTCAGTACACCATAGATCGCAGTTAAATATATTCCCGCCGACATCAAAATAAATAAGGGTAACTCTCCGTATTGCATTGTCTGTAAAAATTGCATTTTTCTAAACTAAAAGTATTTAAGAGAACAACAAAGAATAGTATTTACAATAGTATTTACAAAGGTGAAAATTGCAGTTAATTTGCAATTTACTTAGCTTTCACAATTTATTACCATGTCTTTAATTTGATAATTATTATGCAGAGCTAAATCCCCTAATATACATACTGCTAATTCACAAGCCACTATTGTTCACCATGACTTTGTTGTGAATACTTTTTGGGTATTCTTTATCTTTCTTTTATAAAAAACTCGTAATTGAGTGTCAACTACCGAGTTACCTATTAATTTAACAGACAAACCTTTATAGAGTAAATCCTGAAAAATACTGTATTTTTACGATCAATTTATCACTAAAACATAAAAATATAGAAGCACATTTTTTCAGATGTTATTTACATCTAAAAGTGTCCCAAACTTTATTAATTATTCATAAATTATTCACAAAGTTAAGTATATTTGCGGTTTATTTTGTTATTTCATTGCTCAAGATAAATCATGTTTTTATTCCTAAAATTTCTCTGCATTGCTTAACTTAAGCAACGATCGCACTGCTTCTACCTGGAATAACTAGCTCTAGCTTTGTCCCCTCAGCAATATCATGCCAGTCTGATCTACCTGAACCATATACCAAGTATTGAGGTTGAGACTTTAATTCTGTAACGCCAAAAATAGCACTAGCTGGTTCATTAGCGGTATTAACTGCCACAATCACTTCCTGATCGTCTAAGATGCGGGCAAAAACATACAAGTGCTGATCGGCATACAGAGTTTTATAGGTTCCCGTGCGTAACGCGGCATACTGATGGCGCAAAGCAATTAATTCTTTATAATTTTTGAGAATCTCCACATCCCAATTTTCAGGTTCAGGGAAAACACGACGACAATCAGGATCTTTACCGCCAGTTAAACCGACCTCATCACCATAGAAAATACTCGGTGCACCAGGAAAGGTCATCATTAGCACTGTAGCTAGCATAAAACTGCTCTTATCCTCTCCTACAGTCGTAAGCATCCTGGGAGTATCGTGACTGTCCAATAAGTTGAGTTGAGCCTGCTGGATCTCCCAATCATATAGCTTAAGCAAAGCATCAATGCGAATGGCATATTCAGTTCCTGAAATGGGTGGATAAGGGCGAAGTTCATGCTGACAGTATTCAGGATCGTACTTTTCACCGCCAGCAAAAGCAATAGTCGGTTCAGTAAAGCGATAGTTCATTACTCCATCAAACTGAGTCCCATCTAGCCAGGGTGTCGCATCCCCCCAAATCTCTCCCACAATATAGGCTTCGGGGTTTACCGCTTTAACGCGATCGCGAAATTCTTGCCAAAAGCCAGGAGTATCTACTTCCCCTGGTACATCTAATCGCCAACCATCAATACCGTGATATAGCCAATATTCAGCTACCTGCATGATGTATTCCTTGACCTGGGGGTTATCGTGGTTAAATTCAGGCAAAGCGCGATCGCCAACCCAACCGACGTAGTTTGCGGGTTTACTACCGTCATAAGCTGATAGGGGCCAATCATGAATCTTGAACCAGTCTAACCAGGGAGAGTTAGGGCCATTTTCCAAAATATCGTTAAAGAAGAAAAAACCCCGACTAGCATGGTTAAATACCCCATCTAACACTACTTTAATATCTTGCTCATGGGCAGCTTTGATTAGAGCTTCAAATGCCACATTACCACCCAGAATCGGGTCTATCTGATAATAGTCGTGGGTATGATAACGATGATTAGAAGCAGATTGAAAAATTGGGGTAAAGTAAATCGCATTGATCCCCAAATCCTTGATGTAGTCTAGTTTGTCAATTATGCCCCAAAGATTACCTCCTTTATATCCCTGATAAGTCGGAGTCGCGTCCCAGCCTTCATAGGTAGATGCTTGCCACTGTCCTTTAATCGTAGACTCACTTCGAGCAAAGCGATCGGGGAAAATTTGATAGAAAACGGCATTTTTAACCCAGTCTGGTGTTTTAATCATGGTTGATGGTTAATCGTTAGTTGCTAATAGCTAATGGAGTTCCTTTCCCTTCTACTTCATTGATTTTAGAACAGAAAGCAGATTAAACTTCAACTCAGCCAGAGAACGTTAAAAACCAGACCAACTTCTCTGCAACCGCCACACCAAGGTTCGGAAAACTACACTACCTAACATTTATCATCAGCTTGCACTATGTATAAAGATGAAGTCAAAGATTAGCCTATCGTTTTACTACGAAGTCTACTTTGATTGTTGGTGATAACTGAGGGGAGTTAAGCAAACCAATAAGAGTCACAAATCATCTACGACATTAGATATTGCATAGCACTATGGAATATCACGTTGACTGCCTAAAAAAATAAATTTAGTTTTTGTTGTTAAATTCGGAGTATTTGTTTAAAGTATGGCAAAAGTTGTTGGTATTGACTTAGGAACCACTAACTCTTGTGTAGCAGTGATGGAAGGGGGAAAACCCACGGTTATCGCTAACGCGGAAGGTTTTAGAACTACTCCCTCAGTTGTTGCTTATGC
>CBDUCX010000475.1:0-2815 GCA_965365755.1 uncultured Pleurocapsa sp.
AAAATCGTAAAAGAGCACTATATGTAGTAAAACTTGAGTTATAGTAAACGAAGTAAAGGTCATCTCTGTTATTTTGGTTCAGGATGATATCCCTAAACTAGCGAAAACTTTTCAGCCCCAGAGTATATGCAGCCAACCTTACCGTTAACCAGCAACTCAATATCAACAGCCAACTCAGACTCAACAGTTGTGACAACTCGACTTAATCAACAGCCGAACAGCAATCAAAGTAACTTGGGTAGTTTAGCGCCTCAAATGCCAGAAGTAAAACCTGATCATGATTCGGCATCGATTCAAGTGCTAAGGCGAGATGGTTCTCTTACGTCGTTGGATATTACCAAAATTCGTTCTGTAGTTGAATGGGCATGTGCCGCACAAAACGTTAACCCGATTACCCTGGAAGCTGGTTTAACTACTAGATTACGCAATGGCGTAACTACCAGAGAGATTCAAGATAATTTAATCGACTGTGCTTTGGGAATGTGTAGTCCTGATGAAGCAGCATGGCGTTATGTAGCAGGCAGACTACATATCTGGAATCTGTGGAAAGATACTCAGGTGAGCAGAGGGTTCGGCTATGGGGACTTTGCCAAAGCGGTGGAGTTTCAAGTAAATAGTAACCGTTACGATCGCAACATCCTCAAGTATTCTACGGCAGAACTAACGGAAGCGGGCAGTTGGATTAATTCTGATTGGGATAAAGATTATGATTATGCAGGGGCGGTACTGTTAACTAAACGTTACTTGTTAACCGATGAACTACCCCAAGAGGCATTTTTAACCTGTGCTTTGTTACTTGCTTCTAATGAAAATTCTGACGTTAGATTGACTGTCGCTAGAGCATTTTACGAAGCGATCGCCCAACGGAAAATTTCTTTAGCCACACCGATCCTGGCTAACTTAAGAGTTCCTGGTGGTTCTTTGAGTAGTTGCTTTATCATCGGCATGGACGATAATTTAGAAAGTATTTTTGCCGAAATTACCAATGCCGCCAGAATTTCTAAGAATGGTGGTGGTGTCGGCGTAAACGTGAGTCGCATCCGCGCGACTGGTAGCTGGGTGATGGGTAAAGACAATGCTTCTGGGGGGGTAATTCCCTGGATCAAGTTACTCAATGATACAGCGATCGCGGTTAATCAGGGTGGACGAAGAGCAGGTGCTGTCACCATAGGTTTGGATATCTGGCATTTAGATGTACCTGAGTTTCTGGAAATGCAAGCCGAAAATGGCGATCGCCGTCGTAAAGCTTATGATGTCTTTCCTCAATTAGTCATCCTCGATGAATTTATGCGTCGGGTTGAAGCAAAAGAACAGTGGACGCTGGTAGATCCTTACGAAGTTAAGGAAAAGCTCGGTATTGAATTAGCTGAACAGTGGGGAGCAGGTTTTGAAGTTGCCTATAGCGAAATTGAAGCAGAGTTAGATAACAAGATCACTTTATATAAACAGGTAGATGCCCGCGAGTTGTTCAAACACATTATGCGGAGTCAGGTTGAAACAGGAATGCCCTATTTGGCATTTAAAGACACAATCAATCGGGCAAATCCCAATAAGCACGTAGGCTATATACCTGGGGTAAATCTTTGTTGTGAGAGCTTTAGCAATGTCAAGCCAGGATTAGAAGCACACTGTTGTAATTTGGTGTCTCTCAATTTAGCTAATGTGGCAGAATCGGAGATCCCCCAGATGTCCCAGTTAGCTGTCAGAATTCTCGATAACACCATTGATATTACCCAACCTCCCTTTGCCGATAGCAAAACCCATAACGACAAATATCGCACTATTGGTGTGGGCTGCATGGGATTAGCTGATTGGTTAGCAAAACGCCATTTAAGTTATGCCAGTCTGACAGAAATTAGCCATCTATTTGAAGAAGTGGGCTATTGGTGTACCTTTGCCTCCATGGAATTAGCAAAAGAGCGTGGTGCCTATGCCGCTTTCCCTGGCAGTGAATGGAGTAAAGGGAAACTATTAGGCTCTAAGTCTCTTACGGAAATCTTACCCCTCACGGACAATAAAGAGCGTTGGCAAAAACTAGCCGATGATGTCCAGACACACGGTATTCGTAACTCTCATATTACGGCGATCGCTCCTAATACTTCTTCTTCTTTAGTACAGGGCTGTACCGCTAGTATCTTACCGGCATACAGTAAGTTCTTTTACGACAAGTGGGCGAAAGGCACCGTACCGATTGCACCACCTTTTATTGAGGATTGTTTTTGGTTCTATCGGGAAAATAAAAGCCTCAATCAGAAAACTGTAATTAAAGCTGTTGCCACTATGCAGCAGTGGATTGATACAGGTATTTCTATGGAATTACTGTTTAATCTCAACCAGGGAGTATATTTCCCTGATGAGCCAGAAAGGGCAGTTAAAGCCAAGGATATATTTGAAACTTTGGTTATGGCATGGAAAGAAGGCTGTAAAGCAGTTTATTATGTCCGTACTGTGCAAAAAGACGACTTTAAAGAGTCTAGTGAAGGCTGTGCAGCTTGTGCTAATTAATAATGTGAATTAAATTTTGTTGATAATAAATTGTCGCTAGTTAAGCGATTAGTAAAATGGGTTTAGCTATTGCTATCCCCATTTTTTTATAAATATTTGATATGAATTTGAATAATCCTCATATTTTTATTTCATCAATAGGTTTGATTCCTGCTTTAATTTTACTAATATTTCCTAACCCTAACTATATAATCAAAGCAATCTCAACTGCATTGATTACTATTTCTTTAGGATATGTTTCGGGAGCATGTCACTTTTACTATCTTGGCGATCGCCAACAGGTTTCTCTTTAAAGATGTTTTTCGAGATA
>CBDUCX010000476.1:0-2799 GCA_965365755.1 uncultured Pleurocapsa sp.
ACAGACATGAGTACAGGAATGATATATGGTTCATTAATTCGTCTCATGACAAGAACTGTAGTTTAGACTAACGAAGGAGCAGAGAAGGCAAACGAAGAGAGCATGAAGGACAAGTAGGGAGAAAATGAAAATAACTACAAAATTCAGACTCTCCCTATTATGAAATATGAACGATATCAAAAATTCCGTCAAGAAACCTATCAAATGTTAGGTAAAGCCAAGGATGCGACATTTGAATTGATGGATAGTGTAATGACAACCAGAAATGCAAGTTGTCTGGCGGAATTTTCTCTATCGCCCCTGTTTAGAAGAAAATGGTCGAGTACTTATGAAGCAATAGAAGATAATCGTCCGAATCGAAATAAATTGATGAAAAGGTGCATTCAAGAGATTCCGTCATCAGAGTATGTATTACTAGCAATTGACCACACAGCATGGGGAAGAAGAGGAGCAAAAACACTCCAAGATAGAACTTACGAGCATCAAGCATCCTCAAATAATTCAGTAACAGTAGGACAAGGATATAGTACGATTGCCTGGCTACCAGAAAAACCAGGTAGCTGGGCATTACCATTAAGACATGAAAGAATTACGTCTTACGAAAAACCAATATCAAAGGCAGCATGGCAACTAAAACAAGCAAGCCGACAGATAAAGCAAAAAGTTTTAGTGGTACTCGATAGTGAATATGGTAATGGCTCATGGGTCAAGCAAACAGGGGACATTCCCGTCAGCAAACTTATGAGAATACGTTCTAATTGCTGTTTATGGTCGAAACCAGATCGTTATTTAGGAAGAGGAAGACCTAAAAAACACGATCGCAAATTCAAAGTTAATGATTCTAATACATGGTGGTTGGCAAATGAGACAGTTGAAGTAGATGATCCAAAATTAGGCAAGCTCAGAATTAGCCAATGGCAGGATTTGCATTTTCGCACCTCTGCATCTAATGATATGAGTCTGATTCAAGTAGAAAGACTAAATCTCAAGAAGTCAGGAGGAAAACATCGCTCTTTGTGGTTGGTGTGGGTCGGAGAACAGTTTTTAGAATTAAAAGATATTTGGACTCAATACGCTCGCCGTTTCGGAGTTGACCACTGGTATCGATTCGCCAAGCAAAGATTACACTGGACTTTACCTAATCTCAGTACTGCCAAACAATGTGAACGCTGGAGTGATTTGATGCCTTTGATGACTTGGCAACTGTGGTTAGCTAGGGGTTTAGTTGAAGAGCATCATCTTCCTTGGCAATCTCAAGCGAAAAATTTAACGCCTGGGAGAGTCGCACAGTCTTTATTTTCACTTTTAATCGAGATTGGTACACCTGCTAGTTCGCCTAAAACCCGTGGAAAGTCTCCTGGGTGGAAAACTGGTCGAAAAAGAAGTAAAAAAAGGACTTATCCTATAGCCAAAAAAAGCTATTCTCCTGCTAAAAAATCAAAAACTAAGACAGGCTAGCTTGATTTTTCGCCATTTTTTTTGATTTCAGCTATTTTTAACTGGCTGAATTGTTTTCTGATGGTTTTTTTTAGTCTAAACTACAGTAGGTTGATTGACCAAGGAAGATTTTGATTTTAGTTGTTGTGCATTGCCTGACTAATAATTGTTATGACCAGCAGCTATTTGCTGTAAAGCTTTTAATTCGCGATCGCTTAACGAATCGATTAAATTCTGAGTTTTAGAAGATGATTTAATTTATACACCTCGACGTAATTATTTACAGGATTGGCAGCGATCAACTCAACCATAGGATCAAATGAGTCACGACCTCTAAAGTATGGCTCTTACCAGCGATCGCTGCTGGGTAGAACAATTTGATTAAATTAAAGAGATCATCAATAAAATTAACCAATTGTCTATTGATCAATTGATCACTAGAACGGAATTTCGTCCCAATCTTCGTTTCCACTACTTGCTGGGGCAGGAGCAGGTTCTGGGGCAGCTTGAGGTTGAGGCGTAGGAGCGAAATCTACTACATTATCTGCTTGCTGAGTTGAATATGGTTCAGTACTATAACTGCTCGAAGCACTGGGATTTATCCCAGTCACAGGATAGATGCGTGAGGCGACCAACTTGGCACGTTTTTCTTTATATCCTTCTGGCATCTCAAATAGGTTCATGGATAGGCGACCTTCGATAATGATCTGATCTCCTGCACTGTAGGTATTTTTCACCTCCTCTGCTAGCTTGCCCCATCCTTCTACTTGAACTTTGCCTGGGGCTTCTCCTTCTCTGGTAGACTCAAACTCAACCATCATAGTAGACACGCTTGTCTGATCTTGAGTCGAGCGTAGCTCAGGATCGCTGATGATTTGTGCCATCAAAATACAGCTATTCATGGATTTGCTACTCCTTTAAATCTAAATTACTCTGAACTATCTGAACAATTGTACTATTTATAACGAGGACTTTCACCAACCCTTAGGCGGCGCGGTACACTTTAGTGCAACCATCGTTTTTTGATTGCGGTCTCGATAAAATTGATGGTTCAACTTTAGCTGTCCGTAATTGTAACTGGTGTTTTCAATAACTCTGCTCCTGGTCAATAAAATTTTGGACTCGTTGGCGATATGCCAAAAGTTGCTCATCGACCCAAAAGCGATCGCTACTGTTTGCGTAGATATGTACTAAGGGTTCTCCCGCATCGGGTAGAATTAGTACCCAGTTATCATTTTGAAGACTGATTATTTTTACTCCATCAATCAACTCTAGGTTTTCTGGAGAATGGGTTTCTAGTAAGTGACGCATCAAAGACCCTTTTACCTTCCAGGGACAGCGAATGGAGCAAGACTTATGATA
>CBDUCX010000477.1:0-2754 GCA_965365755.1 uncultured Pleurocapsa sp.
CTATGCCCAAGAATCAAACTTAATGATATCCATCCAGTAGAAATGTTGTTGTCTTGAAATGATAAATTCTCATCGTCGTCTATTAAAAACATGGACGTAGCTTAATAGTCTCATGGAATTTTACTGTCTTCTAAATCGAATATTAGACCAACTGTCTACTAATACCCCGGAAACGATTTATTAGGCTGAGAGCTAATTACACTTCGCGATCAAAGCCAAATTTATCTTTGATTTGAGCATTAAAATATTGCCCTACCGAACTAGTTTCGTTTAACTCTTTATAAATAGTTTCAGGGACATCAGAATACTTATAAACGCTGCCATTACTAAAGACAATACGGAGGGTTTGTTCCTCGGCATCGTAGTCAAATGATTTAATTGCTGCACTCTGATTTTTTAATAACGGAAAAGCAATCACGTCACGGATACTAGGAGAATCAGTCAGTAGCATCACTAAACGATCTATCCCAATACCCAAACCAGCAGTGGGAGGCATACCATATTCTAAGGCTGCTAAAAAGTCCTCATCAATGTCATTGGCTTCTAAATCTCCTGCTGCTTTCTTGGCTGCTTGCGCTTCTAATCTTTCCCTCTGATCTAAAGGATCGGTTAACTCCGAAAAGCTATTAGCGGTTTCTCTGCCTACTACAAATAGTTCAAATCTTTCCACTAATCCTGGTTTATCCCGATGGGGTTTAGCCAGGGGGGATATTTCTAAAGGATAGTCGGTGATAAAAGTAGGCTGCATCAAAGTGGCTTCAACTTTTTGTTCAAAAGCTTCATTAAGCAACTTCCCAATAGTTTGACATTCGGTGGGAACTTCAATACCCGCCTCTTTAGCTGCGGTTTTAGCTGAGTCAAAATCGCTAAACTGAGTAAAATCAACCCCCGTAGCATCCTGCACAATCTCATGCATTGTTATTCTGCGCCAGGGAGGAGTAAGATCGATCGCTTCTCCTTGATAGGTTACTTTAGTTGTACCTAATACTTCCTGCGCCACATCACTAATCATGTTTTCCGTTAACGCCATCATGTCGTTATAGTCTGCATACGCCTGATAGACCTCAATAGAAGTAAATTCAGGATTATGACGTGTAGAAACCCCTTCGTTACGGAAGATTCTGCCTAACTCAAATACCCGCTCAAAACCACCCACAACCAATCTTTTCAGGTGCAATTCGGTAGCAATACGAAGATACAAGTCCATATCAAGAGTGTTATGTTTCGTGATAAAGGGACGTGCTTCGGCACCACCAGCTTCTCCCTGTAAGACTGGAGTTTCAATTTCTAAGAAGTCTCTGGTTTCCAGATAACGGCGAATGGCTGCGGTAATTTTGGCGCGAATACGAAAAGTCTGTCTTACCTGGGGGTTAACAATCAAGTCTACATAACGCTGACGATAACGCTTTTCTGTATCCGTTAAACCATGCCACTTGTCGGGTAAAGGTAATAAAGATTTAGTCAGGATTTGGAACTCACTGACATAAACCGAAAGCTCACCTTTCTCAGTTCTTTTGATCGTACCTTTTACCCCTAAAATATCCCCTGTATCGGAAAGCTTTTTCAGGTGATTAAACGCCCCTACCAAGCTTTCGGACATGGTGTTATTAATTCTTTTCTTCTCTAGGTAAAGCTGAATTTTGCCTGTTTCATCCTGTAATTCAAAAAACGCCAGCTTACCAAAAACACGACGAGCAACAATTCTTCCTGCGATCGCAACTTGATCTTCTACTTCCTCTCCCGCAGTCAAATCAACATACTTTTCTTGTAATTCAATGGCGTGATGGCTCGATTCCCACTTATAGCTATAGGGATTTAATCCCAACTCCTTAATTTGGGCTACCTTTTCAATTCTGGTGGCGCGAATTTCTTCGAGGTTAGAACCTCCTTGGGGCTTATTCTGGGAATTATCTGCTGCCATTACTACTAAAATTACGATATTGATCAAGACTAGATTATTCGTTCATTTGCCAAGGCGCGACTATATGCGAAGCTATATACGACAAGAGCACAATGTCCTTGTTTGACTCTATCGCACCGTCTAAGACTCTCCCTCAAACTGGGATCTGAATGCTTGCGCGATCGCTATACTTTAATTTGGCAAACAGTAATGAATTATAACGCATCTAAGTACTTGAACTGACCTGATTTTCCAGGTAACTTGTTTCTCTATCTACAATAATGGAACAGATAAAAGAGATCGCCTTCAATTAGTAAAGCTTTTCTGTGGACAGTCTTGTTGGAAATTATTTGGATATTGAATGTTATAATTCGGTAGCTTAATTGCATCTACTTGGTAATCAAAATTTGAATCTTAAAAAGAGATTGTCGTGGTATGGAAGTCAAGCATAATCTAGAGCAAAGAATACAAGAAAAAGTCAATCAGTTATCAGTAGAGCAAATCGAGCAAGTGGAAAAATTTATTGATTCGCTGAGAAATAAGGATGAGAATACTCAGTTTACATTTGCATCTACGAAAATAGCTGAATCCGCATTTGATAAGGTTTGGAATAATCCTGAAGATGCAGAGTATGACAGTTTATAAGTTTATAAATTTGGTGATATTCTGCTCGTTCCTTTTCCCTTCACGGATCAAACTTCAGTTAAGAAAAGACCAACTGTAATAATAAGCTCAAATCAATACAATAGTTGTAAATCAGATATTATTATTATGGCTATTACGAGTCAATTTAATTCTTCTGGCAATTTTGGAGAGATGAAGATTAATGACTTTTCCAGTGCGGGATTACTGAA
>CBDUCX010000478.1:0-2735 GCA_965365755.1 uncultured Pleurocapsa sp.
TTTAATAAAATACGTTTTGCTTGCAGGTTCCAACCCCATTTTTGGATATTAATCGCCAGAGGGATGCCAATTGCAGGAGCTAGAAAATCCACAGGCTGACGCAGAGAAATGCCAAATAGTAATCCTAATCCCGCAATTCCCCAGAAGGGTAAGGCGACAGTTTGACGCTGTTCTTCAATTAACTTGCCCAAAAAACCTTGAGGCATCAATTCTAATAATTCTTCCTTGACTTCTTTTTGTTGTGAGGGAGTCACAGAAAGCCCGATTTTGCGCCTTAGTCTTTCGATCTTACGAGCATCACTGCTATATACGGCTAACTCATCTTCAGCTAGGGAAATTAAACGCTCTAATTGTGAATTTTTACCGTCCATTATCTGATCGTTTTTTTAAAGGCTTGAGGTAATTATAATTGAAGCCTGGCAATTATTTTAGAGTTTCTCAGGAGTTAGGCTAATTTTCTCATCACGGGTTAATTTTTGAAAAAGTAGTGCAGAGCACTGGAAAAGAGCTAATCAATTCTGGCTCAAAAGATTTGCTAAACTTAACATTGATTTTGAATATCGAGTTAGCTAGTCAGTAGCTAAATTTCAAGAGACTAAAACTGGAGAGTGATTAAGAATGGCTATTGCTATTGACCTTAGAGCTTTAACCCCATCAATCAGTGATCGTGCTTTGCAGGAATTGTGCGCGGATAATCCAGAGACAAGGTTTGAAACCAATAAAGAAGGAAAGCTGATTGTTATGTCGCCGACAGGAAGCGAAAGTGGAAAATTTAATCTAAATTTGGCTTTTCAGGTCGAACTTTGGAATCGTCAATATAAGTTAGGAGTAGTATTTGATTCTTCTACAGGGTTCAAATTATCAAATGGCGCAACCCGTTCTCCAGATGTAAGCTGGATTAAACAAAAGCGTTGGGATAGTTTGAGTCTTAAACAACAGCGTGGATTTGCACCCATTGAACCCGATTTTGTGATTGAGTTGATGTCTCCAACAGATGATTTGATAGAGTTACAGCAGAAAATGTCAGAATACATTGATTGCGGAGTAAAACTGGGTTGGTTAATTAATCCTGACTCCCAACAAGTAGAAATTTATCGGCTCGGTCAAAGCAAAGAAGTTTTAGACAATCCTAAAAGCTTATCGGGTGAAGACATTTTAGCTGATCTCACCGTTGATTTATCTGAGATTTTCTAAATACGATCTTTTAGTCTGGATTTTGCGATTACGCTACGCTTAGCCGACTGATCGCCAACGAGCGATCGATATTTAATCAATTAGGGCAGTAAATAAGCAATAATGCCCTATGCTGAGTGATCAGCAGCTAGTAGTGCACTACCGTAAGCAGCCTCTTTATTTTCTGCCAATGTAACTGGTACTTGGAGATAACGCTGGCGGATTCTTTGCCAGACGACATTCTTGGCTCCACCTCCTGCTGTATAGACACAGGTTAATTGATCGGCTCCTAATTCTTCCAGCTTTTGGTAACCTAAAGCTTCGATACGAGACATACTTTCTAGTAAGCCATGAAGAAACTCCACTGGTTCATGGGGACGGGGTTCTAATTGAGGAGATAGATGAGGATCATTAAGGGGAAAGCGATCGCCTGGTGATAATAAAGGATAATATTCTAGGGGACTTACTGTTTCAGGGTCAATTTTTGCCGCTAGTTGCTCTAGTTGCTCGTCAGTAAAAAAGTGTTTTAAAACTGCACCACCAGTATTAGATGCACCACCAGTTAACCAGAGATTGCCTAAGCGATGACTATATATACCAAACTCAGAGGCGGTAACTTTGGTTCGACTCAGTAACTTTAAAACTAAGGTTGAACCCAGGGAAGTAACGGCTTCTCCAGGTTGATTAGCTCCACTAGCGAGGAAGGCGGCAATGCTATCGGTAGTACCTGTCTTGACCATACAGTCAGGGGATAAATTTAAACGACGGCGATTGTCGGTGGTTACTGTTCCTACCGATGTACCAGGGGCTAAAACTTGGGGACATAAGTTACTCAAAGGCAAATTTTGTAACCAACCTGGATAGCAGAGATGATCTACGTCGTATCCTAGCTTAAGGGCGTTATGATAATCACTTATTCCCAACTTGCCATGTAGTAAATACCCTAACCAGTCAGCCTGATGAAGTAAATAGCTAGCCTGATGGAAGTAAGGCTGCTTTTGCCACCACCATAACTTGGCTAAACTAGAGCTGGCGCTAATTACCACATGGTTATCTGGGGCAATAGTTTTAATTTCCTCTAGTACCTCTTTGCCTCTAGAATCGTTGTATAAAATTGGTTCTGTGAGGAGTTTTCCTGTAGCGTCGCTTAATAGTACAGTAGCAGAAGTCCCGTTAATGGCGATCGCTTTAAGCTGGTTTCTGATGGTAACTGGTATTTGAATAATTAAATCAAATAGAGTATCTTGCCAAGTCTGAGCTAGTTTATCTGGAGCAACAGTCGAAAAGCTTGATTGTCTCCTGTCAACCACATTTTTCTGCTGATCGATAACTATTGCTCTGGCTCCAGAAGTTCCAAAATCAATGCCTAAATAACATTCCATAATTATAGATAATACAACCCATAGGCTATAAGCTTGTGGCGTATTTTTCCGTGCGATCGCCTATAATTCAAGCAGCACTACTATTTTGCTCAAAGATCTCATCAATTAACCAATCAGTAGTTGCTTTAAAATTATGTACGGGAGTGGGTAATAAAGTTAGGTAAGTAGAAGAGCGAATTA
>CBDUCX010000479.1:0-2726 GCA_965365755.1 uncultured Pleurocapsa sp.
TACTTCATAGGTTTCGGGGTTTACCTCAATATCAGGTAAAGCTTGGTTGAGTTTCATGTCGATTTTACTTAAGTTACGAGTATTACTAACTGCGATCGCTTGTTTGTGCAAGCCAATCTGTTGGGGAATTCCTCTATCGATCGCTGCCTGGGAAACAAAAGAAAGAGAAGTAGCAGTTCTCGCACCACCATAGCTGCCGAACATGGGGCGCATGTACACAGGTTGGGGAGTCGGAATACTAGCATTAGGGTCACCCATTTGAGCATAAGCGATCGCACCTCCCTTGATGACAATCTCTGGCTTGACTCCAAACATGGCGGGTTTCCAGAGACAGATATCCGCTAGTTTACCTGCTTCAATTGAACCTACATGGTCGGCTATGCCATGAGTTATGGCAGGATTGATCGTATATTTGGCAATGTAGCGTTTGGCTCGAAAGTTATCGGCTTTTTCTGCATCAGAAGTAGCTAAATTACCTCGTTGTACTTTCATTTTGTGAGCAGTTTGCCAGGTGCGAATAATGGTTTCTCCAACTCTACCCATTGCTTGAGAATCGGAGGCAATCATGCTAAATGCTCCTAAATCGTGCAAAATATCCTCAGCAGCGATTGTTTCCTGACGAATACGAGACTCGGCAAAGGCAACATCTTCGGGAATGCTTTTATCGAGATGATGACACACCATCAGCATATCCAAATGTTCTTCTAGGGTATTGACGGTAAAAGGACGGGTGGGATTAGTGGAAGAAGGTAAAACATTACTCTGACCGCAGACCTTAATAATATCGGGGGCGTGTCCACCACCAGCTCCTTCGGTATGGTAGGTATGAATTACCCGATCCTTAAAAGCAGCAATAGTATTCTCGACAAAACCAGCCTCGTTAAGGGTATCGGTATGAATTGCCACTTGAATATCATACTGATCGGCAACGTTTAGACAGGTATCGATCGCCTTGGGAGTCGTACCCCAATCTTCATGGAGTTTTAGCCCCATTGCCCCCGCCTGTACTTGTTCAATCAGCCCTTCTGGTTTAGCACTGTTACCCTTACCCAAAAACCCCAAATTCATCGGGAAAGCATCCGCAGCCTGAAGCATACGCCAAATATTCCACGCCCCAGGAGTACAGGTAGTAGCGTTAGTTCCCGTAGCGGGGCCAGTACCTCCGCCGATCATAGTAGTAATCCCAGAAGCGATCGCCGTGGCAATTTGTTGAGGACAAATAAAGTGAATATGACTATCAATACCGCCAGCAGTAACTATATGCCCTTCCCCCGCCACAGCCTCAGTCGCCGCGCCGATAATGATATCTACGTTATCTTGAATTTGTGGGTTTCCTGCCTTGCCTATTTTCTGAATCTTGCCGTCTTTAATACCAATATCAGCCTTAACAACCCCCCACCAGTCAAGAATCAGCGCGTTGGTGATTACCATGTCCACCGCCCCCTCGTCACGGGAAGCAGTTGATTGTCCCATCCCGTCACGGATTACCTTCCCCCCACCAAATTTCACCTCGTCGCCATAGGTAGTGTAATCCCGTTCCACTTCGATCAGTAATTCCGTGTCTGCTAACCTAATGCGATCGCCCACCGTCGGGCCATAGGTATCCGCATACACCCGCCGATCCATCTGATAGCTCATATACCAATAATTCCTTTGTAGTTTTGTTTCTAGATTAAAGCGATCGCACTCTGTATAAATCAGAACACAGAATGAATTAAGGATCGCTGATGGGAGTTTTGGCGATCGCGCTTTCTCTGCTCAATCAAGTTATACTCATTAAGTTTTATAGTCTTGGGTAATCTTGAGGGGCAAAATTAGCAGTAATCTAGAAACATAAGAAACAAAATCAAGATGTAATTTTTCAGATGCTCAACAAAATCCTATATGCTGACTCTGGTGCAGATAATGCCCAAGATATGCTCAAAACCTTATTAGAGCTTCCTTCTACAAAAAATGCTCAATTATCAATTCTTAGGGTAATTTCTCCCAAAACTACCGAGGAAGAGTCTACGGCACAAGAGCAAGCTCAATCTAAAATCGATGATCTAATCACAAAATTGGGAATCAATCCAGGTCAAGTTACTAGCAGGGTTGAAGAGGGAGAGGTAAAAACTATAGTTTTAAATGTTGCCCAAGAAATAAATGCTGATTTAATCATCATGGGTTCGCGGGGTTTAAGCAAACTACAGGCAATTTTAAGTAATTCCGTCAGTCAATATGTATTTCAATTGACTGATAAATCGATGTTATTGGTTAAGGATGATATCTATGTCAAGAAGCTAAAACGTATTATGGTGGCGATCGATAAGTCTCCTTCTGCAAGCTATGCTTTGGATGTTATTTTATCTTTGCTACAGGGTTATCAAGATGCAGAGATATTCTTAACCCGTATTAATCCCGATTTAGACCCGAACCTAAATCTGTCTAAAGAAGATATGGAGAATAATCCGATTCTCGCTCCTGCGATCGCTAAAGTAAAACGAATGGGTTTTGAATATCGTTGTTTAGTAACAGGTGGTAGACCAGCACAAAAGATCTGTAAGTTAGCTGAAGCGAGAAACATTGATTTACTCGTCTTGGGTTCTCCCGAACGTCGTCCCTCTGTTGCCAAAAGTTTACCTGATCTTGAGCGTTTATTAGGTAGTTCTCTATCTGACTATATCCGTATCAAAGCCCCCTGTCCTGTTCTTTTAGCTAGGCAAGAAGTAGATGTTTAAATTCCATGA
>CBDUCX010000480.1:0-2700 GCA_965365755.1 uncultured Pleurocapsa sp.
AAGACACTGGCGTAGGAATTGCACCAGAACATCTATCCTCAATCTTCGATCGCTTTTGGCGAGCAGATAAAGCCAGAACCCGAGGCTCGGGAGGGCTGGGTATGGGATTGTCTATCGCCAGGGCGATTGCCAAACGCTATCAGGGTGAAATTTCGGTAACTAGCAAACTTGATATTGGAAGTTGTTTTGAAGTCAGATTACCCATTCATTGAATACACATCACAATTTTCTGCTATCCCAATTTTTACCCTATTTGACTTGTAAACTAGTTTAGTCAAACGTAATCTGGGAAAATCGCAGCAAAATTAGTGAAACGACGTAATTTTTTGGGACTTACAGCTTTAGGCAGTTTGGGATTAGCATTAGGCAGTCATCGTTACTTATCCTATAAATACCCGTTAAAATTTCGAGCTTGTTCTTCCTTCACTAGAGCAACTTCCTCACCTCAGTTACGTTTTGTCGCTGTTGGCGATGTGGGAACGGGAGACAATTATCAATATTCAGTAGCCAAAACCATTAGTTGCTACTCTAATGTTAATCCTTTTCCTCTGGTTATTTTGACAGGAGACAATATTTACGATTATGGTGAAATCACCAAAATCCATTCTACTTTTGAAATACCCTACCAAAATTTACTCCAGCAACAAGTTAAATTTTATGCAGCGGTCGGCAATCACGATATTCTAACCAATAATGGTATCGATGAGATTAACTATCAAGACTTCAATATGCAAGGACGTTACTATACCTTCACCCAAAAAAACGTCCAGTTTTTCGCCCTCGATACTAATCCAGAAGCACCCTGGCAAGAACAATTAGGCTGGCTCGAAGCTAATTTATCAAAATCTACCCGTCCTTGGAAGATTGTATTTGGTCATCATCCTGTTTACTCATCGGGAAAACATGGAACTAATAAAGAGCTAATTGAACTACTGGCACCATTATTTTCTCGTTATGGCGTTCAGCTATATCTCAACGGTCATGACCATGATTACGAAAGAACGAATCCATTGCAAGGAACGACATATTTAACCTGTGGTGCTGGTGCAAAACTACGTCCCGTAGGCAAATCCGACTGGACAGCTTATTCAGTTTCCCAGTTGAGTTTTGCTGTCATTGAAGTTTATCCAGAACGTTTAGAGATTCAAGGTATTGACAATGAAGGTAATATCTTCGACCGTGCTGCTATAAATCGGCGATCGCTAACTTAAGCGTAAAATATTTTCTTACTCTACCCCAATTTCCACCTCATTTGCTCGGTAATCTATCAACATAGCTAAAAAGCATATTCAATTTAACTTGCTAATAGCTTGTGATTGCCATAATTACGTTTAAGGAACTTGATGATATGACTCGTTATTCAAATTTTGGTTTAACTGTAAAACAAACTACAAAATGGTCAATTGTCGCTAGTTTGGCAGCAATATCTCTAGTAGGTTGTAGTCAAGCTCAACCTCCAGAAGCTAAAGTCGAATCTTCAACGCCTGCTCGACCAACTTTAGTTTCAGCCAAACAAAATTCTCAAACCCTAGAAAATCTCCAAAAAGCCTATAACGGGGAATCTAACGCCCACGTCATGTATTTAGCCTTTGCCGATAAAGCCCAAGCAGAAGGTTATCAAGATGTAGCTAATCTCTTTAAAGCCGTTGCTCGTGCTGAAGAAATTCACCGAGATAATCATGCCGAAGTAATCAAAGCAATGGGAGCAACACCTGAAAATAACATCACCACTCCTCAAGTAAATTCTACTGCCGATAACTTAGAGCGATCGATGGGAGGAAATTTGAGTAACGCAATTAAAGGAGAATCCTACGAACGCGACTCGATGTATCCTGAATTTATCGAGCAAGCCAAAGCCGAAAATGATACGGCAGCCCTACAGACCTTTGAATATGCTCTAGCAGCAGAAACTCAACACGCCGATCTTTTTTCTCAAGCCAAAGAAAACTTAGATGGATGGAAAGAAGCTAGCCGTAGTTATTATGTTTGCACTGTGTCTGGTGAAACATTCGATCGCCAACCAGAAGCTAATGCTTGTCCCCAAAATCCTAATGGAAAAAGTCTAGAACGAGTGATTTAAGGAGTTTCTGAATATTCTGTTACTTCAATACTGTCTAGTTAAAAACTTAAAGTATTTTATTAAAAGGTTTTATGTAATGAAACGTCGAGAATTTACCAGTTTGGTCAGCTTAGGAGTGGGAATGAGTGTGTTACCAGCAGCTTTGACTGCTTGTGATGCTCAAACTAAGAACAAGGCTACTGTCGATACGGCTGCTTCTGGAGATAGTTTTGAAGAAGTTGGCAGCGTCAGTCAATTAGAGCAAACAGGAGAAATTCTTAATGAAGAATTATCCAATGGAGTAGCTTTAGTCATTAAAGATCCGACCAACGCTGAAAAATTAATTGCCGTAAATCCTACCTGTCCCCACGCAGGCTGTACCGTGACCTGGGAATCAGACCAGCAGAAATTTCTTTGTCCCTGTCACGATTCGGAATTTAGTAGCAGCGGAGAAGTACTAGAAGGTCCAGCTACAGAACCTCTAGCTAGCTATGAGGTCAAGTTAGAGGGAGATTCGATTTTGGTTAAAACTACCTAAAAACTCGAACAAAGATCGAACTAACTAAGGAAATTATCATGAACAATTCTCAAAAAACAACTTCCAAAGCAATCGCTCTATTTCTGTCTCTTGGCATGATGTC
>CBDUCX010000481.1:0-2693 GCA_965365755.1 uncultured Pleurocapsa sp.
TTTGAGTTAATAGCGTGCCCGTAGGACATACTACGAACTACGAACTCAAGTTAGTTAGCTTTTTTTTAACAGGCTGCGAACTTGATCAACTTTCTGACTAGATTCGTAGACGGGCGAAAACTTCGCTAAAAGTTCACGAAATTCTTGACCGTTAATTGTTTCTCTCTCTATTAAAAGGTCAACAATTCGATCTACAGCTAGTCGATTCTCGCTGATAATACTTCTCGCTTTGTTCAGACAATCAAAAGCAATATTTCTAATACGAATATCAATTTGAGCAGCTATTTCTTCGGAATAATCATTTCTGGAGCCTGAATCTCCGCCCAAAAATACGGGCTGCTCCTGACTTTCCAAAGCCAATGCCCCTAAATCTGTCATACCGAATTTGGTTACCATTTTGCGCGCCATCGAAGTTACTACTTCAATATCATGGCTCGCTCCATCAGTTACTTCGTCTTTACCGAATACTATTTCTTCTGCGGCTCTACCGCCCAATGTGGAGGTGATTTGAGCCAGAATTTTTGTTTTGCTTTCCAAGCCTATTTCTTCATCTGGAGTAAACCAGGTTAATCCACCAGCACGACCACGGGGAATGATTGTCACCTTTTCCACAGGATCATGACCAGGAATCATGGTGGCCACAATTGCATGACCAATTTCATGATAGGCAATTAGTCTTTTAGCTTTGCTATCCACCAGAGGTACTCCCTCCATACCTGCTACGATACGGTCTACAGCATCGTTTACTTCCGCCATAGTGACAGCTTCCTTATGTCTTCTAGCAGTTAGAATTGCAGCTTCGTTAAGGAGATTAGCTAAGTCTGCACCACTAAAGCCAGGAGTGCGACGAGCGATCCTTTCTAAAGATACTTCAGGAGAAATTTTCTTACCACGAGCATGAACTTCAAGAATACCTAATCTCCCTTGCATGTCTGGATAATCGACGATTACCTGACGGTCAAAACGGCCAGGTCGCAACAGCGCTTTATCTAATACATCAGGGCGATTAGTTGCAGCAATGATGATAATGCCAGTATTGCCCTCAAAACCATCCATTTCAGTCAGAAGCTGGTTAAGAGTCTGCTCTCGTTCATCATTACCACCACCGATACCTGTACCTCTTTGACGCCCTACCGCATCAATTTCGTCGATGAATACTAAACAGGGTGCGTTTTCTTTCGCTTTCTTAAATAGATCACGGACACGGGATGCCCCCACACCAACAAACATTTCGACAAATTCGGAACCAGAAATACTGAAAAATGGGACACCAGCCTCTCCAGAAATTGCTTTAGCTAACAAAGTCTTACCTGTTCCCGGAGGGCCTACAAGCAATACACCACGGGGAATTTTAGCCCCAATCGCGGTAAACCTCTCTGGCTCTTTGAGGAAGGTCACAACCTCCTGAAGTTCTTCTTTGGCTTCTTCGATCCCTGCGACATCATCGAATCGAATTCCTGTTTTTGCTTCCATCTGAAACTTGGCTTTGGAACGACCAAAATTTAAAGCCTGACCAGAAGCGTTAGCAGAGCGACGTAAAATCATGATTAACCCTGATAGTAGAACTAAGATAATCAGTAAGTTAAGCAAAATTCCCACGGTCGTTGAGTGATCTATGGAAGACTTGATACTGAAATCAACGTTTTTCGCTCTAATCTTAGGAATTAGATCCTGGTTGCGCTCAAACAGTACTACTTCACTAGCAGAATCATCTGGAGATTGTCCTTTTAAAAGTACGCTGGCTTTATTCGTCGTTTCATCGATTTCTACCTTAGTGACCTGATCTTCTTCTAGCTTCTCTAAGAATTCACTGTAGCTAAGAGTGTTTTTGGCTTTTTGCTGTGCCAAGACAGGAACTGCCAGAAAACAAGTTTGCAAAATCATCCACCCCGTAACTAACCGACCAAGTGCAATAGTCCTTTTGTTTTTCTGTTTACGATTATTCATTTTGCGAACAGGGGTGATTTCTGGTTCTGCTTGCTTCTGAATCTGACAATTTTCCATAGTTATATATAGCTATATGTTGACTAGGATACGTAATAAAATTTAAGAATAACTCCAGCCTAACTAAAAAAAAACAGTTTTTGTCATAATTTATGTTTTTCTAATTAGAAAAACCAAATGTATTTGATGCTAAAGCTATTGCTGATAATATTCTGGAATACTGACTTATAGTTCAAATAACAATAGTTGAGTTTACTGTATTGCTGTAACTACATATAGTTACAATATGGGAAGCAAAGAAAAACTACTAACAAAAGCACTGCAAAATCCAAAGGGTTTATCCTTCTCAGATTTTGAAACGCTTTTATCATTGTGCGGTTGGGTATTTAAAAGACAAAAAGGAAGTCATCGGTTGTGGTACTCGCCGGTACTCGCCACAAGGTTATCGGCTTTCAATACAATCTAAAGGTAATAAAGTAAATATTTCAAAGAATTTAAAGGCATTTTATATCAATTTAAGGATTTAAGTGTTGTCCTACGCATAATGTATATCGCGGTAACAATGGTCTTCAATCTTAGAATTTTTATTATTATTCATTCATACTCTGGAAAAAATCAATTGTATTTTTCAAAGCTTCAACAAAAGCATCAATCTCTTCACGGGTATTATAGAAGTACAAACTAGCTCTCGCGCTACCAGAGGCGTTTAAAATACGATGTAGGGGTTGAGTGCAATGATGTCCTGAACG
>CBDUCX010000482.1:0-2667 GCA_965365755.1 uncultured Pleurocapsa sp.
TCGTTACGGGAATGCCTCCGCTACTTCCAGTTCTACTTCCAGCGCTATTGGTTAAAGCATCATTAAAACTTCATAGTTAATAACTAAAATAGTTCCTCCTAATAAAGATAGAGCAAGATCCAGTCTTCTAAAATTTCATAGAAGCTCGGTGTCTTCTCTATCTTTTTATCTTAACTGATTAACGTACTGCGATAAATCGACCTGATGTGCATAAAAAGCTTTGGCTATACCTATCTCATAGATGAGAAAGCCCTCACTTTGGCGGTTGAGAGTTGACTTCCATTGCAGTTGGTTAAAACTAGTAGAATTCCAAGTTCTTAACTAGTAGGATCTAAGAATAGAGTTAAACCGAGTTTTTGATAAAGTCCAACGCAGTTTGTAATATTCTCAATAGTTCTTAGTTCAACTAAAAATTAAAAATATTGTGCCAATAGATGGAGGCAACGAAAATGAACAACTTTAATCAGTTTACTAACAGACATCACACCAGAGACTTTAATTTTAATACTGTTGGTAATAGACAGTATGTACAAAGTTCCAGCAGTTCCAGTAGTTCCAGTAGCTCAAGTAGCTCAAGTAGTTCCAGTAGCTCAAGTAGTTCTAGCAGTAATAATTCATCCCAACGAGCTTCTGTTAATCTTGATGCCAAAAATCTGAAACTGCCCTATATACTTAGTGTTAATACTTCAGCTACCCAATTAACCGGTACTGTTACAGCACAAGGCAAAGTAATTAAACAACTAAATAGCGATCGCACGCAGTTTAATCTCTCACCCTATTTATCAGTGGGCAAAAATACAATTGAAATTTCAGCTCACTATTCTCCTAGCTCATCGGCGATTGAAATAGAATTTTCGGGTTTAGATACTAAGGTTGTTCAACAGACTAGAGGCGCTGGTGTGCTGAAATATACCTTAACGATTACGGTACTATGAAATATCCGCTCGTTGAACAATATAGTGAAGAAGATTGTGGGGCAGCATGTTTAGCCAGTATTGCTAAACACTATAAACGAATTTTCACCATCAATCATATTCGGGAAGCCGTAGGAACTGGTCAATTAGGCACAACCTTATTAGGACTCAGACAAGGAGCCGAAATATTAGGTTTTAATGCTCGCTCGGTGAAAGCATCACCAGAAATTTTAGACCGCATTAATGAAGCGCCTTTACCAGCAATCATTCACTGGAAAGGTGAACACTGGGTTGTTTTATATGGCAAGAAGGGTAATAAATTTATTGTTGCCGATCCTGCGGTGGGGGTTCGTTATCTAGAAAGACAGTTGCTTAACGAAGGTTGGCAAGATGGGGTGATGCTACTCCTAGAACCGGATGCCAATCGTTTTTGGTCACAAGAGGATGATCGAGAAAAAATTGGTGGTATTAGCAGGTTTTTAAAGCGAGTCTTGCCTTATAAGGGCGTTATTGCCCAAACTCTCGTCTTAAATTCTTTTCTTGGGGCACTTTCCTTAGCTCATCCCTTTTTGATCCAAATCCTTACCGATGACGTCTTAATTCGTGGAGATACTCAACTACTGGCTAGAGTTGCGATCGCTGTTTGTGTAATGAACCTGATCAGCAGTAGCATTAGCTTGGCTCAGTCCAACTTAATTGCCCACTTTTCTCAACGTTTACAATTGGGATTGATCTTTGAATTTGGTCGGCAGATTCTACGTTTACCCTTGACTTACTACGAATCCCGTCGTAGCGGAGAAATTGTTAGTCGCCTGGAAGATATTGAGGAAATTAATCAATTAATTTCTCAAATTGTGGTTGCACTCCCCAGTCAATTCTTTATTGCTCTGGTTTCCTTCGGCTTTATGCTGTTTTATAGTTTTCAACTGACCGTAGTTGCCGTTATTGTCTCCCTGTTGATGACCCTTTCGACGATAGTTTTTCTGCCGACTTTACAACAAAAGGTGCGGAATCTTCTCGTACTATCATCAGAAAATCAAGGGGTATTAGTTGAAACCTTTAAAGGAGCGATTACTCTGAAAACGACGGCTGCTGCTCCGCAATTTTGGGAAGAATTTCAATTACGCTATAGTCGCCTAGCTAATTATACTTTCCGCACCCTGCAAATTAACTTTGTCAATGGTATTTTTTCTAATTTTATTGCCCGCACAGGCAGTATTGTTTTGCTCTGGTATGGCAGTACTCTTGTCATCAGTCAAGAGTTAACTATCGGCATGTTACTAGCATTTAATAGCATGAACGGTAATTTTAATGCTTTTGTGGGTACTGCGGTTGGTTTTGTTGATGAAATTACTCGTGCCAAAACCGCCACTCAACGGCTAACGGAGGTTATCGATGCCACACCTGAAATCAAAGAAGGTGAGAAAAAGCCCTGGGTCAAAATTCCTGGTAATGCCACGATCTCTTGTAAGAATCTGCAATTCCATCATCCAGGAAGACTGGATCTGTTAGAAGACTTCTCGGTGGATATTCCTGGAGGACAAGTCATTGCCCTAATTGGTAAGTCTGGTTGTGGTAAAAGTACTCTGGCTAAACTAATTGCCAATTTATATCACCCCCAATCTGGCCATATCAGTTTTGCGGGCTACAACCAGCAAGATATCTCCCTCGATTGTCTCCGTAAACAGGTAATATTGGTTCCTCAAGATGCTCACTTTTGGAGTCGTTCCATTATGGACAACTTCCGCTTAGG
>CBDUCX010000483.1:0-2657 GCA_965365755.1 uncultured Pleurocapsa sp.
TTATTGTATTCATGGCTCAACCAAGTATTTATATTGCGATAACCAGCCATGGTTTTGGTCATGCTGTTCGAGCAGCAACGGTAGCAGAGAAATTACACCATTTGCGTCCTGATATTGCCCTGACTTTTGTGACAGTAGCCCCAGAATGGTTACTAAAATCATATGTACAGGCAGATTTTGTTTATCGTCAGCAGGTTTTCGATGTCGGAGCAATTCAAAGCGATAGCCTGACGATGAATAAGCCAGCAACCTTGAGCAAGATGCAACAAATTATTGCCCAACAAGATAGCATTATTGCCCAAGAAGCAAAATATCTTCGCGATCATAATATCGGCTTGATTGTGGCGGATATTCCGGCATTAGCCGTTCCTATTGCCCATGCTGCGGGTATTCCTTGCTGGATGATGAGTAATTTTGGTTGGGACTTTATTTATCGTGATTGGGGAGACGACTTTTCCGAAGTGGTCAGATGGACTGAAGATCATTATCGGCAGAGCGATCGCCTATTTCGCTTGCCCCTAGCGGAACCCATGAACGTGTTTCCGACTATTACTGATGTAGGACTGACAGGAAGCAAACCACACTTTAGCAATGAAGTATTGCGCCAAAAATTTAATCTGACTGCACCGATAGAAAAAACCATCTTACTTACCTTCGGTGGATTAGGGTTACAGGCTATTCCCTACCATAATTTACAGCGTTTCCCTGATTGGCAATTTATTACTTTTGATCGTGCTGCGCCAGATTTTCCCAATCTTTTGAAAATTGCTGACCACACCCTGCGTCCCTTAGATTTTATGCCTGTCTGCGGACGAATAGTCTCTAAGCCAGGATATAGTACCTTTTCCGAAGCCTTATGTTGCGATATTCCGATTGTTTCCCTAACCCGTGAAGGCTTTGCTGAAGCACCAGTATTGTTAAATGCCATTCAAGACTATTCTCAGCACCAGATTGTCTCTACTGATGAATTCTTTCAGGGAGATTGGAATTTTCTAGGTCAAGAAATGCTATGTCCTAGGAAAACAGACGGTTTAACTAAAGATGGTGCAGACAAAATTGCACAAGAAATCTCTAATTACTTTTGATGAAAGATAGAAATCAGTTGTTTTTTGTTGAAGATTTAATAAATTCGATTTCCCTCGCCAGCACAAAGTCCGAAAATAAAATATAAGTAACATAGGCAAAAAAACTTAAAATGATTAGTCTACGTAGATTGGTAGCGGCATTGATTCTGACAAGCTGCTTACTCTTCACATCCTGTTCCCAGCAGGCTCCTTCTCGTTTCGATGCAGCGCAACAAGAGAGTACGAGTAAAGGTGCAACCGCCGTTGTTAAGGATTCTCAATCGGGAAGCGCCTTTAACCGCTATTTTCCCGACAGCGCAGATGGATATGAGCGAGTTTATTCTCAGGAAAAGAAAGGTTTTGCTCAAGCCAAATTAAAACAAGACGGTAAGGAAATTGCCATCATGTCTATATCTGACGTTCTTAATAACCCCAGCACAGTTGAAAAGTTTCAGGAGAGCAGTAGTCAAATCAACGGCTATCCAGAAGTCAGTCAGGGTAGTACAGGTACGGCAGTTCTAGTTAATAATCGCTACCAAGTGAAAATTCGCTCCAAGGATAGTTCTTTTAGCCAAAGCGATCGCGAGAAATGGCTCAAAAGATTTGATCTCAGGGGATTATCTAAGCTCAATTAACCCCAAGAGATTTTGATAGCAGAATTATAAATTGAATAAATCTAAAATAATTTAAGGAGCAAGCCGTGAGTGAATCCATTTTTGAGTTGGTAGATAATCTACCAGAAAGCAACCTCACCACCATGATGCTAAAGTCTCTGGACTCCATCATTCCAGGAGAATGGGAAAATACCGTTGGCTTTGTTAATACGATTCGCCAGGTAACAGGAGAAACTGATGAAGATCTGATTCAGCAAATTGGCGAGCGTGCAGTCTGGCTGTATAACGATAAATCTCAGGGATATCGTCGGGCAATGTGGCTATATCAAACTGTAGATCGTGCCGATAAAGCTTTAGGTTCAGCAGCATTAGCAAATAAAGTGGGGAATAAAATTCCTCTGGTAGGCGGATTGCTGACTAGAGTTACTCCCAATCCTGATAAAGCTCAGGCGATCGATTTATCCATTAAGCTAGTCACAGAACTAGTAGCTTTTTGCCAAATTAACGGTATTCCTGGCGATAGCATCGGTGATTTTGTCGGTGCATTAAGCGACTACAGTGGTGAATCCCTAATGCGAATGGCGGCTTTGATTTGCGTCGATGGTCTAATACCTCTTGGCCCAGATTTTTTACTTAGGGCACAGTCAACTCTTAGTGCAATTGGTCCCAAAGAACTGGAATCCCACTCCACCTTTCAGGGTGTATCTGAATCAATTCCTGGAGGTAACGCCAGAGGAAAATTAGACTTTATTGGAGAAAGTTTTGACTCAGTAAAAGGCTGGATGGCTGATTTTGTGGCTAGCAAGAACTTGTCACCCGAAAAAGTAATGAATAATTTGCAGGGATTCTTAGAATTTTCTGATGACAAGCTAGATTATGTTGCTGCGTTTATTGATGTCTCAACTAATTATTACGAACATACTGGTACTCAAACTTTAGCTAGAAGATTAATCGAAAGAGCCTTCGACGAAATCTAAAT
>CBDUCX010000484.1:0-2617 GCA_965365755.1 uncultured Pleurocapsa sp.
CTGAAGTTCCCTTGATTATTACCGAAGGAGCTAAAAAAGCTGCTGCTTTACTTAGTCTAGGTTATGCAGCGATCGCCTTACCTGGTGTTTTCAACGGCTACCGTCAACCTAAGGATGAATTTGGGCGGAACACGGGACTGGCTAAACTCATTCCCCAACTTCAAGCCTTTGCTACACCTGGACGCACAGTTTATTTTGCCTTTGACAAAGATACTAAAGCCAGTACCATCGTCAATGTAAATAGGGCGATCGCCAAGACGGGTAAACTTTTTACCAAAGCTGGAGTCGATGTCAAAGTAATTCGCTGGCAAGAAGAGAGGCTGTGTGGTGAACTGAATTCGCCACCCTGTACGCCCCGTTCAGCTAAAGGAGTTGACGATCTAATCGTTCAACATGGTGCAGATGCATTTCATCAAGCTTATAGTAAGGCATTATCTTTAGAAACTTGGTTAGTCCGCACCTCAGTTGGGTTAACCTACAAAGCCAATATTCAGGTTAATAGAAGATATTTGGGGTCGTTGTCATCGGTAAAGGCGGAGAGTGAAATATTTTTCCAGAAGGCAGAGGGCAGAGGGCAGGAGGCAGAAGGAAATAAAGATGAGCAAGCTCATCAAGATCTCTTATCCGATACCCTACCCCCTACCCCCGACACCCTATCTATACCCGAAACTGCCAAACTCATCTGCCTCAAGTCTCCCAAAGGCACGGGTAAAACCCATTTACTCGAACAAATAGTTCAACAAGCCACAAGAGAAGGGAAATGGGTACTGCTATTAACCCACCGCATTCAACTAGGAGAAGCACTTTGTCAGAGAGTAGGACTTCCGTATTTAACAGAAATTAAAACCGTTGAATATGGAACTATCCTGGGATATGGACTTTGTATCGATTCCCTGCATCCAAATTCTGGAGCGAAGTTTAATGCTGACAACTGGGAGGACGGAATAGTAATTATTGATGAAGCAGAACAGGTAATTTGGCATATGTTAAATTCTGCTACTTGTGCTTCGGAAAGAGTAGAGATTTTAGCTCAGTTTAAAACCCTAATTCAAAATAATCTTTCTGGCGACGGTCAAGTATATTTAGCCGATGCTGACTTATCCGATGTTGCTATCGACTATATCCGTGGACTTGCAGGGTTTCATGTCGAACCCTTTGTCGTAGTAAACGATTGGCAACCTCCTGTTGAACAACGCTGGACAATACATAACTATGAAGATAAAAACCCCGCTCATTTGGTTAAAGATTTAGTTAGTCATATCGAAGCAGGTGGCAGACCATTTATTAGCTGTTCGGCACAGAAACTCAAGTCCAAGTGGGGTACACAAAATTTAGAATCATATCTTCAGTTAAAATTTCCAGAGAAAAAAATCCTCCGTATAGATTCAGAAACAGTAGCAGATCCGAATCATCCGGCATATGGCTGTATTGCCCATCTCAATGAAATTCTGCCGAACTACGATCTAGCGATCGCTTCTCCATCAATTGAAACAGGAGTTAGTATCGAATGCGAAAGGATGGATAAATGCCATTCAGAAGTTCCCATTGCCTTTCAAATATTATTGCAGGGAATAGGTTCTAGTTTGGGCAAAATCAAACGAGTACCGCATTTTGATTCGGTGTGGGCGATCGCCCAAGGAGTACAGACTGCCGATTCCATTCGCCAAGCATTGGCCCGCATCCGTGCTTCGGTACCACGTTATCTATGGGCAACTAAACGGGGTTTTAATAAATGTATGGTGGGCAATGGAGCTACGGTTAAAAAAGCTTTAATTGCTAGCACCAAAAACAAAGCCAGCAAAAATATTCGATTCTTACAGCAGAGTGATGCCAATTTATCAGACTTAGATCTAGATACCAACTTTCAACCTGAATCTTTAAACACCTGGGCAAGAAGAGGCTGCTATATTAATCTCACTATGCAGAACTATCGCTCATCTATTGTTGAGGGGTTAATTGCTGAAGGACACAAAGTAACCGCTCCGAACGAGCCTCAAACAGAAGAGTTTAGTCTAGCAGACGAAGTAGAGTCACAGCTAAAACAGGTAGCTCTAGCTAAATATCTAGCTGAATGCGATCGTGTAGCAGATGCTCATGTACCTACCGAGCGAGAGTATCAAACCTTGAAAGACAAACGAGCTAAAACAAAAGAAGAAAGGTGGATCGAACGTAAGGGTAGTTTATTAAGGCGTTACGGTGATAATGTGCCGATTACCCCCGAACTGGTAGCAAAAGATGACGAAGGTTGGTACGGTAAGATACTCTCTCACTATTACCTTACTGTCGGTAGACCCTATCTAATCGAACGAGACTCAAAACAGTTAAGGGCGATCGCTGCTCATACCAAAAACCGTTTATGGTTGCCTGATTTCAATCGCTCTTTACTATCTACTTCACTACGTCTGTTAGAAACCTTAATCATAGGTTTACTGAAACCGAAAGTGGAATATCGAGGTAGCGATCCCAACATAAATTTAATTGCCGAACTAGCGTTGGCTAATCAAAGAGAACTCAAAACTTTTCTTGGACTTACTATAGTTGAATCTGATACCCCAATTAAAATAGTTCAGAAACTACTTAGTCTTTTAGGACTCAAGCTAACCTGTATCGGTCGCCT
>CBDUCX010000485.1:0-2565 GCA_965365755.1 uncultured Pleurocapsa sp.
TCCAGGCGATCGCAACAATAACGAACCAAAGCCAAACCGTCTGATTGTGATATCGTACCTGTAGTGGTAGGAAACTTAGCTAATAACTGAGCTTCGGTAGTGGTATATTCCCCCAATGTGGTTTTGAATTGAGATAAATAATGACCAACGTCACTATCGTCTTGGCAACTAAATTCTAAAATTGAATCGAGATAATCTTTAAGGGCTGTATTTTTAATTCCTTCTGTAACCGCAGCGTATAGCAACTGATTATTTAAATAGTCAAATTCAGGTACATGCAATTCTTGTCCCTGTAGCTTAAATATTTTGCATCCTGTCTTTGGTCTAACAGTTAAGTTTTCGCGACGAACTCGATTAGCTGCTTCGGAGACTAAAGCTACTAATGCTAATATCACCTGGGGATAGTTGCTATCTGCACCTCTTAATTCTACTGTTCCCAAACGATTGAGTCGAATTGGATTCCAACCTGCGGTTAATAATTCACCCCCAGAATCGAGAAATATTTGTCTGTCTACCCCCGCCAGATCCATTGCTTGTAGCCAACGATGATAGCGTTCAAATAGCTGTCGGGTTAAATCTTCTGGGGTTTCGGCATAGGGCATCAAACCACCCACAGAGGGCAGGTTAGTATAAACTCCCTCCCAGGCAAAGTATTTGCTTCCCCGATAGTGAATTGTCCGCATTGCTTTTCCTGCTACTTCTCCCTCATAAAAAGGACAGGCACGAGACAAAGATATGATGGCAGCATCAAGTGCGATCGCCAGATTATAGATACTGATCACCTTTTCTCTGGCTTCGGGAGAAGAATCATAAGCAATCCCAATTTGGCGATCTACTGCACCAGCAGGTAACTCTAAATGAATATGCGTCCCCGTACATCTGGCGGCATTATCAAATCTTCCTGACCCTACAGTTCTGACCTGCAAATGATAATTAGGCTTATTCCTGATGATCGGCGTAGTATGCAGAGGATAAGTAGAGAGAGGATATACCCGCAGATCTAATTTTTTCGCTACTTCTAATAATATTCCCAGCAGGTCGAGATATTCGGCAGTAAGTTGGCTAAAGTTGTCAACTGGAACAGTATTAATTTCGATCATACTTTTGACAAACTCAGGAGCAAAACAATTCGTAGAGCGATCGCGTTGCTTGGCTATGTGACAACAGCTTGATAAAAATTCATCAGCGCGATTGGATAAAAAACCCTCTGGATCTACTATAAAAAATTCTTGTTCCAGTCCAATACGAGAATTGTTAAGTTTCATCTGCATTTGTGGAAAGGAAACTCGACAGCACATGCCGACGAGAGGAATTTCCACACCTCTAATTTTAGATTTGTTACGGTTGACATGGTAAAATGTGAAGCATGACCGAACGTGCCTATCGCTATCGATTTTACCCAACTGGTTCGCAAGAAAATCTCTTGCGACGGACAATGGGTTGCGTTCGTTTAGTCTACAACAAAGCTTTGGCTACCAAAACCGAAGCTTGGTATGAGAGACAAGAGCGAGTTAATTACAAACAAACCTCCAGTCTTCTTACTGGATGGAAAAAGACTGAAGACTTGGATTTTCTCAATGATGTTAGTTGTGTACCTTTGCAGCAATGTCTGAGACATCTACAAAAAGCATTTGCTAATTTCTGGGGAAAACATGCCAAGTATCCCAAGTTTAAAGCAAAACGTAATGGTGGTTCGGCGGAATTTACCAAGTCGGCTTTTAAGTACCGAGGGGGTAAGCTTTGGCTGGCTAAATGCAAAGAGCCATTAAATATAGTTTGGTCTAGGTTGTTGCCAGATGGTTGTAGTCCATCTACCGTTACAGTCAAACTCGAACCGAATGGGAGATGGTTTGTTTCTCTGTTGGTAGACGACCCCACCGTTCAACCATTGCCCATAACAGACCAGAAAGTTGGTCTTGATGTTGGTGTTTCTAGTCTACTGACTACCAGCGACGGTGAAAAGATAGCCAATCCAAAGCACTTTAATCGGCTGTATCAAAAGCTCCAAAGAGCGCAAAAGGAACTGAGTCGGAAAACAATCATGCTCTAGTAACCGACATAAGGCGAGACTGAAAGTAGCTAAAATACACAGCCTTATTAAAGATGCTCGTACCGATTTTCTGCACAAGTTGACTACTAACTTGGTGAGAACTAATAGCGTGATTGCGATTGAAGACCTTGCTGTGAGAAACATGGTCAAGAATCACAAGCTTGCTCGGTCTATTTCCGATGCAGCTTGGGGTGAGTTGTTTCGTCAACTTGAATATAAGTGTGATTGGTACGGGCGAACATTGGTCAGGATAGATCGCTTTTTCCCGAGCAGTAAAAGATGTAACCATTGCGGATTTGTAATCGATAGGTTGCCTTTGAATGTTCGTAGCTGGGATTGTCCTAGTTGTGGAACGAAAGACATTGATCGAGATATCAATGCAAGTCAAAATATTTTAGCTGCTGGGCTAGCAGTGATAGTCTGTGGAGCGACCGTAAGAGCAGAACAGAGTAAGTCTGTTAAGCCAGGTGCTATGAAACAGAAACCTAATTAGTGATGATTAGGAATCCCGCGTC
>CBDUCX010000486.1:0-2495 GCA_965365755.1 uncultured Pleurocapsa sp.
TCGATCGCGATCTTAAGGGTGCCATAATCCGTAAACTTGACCGCGTTACTAACTATATTGATTAAAACCTGCTTTAGTTTCGCCGAATCTGCTAAGACAAAAAGCTCTGTTGGACAAACGGGTGTCTCCAGGTTTAAATTTTTTTGCTGAATCGAGACTGAATGTAGATCGATGACCTCATGGATTATTTTAGCTAAATCGACTTTTTCAATCGTTACTGAGAGCTTACCTGCTTCAATCTTAGAAATATCTAAGACATCATTAATGATGCCTAAGAGATGAATTGCAGCATCATCCGCCTGCTGCAAAAATTCCCGCTCTTCTTCCTTACTGTCGCAGTAACCATCTTGAACTATGCGAATACAGTTGATAATTCCGTTGAGAGGAGTTCTTAATTCATGAGAAGTGGTGGCTAAAAACTCGCTTTTTAATTGGTTAGCAGCTTGCGCTTCTTTCCAAGCCGAGACAATTTCCTCTCCCCAAGCTCTTAATCGACTAACCATATCGTTGAGGGAAAGAGAAAGTTGATTAAATTCACGAATTTGAAAATTTTCGGGTAGATAGTCACCGTTAGAATGTAAATGCTCATCTTTAAGAGAATAATCTCTAATTTGCTCTAGAGGACGAGCTAATTCGCGAGATACATATAGGGTAGCTAGTGAACAAGCAGCAATTAAGCCCAAGGTCATGCCAACTAAAGCCTGACGAATATCTTTGAGGGGTTCGAGGGCAGCATCGAGAGGACTAACGGCAAGAATGATCCACTTTTCCTGATTACTGTTGCTTACAGGAGAATTAATGGCGCTATATCCTGTGACTAATTCCACCCCGTCAGTCTCTAGATAAAATAAGTGCAGAAAATCAGATTTATTAGCGATCGCATTTTCCATCAACTGACTTAGCCTCTGGGCATCAGGCATTTGTTTAATATTTCGTCCTACCCGCTGCACAAAAGGGTGAGCCAGAATAGTCCCATCTTGGTCAATCACCACAGGATAACCTTCTAGAGAGCCTGGTTCAATAATTTCTTGGGCTAAAATAGCTGACTTGACGCTTAAAGCGTAACGCAAATTACCTTGGCGGTCATATACGGGGGCAGTTAACCAGAGTTTTAGCTGTCGTCCTAAAGGATTTTCACTGGCTTCTTCCGAATCTCGCACCAAAGCCGAAGTGGGCAGTAGCAGCTTGACATTGACTTGAGAAGAAGGGGTTAAAATTTGTTGCTTCTTTTTTTGCCAGGTACTACTTTCGAGTTCTACTGATTCTTTACAGGTGGAGGCGACAACCAAACTGGTTTGGAGATCGGTAATTTGAGCACATAAAATATCTGTCGGTAATACGTCTTTTAGTTGTGCCAGTAATAATTCAGCATCTAAAGTATCTGAGGAGGCAACTGCCGCATCACTGGTACTAGCCAAATTATTTTGTAGGGCTGCGATTGATTGCTGGACGCTCTCTCCTTTTCTAACTGCACTTTCTGTCAAATTCTGTCTAGCAGTTTCCAAAAAAGCTGAACGGGCTTTTCTATAGGTGACATATACTCCTACTAATAACACTGGAACACTAACCAAAAGAATGCGCGAGAGTAATATTCGTCGAAAGGAGGATTGACCAGGTGTCATAAGAAAAGATTTAGGTTCACGCTATAACTATATCTCTACTGTTGTATTTTTAATGATATCTACTCACATAACAATTGCCATGTCTCTAAAATTTAAAAATTGAGTTTAAAAATTGAGTGAATGCAAAACTCAAAAAATTCCAACTATTCTTCAAACTGTTTACAGGCTAATAATTCTAGCGCGATCAATGAACCATCGACCACATACTACTGCTATCTTGGCAATGACTGCCGATGGTAAAATCGCCGACTTTGAACATTCTGCTGCCCGTTTTGGTTCGGCTAATGATAAGAAACACTTAGAAAAACAAGTTTCTTTAGTAGATGGGGTTTTATTTGGCGCAGCCACTTTAAGATCTTATGGCACTACTATGTCCGTATCTAATCCGATGCTACTACAAGAGAGAATAAAGCGATCGCAACAGCCCCAGCCTGTGCAAATTGTTGTTTCTGCATCGGGAGATTTAGATCCTCAGTGGCGTTTTTTTCAACAACCCATCCCGCGATGGTTACTTACTGTACCTAGTGGTGCTGCAAAATGGCGATCGCAACCAGGATTTGAGCGCATCCTCATCATTGATGACACTAAAGAAAATAATTCGACAATTAATTGGACAGCAACCTTTAGCCAACTCCAAGAATTAAGTTTAAATAAACTAGCAATTTTAGGTGGAGGGGAATTAGTAGCCTCTCTCCTAGCAGTGGATTTAATCGACGAGCTGTGGTTAACCATCTGTCCCCTGATCCTGGGTGGTAATGCACCGACTCCTGTAGGGGGAACGGGATTTATTCAATCTCAGGCTAAGAAACTTCAGTTATTAGAAACTAAGCAAGTTGAGCAGGAAGTGTTTTTGCATTATATAGTTAAGAAATA
>CBDUCX010000487.1:0-2379 GCA_965365755.1 uncultured Pleurocapsa sp.
TCGGCTTTTTCAATTGTTTCAGCTTCGTAGCCGATGCCTGCTAGAAGAATCAAAGGTAAATTATTACAAACAGCAGAATCTACGGTTCTGGTTTTTCCCGCCAAAATTATTTCGCAGGCTCTTCTGAGGGGGTTAATTTGCTGAGTAATGCCTAACGCCATACCAAAAGCATTTGCTGTTCCTCTCGGAATCACTCCCAGGGGAATTTCCGTACCAATTACTGCCCCTGCTACCGCAGAAACTGTGCCATCTCCACCAGAAGCAATAATCAGATCCGCACCTTGGGCGATCGCCTGATCAGCTAACTCACGGGGATCGATGTCAGGACTGGTAAGGTGAACTTCCAGGTGGAGATGAGGCTCTAACATTTGTTTAATAAAATCTAGATCTTGTTGCCCATTGCCATTGCCGGAAACAGGATTAAAGATTAAATGAGCCACCAGACTTTGAGCAAAGCTATTGGCGATCGCTTCTGCCGTTCCTAAATTAGTGGCTAAGGGAACTGAATGCAGATTGCAAATTCGCAGCAGGGTCTGAATATCTGGCTCATGAGCTTGAGTGCTTAGAGGATCGAGCAAAAAAATGACAGCAATTATTTCCCCCTCAACAACTTGGGCTGCAATTTGGGCTTCTCCTCCTAATGATCCTGCTGCCACACAGTCTACCTTGAGCTTGGTAGCCTCTTGAATACGCTTGCCTGTTGTTCCGGTAGCGACGAGTTGATAACGAGATAGTAAAGGTTGATGGCGAATGGCAAAATCTACCATGTCGTCTTTCTGGTTATCGTGAGCAATCAGGGCAATTTTTCTGGGCATAGTTGATGGTTGGCGCGATCGCCTAAAGCTTAAAAATGTAGATAGTTCGGTTGGGGTTCGGTTTTATAGATTAAAACCAGCTAAACCCTGATAGATAGATGCGTTAGAATCATTTTACTAACCTTGACCTTAAAGCAATAACTAAAGCTTATTCGTTGTTTCTTTCATAATTTTGTTGAATAGATAACAATATAACGTAAGAGACAAATAAACTAGAAAACTATGGATTCACCAATTCAGGCAGTTCAAGCCCCCTATAGAGGAGGCGGTGGTAACTACCGTACTCCCCCCCCAGATTTACCCTCTCTGCTACTCAAAGAGCGGATTATTTATCTAGGACTTCCCCTAGTTTCGCCTGACGAATACAAAGATCAGATCGGAATTGACGTTACGGAATTGATCGTAGCTCAGTTACTGTTTCTACAGTTTGATGATCCCGATAAGCCAATCACGATGTACATCAACTCTACTGGTACTTCCTGGTATGGCGGAGATTCCATTGGCTTTGAAACTGAGGCTTTTGCTATTTGCGACACGATGGATTACATTAAACCCCCAGTCCATACTATTTGTATTGGTCAGGCAATGGGAACAGCAGCAATGATCCTCTCCTCTGGTGCTAAAGGCTATCGCGCTAGTTTACCCAATGGCACAATTATCTTGCACCAACCTCGTCAGGGTGCCCAGGGTCAAGCTACAGATATTCAAATTCGGGCCAAGGAAGTTATTGAAAACAAACGTGCTGTGCTAGAAATTCTCAGCCGCAACACTGGTCAACCAATCGAAAAGCTAGAGAAAGATACAGACCGCATGCTGTATATGACTCCTCAAGAAGCCAAGGAGTATGGTCTGATTGACAAAGTTTTAGAAAGCACTAGTGACCTACCTACTCCTGTTTCTACTCTTACTTAAGTGAAGCTTCAACAAGAACAGACATTAATAATTCAAGGTAAAAAAACATGCCAATTGGTATTCCAAAAGTTCCCTATCAACTACCAGGACAGCAATATAGCGACTGGATTAGCATTTATGACCGTCTATATCGTGAGCGGATTATCTTTTTGGGAAGAGGTGTTAACGACGCTTTAGCCAACCAGATTATTGCGATTATGCTTTATCTGGATTCTGACGATCCTGGTAAGCCAATTTATCTCTATATCAACTCTCCTGGAGGTTCGGTAACTGCTGGATTGGCAATTTATGACACCATGCGCCATATCAAATCAGAGGTTGTTACCATCTGTGTTGGTTTAGCTGCTTCCATGGGAGCGTTTTTGCTCTGTGGTGGCACCAAGGGTAAACGTTTAGCTTTGCCCCATGCGCGGATTATGATCCACCAGCCTTTAGGCGGTGTTCAAGGGCGCAGACAGGCGACAGATATTGATATCGAAGCTAAAGAGATTCTGCGTATCCGTGATCAGCTAAACCAGATGATGGCAGATAATACAGGACAGCCTATCGAGAAAATCAGAAAAGATACTGACCGCGATTACTTTATGTCGGCTTATGAAGCTAAAGAATATGGTTTGATCGATCAAGTCATTGAAGATAAACAGTAGCTTTA
>CBDUCX010000488.1:0-2342 GCA_965365755.1 uncultured Pleurocapsa sp.
TGAGCCGAGGTTTTGGAAACTCCATCCTCAGCGAAGCAGGTTGGAGTAGTTCATACCCTGACAGTATTTGAATGGCTACTTGTTACTTGTTACTTGAGCGCAGCGGTACTAGACTGTGGTCGCAAAATATTCTTCATCCCTTCATGTCGCCATGCCTCTTTTGATGCCATTGCCAAGCATGACTGATAATCTGCTTGAGATCAGCATAGTTCGGATTCCAGCCTAGGGTTTGACGAACTTTCTTACTGCTACCAACTAAAATAGGTGCATCTCCTGGACGGCGATCGCTTTCAATAGCAGGAATCTCTAAACCTGTTACCTCACGGGCGGTTTCAATTACTTCTCTGACCGAAAAGCCGTTACCATTCCCTAGGTTAAATACTTCTGATGCTCCTCCCGCCAGTAAATACTTGAGTCCCAAGACATGAGCATCTGCTAAGTCGTTGACGTGGATATAATCTCTAACGCAAGTTCCATCAGGAGTATCGTAGTCGGTGCCAAAAATATATAAGGAGTCTCGTTTCTTAAGAGCAGTTAGTAAAGCCAAGGGAATTAGATGAGTTTCTGGGGTATGGTCTTCTCCTAGTAAACCACCAGGATCGGCTCCGCAGGCGTTAAAGTAGCGAAATGCCACTGATTTCAAGTCAAAAGCAGTATCAAAGTCCCTTAAAATTCGCTCTACCATATCCTTGCTTGCTGCATAAGGACTAAGAGGATCGTGGGGATGACTTTCGGTCATGGGCACTTCTTTCGGCATCCCGTATACGGCACAGGTAGAGGAAAATACGATCTTATTAATTCCATGTGCCAACATTGCCTCCAAAAGATTAAGAGTGCTAGCAACATTATTACTGTAATATTTCCCTGGCTCTTTGACGGATTCTCCCACAGCTATATAGGCGGCAAAGTGGATTACTGCATCAATTTTATGCGTCGTAAATAACTGATCCAGTAAAGGGCGATCGCTTGTATCACCAATCACTAGCTTTACCTGGAGTACATCATCAACTATTTCTTGATGTCCGTAGGATAAATTGTCCAAAATAATCACGTCATAGCCCGCTTTTTTCAAAGCCAACGCGGCATGAGAACCAATATAGCCAGCACCGCCAGTAACCAAAATAGTTTGATCTTTAGATGACACCTGTTTTACTCCCTAATTGACTTGAGGCTACTAACTTAACCTGAACTAGTTTATACGGCTAACTACATAATTGGTCAACTCATTTAAAGCATCTTTAGATCTTGAGGGAGGGAGGCAGTTAAGGTCTTGTGCTGCTTTACGAACATGGTCAGAGGCTAGTTGCCGAGCCTGGTCTATACCATCGCTATTTTGAATTAATTCGAGAGCTTTATGGAGATCTTCCGGTTCACTAAATTCTCGTTCGATTAGAATTTCTAAATAAGGTTGCTGTTTGAGGGCATAAAGTACTGGAGCAGTTAAATTACCACTAGCCAAATCTGAACCTGCTGGTTTACCCAATACTTCTGTTGAGCCAGTGAAGTCTAAAATATCATCAACTATCTGGAAAGCTAGACCCAAATTACGACCATAGCTGTAGAGACTTTCTGTTACTTCAGACGCAGCACCACTCAAAACAGCGCCAGCTTTGGCACTGTTAGCCATTAACGAAGCCGTCTTGTAATAGCTTTTGTCTAAATAAGCATCTATAGAAGCATCAATATCGAAACGATTTAAGCCCTGTAAGATCTCTCCTTCTGCAAAATCTCGAATCACTTCCGACAGAAGCTTAACTACCTGCAAATTATCCAGATTAGCTAAATACCAAGATGATTGAGCAAAGAGGAAGTCTCCTGCCAGCACAGCAATTTTGTTATTAAACAGATTATTAACCGTTTTGACATTGCGACGTAAATCTGCTTCGTCCACCACATCATCATGTACCAGACTGGCAGTATGAATCATTTCCGTGATTTCAGCCAAACGGCGATGACGAGGGGTGAGTTGTTGATCTGGCATGGTCGCCCGTGAAACTAACAAGACAATTGCTGGTCTAATTCGTTTACCTCCAGCATCAAACAAATGTTCGGCAGCAGCCCCCAGAATCGGATGACGCGCACCAATTAGTTGCTTGAGATTATCTGTCATAATGCACAGATCGTTTTCGACGGGTTCTAATAAAGAAGTAGTAAAAGATGTCATTGTTAAGCCAGACTTGGCAAGTATTTTTATTTAAGAAACTTTACATATTATTGTACTTATTTTAAGGGAAGCTCCGCTAATAACCAACTATTGACTTCTGAAATATCCAGAATCTTGCTCTCCTGAATAATATTGGCAAGATAAACAAAACTGAAGCGGCTTTAAAACTTGCGATCGC
>CBDUCX010000489.1:0-2246 GCA_965365755.1 uncultured Pleurocapsa sp.
GTTCTCTTTCTCCCCCAAATTTGGGGGTCGGGGGGCTTAACCGAACGGTATTGGGTCAAAGTTTTGTTACCCCCGCTACATCATTATTGATAAATAAGAGCTATACATAGTATTGACAATCTTAGACTCTTGTGTATGTTCAAAATGGTCTGCGGGTTTTTTGATGTTGCTTTACAGAAGTTAATATTAGTATATAATTGCTAGAAATTAATGCGACATTTCATAAAGTTTTTTATATTCGAGCAAATTTATTAAAAGCAGTATTTCTATAGTTAATCCCCATCTTTGCATTATGAAAAATACTCAAACTAAGCAGACAGCCCTTCCTCATGTAGTTATTGTCGGAGGTGGTTTTGGTGGACTTTATGCGGCTAAATCTTTAAAAGATGCTCCCGTAAGAGTAACCCTAATTGACAAACGCAATTTCCACTTGTTTCAACCGCTCCTATATCAAGTCGCTACGGGCACATTGTCTCCCGCAGATATCGCTTCTCCTCTGCGAGTGGTTTTGAGTAAGCATAAAAATACCCAAGTCTTATTAGACAAGGTTGTAGATATCGATCCCGAAGCCAAAAAAGTTTATCTAGAAGATCGCGAGGCATTAGATTACGATGCTTTGGTTGTGGCAACAGGAGTTAGTCATCACTACTTTGGCAATGACCAATGGCAGGATGACGCACCTGGTTTAAAAACCGTAGAAGATGCTTTAGAGATGCGTCGCCGCATCTTCATGGCGTTTGAGGCGGCAGAAAAAGAAACTGACCCTGAAAAGCGTAAAGCTTTATTGACCTTTGTCGTTGTGGGTGGAGGCCCTACTGGTGTAGAATTAGCAGGTGCGATCGCCGAAATTGCCCATCAATCAGTTAAAGATGATTTCCGCGATATTGACACTACCCAAGCAAAAGTATTGTTATTTGAAGGGATGGAACGCATTTTGCCCCCTTACCCTGAAGAATGTTCCGCTGAAGCCCAAAAGTCTCTAGAGAAATTAGGTGTAAATGTACAGACTAAGACATTGGTAACTAACATTGCCGATAACTCTGTAACTTACCGACAGGGTGATGAGACTCAAACCATCAATGCTCATACAATTCTTTGGGCAGCAGGGGTTAGAGCATCATTTATGGGTAAAGTACTGGCAGATCGCGCAGGAGCAGAATTAGATCGGGCTGGTAGAGTAATTGTAGAACCAGATTTAAGCCTCAAGGAACATGATGACATTTTTGTCATTGGCGATTTAGCTAACTTCTCCCACCAGGGAGAACGTCCCTTACCTGGAGTTGCCCCAGTAGCTATGAAGGAAGGAGAATATGTTGCGAATTTAATTGCGAAACGAATGATCGGTGTAACAGTCGAGCCATTTAGTTACCGAGACTTTGGCAGCATGGCAGTAATTGGACAGAACAAAGCTGTTGCCAACCTCAATTTTGCGAGATTTTCTGGCTTTATCGCTTGGATAATTTGGGTGTTTGCCCATATCTACCACCTCATCGAATTTGATAACAAGCTGATAGTAATGATTCAGTGGGCTTGGAACTATATTACCTTGGGGAGAGGAGCACGCTTGATTACCGAAAAGTCTTCTTTACAGTTGGAAATTGAGCCACCTCGAAAACCTGAAAAATCTCCAGAAAAATCCAAGAAGACAGTATCAGTCTGACGACCTTAAAGTTTGCTTGCCATCCAAAAGAACATTGCTAATCCCCCTAGTACTGCCACAGCTATACCCACTAAAACCCCTCGGATGCCAAATTCTACGTTACCTACTCTAGTATTTATATTTAATTAATTGTTCCGTCTTCGCATCTAAAGCTTTAATTTCACCTGATAGTCTTTCATCTAAAGTCTTAATTTGTCCCGATAGTCTTTCGTCTAAAGCTTTGATCTCGCCTTTAATTTCAACTTGACCTATTTCTAGCCTGCCAAGGCGATCATCAATCCTGTCTATTTTGCCATCTAGCTTATTTAATATCTGAGCTAGGTCAGTTTGAATTACTGGGTTATCCATTGCTATATTGAAAAAGCTTTTTCGTTCTTGCCATCCCTTCTAACCGAGGGGATGCTTTAATTGTAGGCTGCATCTATGATCATTTTTATTCAATCAATGAAGGTATTAGAAAGCGGATTCCATTACAATTAGTAAAAGTAAATAAGTATAGTAACAACGTACACAGTCCAGTAGGGAGTGATAGATAAAAATTGTTTGTTCTCAATGGTTATGAATATTTCTTGGGTTTCTTACTCAT
>CBDUCX010000490.1:0-2222 GCA_965365755.1 uncultured Pleurocapsa sp.
ACAACCATAAATCTTGAGCTATTTTGTCAACAGATTGTGGAAGAAGTTAAGACCACAAGACCAGAAAATTCGGCGATTTCCTTTGTAAACAAAGGAAATCGCCATGATGAGGTATATTTAGATGCCAAACTTTTACATTCGATTTTAATTAATCTACTCTCCAATGCCGTTAAATATTCTCTTCAAGGAAAGGAAATTAGGTTGGAAGTGGATTTACAAAGCGAGGCGGTAGTATTTACCATTCAAGACCAAGGAATTGGTATTCCCTTATCAGACCAAGCCCATTTATTTGAGGCATTTCATCGCGGTGAGAATGTGGGCAGAATCGATGGCACGGGATTAGGATTGGCGATCGTCAAACGGTGTGCCGATCTGCAAGGAGGGAAAATCACTTGGGACAGTTACCCAGAAAAAGGAACAACCTTTATCGTTTCCCTTCCCATTATTTGTAATGGATCTAGATCACCGACGTAATTTTTTTACTAACTTATACTGAACGATGGATTAGACCCAAATCTGAATCCTTCTGTTTTCTGCTATGTTTCCCCACAACAATGTTTAAATGAGACTAAATGAGACTAAATGAGACTATTATTAGTTGAAGACGATATCGGTTTAGCTGAAGTCTTGGCAGAAGCCTTAAGTGATTACGGTTATGCTGTTGATATGGTTCATGATGGGGAAATGGGCTGGGAGCAAGCGAGCAGAGAAGACTATAGTAGTATATTGCTGGATATTAATTTACCCAAGCTAAATGGTATTGAATTATGTCAGCGTTTGCGTTCTCATGGTCATATCGTGCCAATTTTGATGATGACGGCTCGCGATGCTAACACTGATAAAGTAGTTGGGTTAGATGCTGGCGCAGATGATTATATAGTCAAACCCGTGGATCTACTAGAATTAATGGCAAGAATCCGCGCCCTAATGAGACGGGGTAATGTCTTTGCTGAGACTAATTTAGTTTGGGGCGATTTAGTTTTAGAACCTAGCAGCCACGAAGTAACTTATAAGGGTCAACACTTAAATTTAACCCCCAAAGAATTTGCTTTATTAGAACTTTTTTTACGGAGTGGGAAAAGAGTCTTAAGTCGTCCTGCAATTATTAATCATCTCTGGGCAAAAGAAGAACCTCCCAGCGAAGAAGCAGTTAAAGCTCATATTAAATATTTACGCCAAAAGCTAAGAACAGTTGGTACACCTGATGATTTGATTGAAACTGTCCGCGGTTTAGGTTATCGTCTAAAGCCCTGCGATTGAGCTATCCTGATCCTATTTTTGGGCAACGCCCTTTGGATAGTCATTGAACAATTACGAAGTTTAACCTACTAAAAATCGTCAAACAATTAAGGAACAAGGAAAAAACTTATTCCTCACTCCTTAACAATCATTGATTTTGTCAATGTCTAACTTTGGGTTACAGTTTCTTTCTCTGCTTCCTGTGCCAAGAATTTCTCTAGCTCAGTCAAGGCATCGGCATCAACTTTGGTTTGCATGGGGCAAAATTTAGGGCCACACATGGAACAGAATTCCGCTGTTTTATAAATATCTGCGGGCAAAGTTTCGTCATGATATTCTTTCGCTCTTTCTGGGTCGAGAGATAACTCGAATTGCTTTTCCCAATCGAAGTTATAACGCGCTTTAGAAAGCTCGTCGTCCCGATCTCTAGCTCCAGGACGGTGGCGGGCAATATCTGCTGCATGAGCCGCGATTTTATAGGCGATTAAGCCGTTACGCACATCTTCCGCATTGGGTAAGCCTAAATGTTCTTTGGGAGTAACATAACAAAGCATGGCAGTACCATACCAACCAGCCATTGCTGCACCGATCGCCGAAGTGATATGGTCATAACCAGGGGCGATATCTGTTACCAGAGGGCCAAGGACATAGAAAGGCGCTTCGCTACACTCTTCCATCTGCTTTTTAACGTTAAACTCGATCTGATCCATTGGTACATGTCCAGGGCCTTCTACCATTACCTGTACATCATGTTCCCAAGCGCGACGAGTCAATTGTCCCAAAGTTTTCAATTCAGCTAACTGAGCTTCATCACTGGCATCATGGGCACAGCCAGGACGCAATGAATCTCCCAAACTAAAAGAAACATCATATCTTTTGAAGATTTCAATGATGTCGTCAAAATGAGTATAAAGGGGATTTTGCTTATGATGATGCAGCATCCAGCGGGCAATAATTCCCCCACCACGAGAAACAATACCTGT
>CBDUCX010000491.1:0-2175 GCA_965365755.1 uncultured Pleurocapsa sp.
GATTTGCTAACGGTGGCAACATCGATATCGATACTACCTTTATTATTGCTAGTCCCATGGGAAATAGCGATATTATCGCCAGTGCGGGACAAGAGGGTACGGGAGGTAACATTACTATTGATGCCGAAAGCGTTTTTGGTATTCAAGAACGTCTTCAGAATGATCTCACTAACGATCTCGATGCTAGCGGTGGTATAGATGGAGCAGTAATCATCAACACTCCCGATGTCGATATAACTAGTGGATTAGTAGAAGCTCCTCAAAATGTAGTCACCCCAGAACAGACAACTGCTCAAGCTTGCAAGAGCGATCGCCAAACTGGAGCTAAAAATGTTTTAATTGTTAAAGGGAGAGGTGGTATTCCACCTACACCAGATTTACCCTTAACTTCTCAGAATATAATTATTAACGGCGAATTGACAGCTATTCCCCCTGATTACTCAGTTCAACCAATCTCAACTAGCTATGGTGATATTATTCCCGCCAGAGGAGTAATCAAAACTGAAGAAGGGCAGATTATTCTCACTGCATATCGTACCAACTCTTCGAGTGACATTTCTCATGGCATAGCTGAGTCTTCAATGAATTGTGCAGACAAATTCCGTAAGGGCTATCAACTGAATCGGAATAATTAGACAATTTGCCACCTAGTTAGACATTTAATGAGGAATTTCGCTTCGGGGAATTCCATCTAATCAAATTATTTTTTCATTGATCGAAACAAGTTCATATCCATGAATGCGCCAGCTATAGTCACGTTGGTGTTGCACAACAAAGATTGCCTGAGCCAAATTACCTTTTTGATCCATGATGGTGGCTACTAGAGCAGGAAAGTCGTTAACCAAGGTAAATCCCCGAAACATGATTGAGCGAGGCTCAATAATTGCATTGTATTTATTTTTTACTGTCTTGATAAAATCTTGTAGGGTAAATTTTCGTTGAATAGTCGGGCTAGTCAAGGAAAAAGCTGTTTCTTCATCGTTTTGTTTGAATGCCTGTAATTGTTTTTCGATTAACTGACGAATTGTTGCCTTATCACTTTCTGATATATACATAACGGACTACTTCTCAAATAGGACTTGTTCTTTAGAAGGTTTGGTTGTAGTCATCTGATACTCTTTAATCAGCCATCTTGCCCACATCCACTCTTCTCCCTTAACCTTTTACCGCACCTGCTGTTAACCCTTGAACAATCTGACGCTGAAAAATCAATACGAGTATTACCAATGGTAGAGTACCCAAAACTGTCGCAGCAGCGATCGGTCCATAGGGAATATCAAATAAACTTGCCCCACCTAACTGTGCTGTAGCTACAGGTATGGTTTTTTTGGCTTCTTCGGTAATAAAGGTTAAGGCGAAAATATACTCATTCCAGGCGAAAATAAAGGTTAAAATACCCGTCGTTGCCAATGCGGGCAATGTCATCGGCAGCAAGATATTGACTAGCATTCCCCAGGTTTTATAGCCATCTATTTTGGCAGCATCTTCTAGATCTTGAGGTAGTTGCTGAAAAAAGCTCCTCATTACAAGAATAGTTAAAGGCAGATTTATGGCAGTGTAGGGAATAATCAGTGCGAGATAATTATTTCCTAAACCAACAAGTTTAACTATTTCCAGTAAGCCTAGAAACAAGAGTACATAGGGAAACAGAGTAACAATTAAAACCCCCGTTAAGATTAATTTTTCGCCAGGTAAATTCATTCTGGTTAAAACATAGGCTGCGGGAGCGCCAAAAACTAGACATAAAACAGTCGAAATACTTGCTATTAAGGCACTGTTAAATACATAGGTCAAAAAAGGACGACGGCTAAATAGCTCGCTATAGTGTCCTGCTGTAAATCTGCTCGGTAGATAAACATTGGGAATTGCTGAAATATCTTCATTTACCTTAATCGAGGTTAGTATTTGCCAGAGAATTGGTAGCAAAAAAAAGACCACAATGGTAAAAACTCCTGCCCCTAACAAGAGCACAGAGATAGATAAATTAAGCGTCTTTTCTGGGGACTTAGCTAAGGACATGAGGCTATTTTGATCTAGGTCATCACTTTGATTATGTTACATTCTTTGATACTCCCACGCTAATCCTCATTCGAGAGTAAGCCACATCAGAAAGTAAAACTGCACCAATTATAGAGCGATCGTTAATGCAGGTAATACCCGCAGCTTGAACGTGTA
>CBDUCX010000492.1:0-2173 GCA_965365755.1 uncultured Pleurocapsa sp.
TTTACCGACCCACAAATCCTGGAGCGAAAGGCTTAAATCGCAGAATTTCATAAGGTGGACTGGAGATATCTGTTCCGCCATTAAGAGGGGCAGAAAGGTTTAATTGATCGCAATTAAAATATAAATAACCATCCGTCCCAAAGCTAAAGGAATCTATCCAAGGTAATTTTTTGTCACTTGCTAGTAGTTGGTAGGAGCGATCTGGTTTAATCATACCCATACCATTAACGGCTAAATCTCCCAGATAGAGATTATTATCTTGGTCAATGGAAATACCATCACAGATCGGTTTATCGCTGTATCTTTCAACCCGATTAGCGAGTTCCGTCTCACTTAAAGAGGGATTACATAAATCGGCGCTTTTGGCACGATACATACCAGTGCCGTGCATGGGGCCAAAATAGAGCCATTCGTTTTGGGTATCAAGAACTAAACCATTAACCCCCAAGTGGGGACGAAACAAAGTACCATCAGGTTGCTTAATTTGTACTGGTAATCCCTCAATAATTAGATCTAAGTCTTCTGGAATAACACTTACATGTCCTTGTAAAATACGTGTAGCTAATCCCGTTTTTAAATCAACTCGAATTAAAGCTGATTCAACTCCTGCTATGGGATCGGAAATATAGATGACATCACGACTAAGATCGATCGCCAGATCATTAACAAAGGAGTTACTTAGGGTGATTGGAGGTGGTAAGTAGATAACCCGTGCCAATTGACTTTGGCGAATATCCCAAGCGACCAGTTTTGGCAATGACTGACTTTGATTGCCGTTATCCAAAATCCAGAGATAGCCATTAGCATCAGCTTGAATACCTAATACACTCTCGAAGGAAATCTTAGGTGATTCAGGGCTAACAGTTAAGGGCTTAACTTGTCCGTCTACCAATTCTGCTACAGGGAATTCGGGGTTATAAAATTGATGCAGACTAAAAAAAATACGATTGTCTGGCGTTAGGGTGATATTGCCTGGGGACAGGGGCAAGGATGCCACGACAGTTAAGGAATCAGATAAAGTTGTCATAATTCTCCTATTTGATGATCTGCTAGTTTCGCTCTAGGGAAGTAATGAACAATGAACGAATATTTGGCAATTTTGATTACTGAATTGTTGCTATAGAATCACCCCCTCGACAATAATCATTGACTGCCGTTACTGAATCAACTTCCAGATTTGCCCCTTTTTTTAGTACAAATTCACTCAATCCAATATGATTTTGAGATGCCCCCCAATCATAGGTATATCCTAATCTTGTCCAGGGTGCAGGCATTTTTGCCCGATTTTTTTCTTTTAGCCGACGATTAAATTCATTGACTCTGTTGTTATACCACTCCTTATATTTTTGGGAAACAGTCAGAAAATCTTGGGATTGAGGAAAATCTAGTTGTGCTTCGTGATCGGTAATTTCTGGGTCTGGAGTAGGTCGAAATAGATCGTTTGCTTCTACCCAAAATTCAACAATATTGCGGGATTTTTTATGGCTCAAAGGTAATCCTAAAAGTTGTTCGATTCGAGGTGTTAATTCTATTCCTTGAGCTGAGTATTTTTCACAAGATTTTTGTAGTTCTGGCACTACTGTTACCCAAAGTTCTCTTGACTGAGGTTCTGTAGAACCAATCTCATATTTATGACTAGTAAATGTTGCTACTTTAAGGCGATCGCCTTGCCATTGAATCATCGGATTTTCTTTGACAATGGCAGTTAAACCCGTCGAGATTTTAGCTGCTTGTACCTGCTCTGCATCTTTTATAGCATTATAATAGGCTGTGAAATTAGTATTTTCTTGGTTTAATCTGGGAACATAAATAAACCAGTAACAACTGATAATAATAGTTGAAAATATTACACCTATAAGTAAAATAATATTTTTCTTTTCGCGAATAAAACTAATCATGTTAATTCTTAATTGAACATCACTACTACTAAAAGAATTCCCAGAATAAAGCCAATAAACTTAACTTTTTGTAGATAAATTAATAATTCTTTCTATAATGTGGTGAACAGTACCCTGCCACATCCGACATAAACACCTGGAGTCCCCCCAGGCGACGCGGACTTCTAAACGGACGGGCTACAGATAAAAGTTAAATCAAAGAATTCTTGATGGCGATCGCCCTATCTAGATGTTTTGAGAGGACTCCCGTTAAACCGCGATAGCGGTTAGCGGTG
>CBDUCX010000493.1:0-2140 GCA_965365755.1 uncultured Pleurocapsa sp.
GAGCGGGGATCACCAATTATCCCTGATGGTAGGATTCTTTGATAAAGTCTTTTCCTAACGGTCTACCAAAGAAAACCGGGAGGAGCATCCGTTGGGGTTTTGTCTCTAATCCTTAACGGAGTCAAACTAGAGACGAGCAAATCTGAAAAGTGTTTTTCTAGATTTATACAGCTACTAGCTGACGCTCAAATTTTACGATGTTGTTTGCATCTATATTTAGTTTGAGTCTGTATTTACGAGAGAATACTCACTCTCGACCTGAATCACGGGTCAGTTTTTACCAACCTGTCGAAACCTTTACGGCCCCATGTTTCCGAAAGTCTAAGCTTCGAGTCTTAAGCTCTAAGCTTGGTTACTCCCGATGTTTTAGCTCATATATAGAGCTACGTCTTATTAGTATTGTAGCTAATTTTTAATTGTATGGAGAGGCAAATGAAGATCTAAACGTTACAAAACATTGAGTTGTATATTGGCTAGTATTTTAACGGCAATATTCGTTTTACACTAGTAAATTAAATCTAACTTTTGACAATCTTGTCGCTCCTAGTATTTAAGAAAAAAATTTTATGTTTCCAATCAATCGTCCTCGTCGCTTGCGTCAACACTCCCAGCTACGCCGTATGGTGCGTGAAACCGTAGTCACCGCCAACGATTTAATTTATCCTCTATTTGCTGTGCCAGGAACATCTGTTGCCAAAGAAGTGGTATCGATGCCTGGAGTTTACCAATTATCGATAGACAAGATTGTCGAAGAAGCTAAAGAGGTCTATGACTTAGGCATTCCTGCGGTAATTTTGTTTGGCATTCCTGAAACTAAGGACTTGGAAGCTACTGGTGCTTGGCACGATTGCGGTATGATTCAAAAAGCAGCCACTGCTATTAAAGAATCTGTTCCTGAATTATTAGTGATTGCTGATACCTGCCTTTGTGAATATACTTCCCATGGACATTGTGGTTACTTAGAAACAGGAGATCTTACGGGAAGAGTTCTCAATGATCCAACTTTGGAATTACTGAAAAAGACTGCGGTATCTCAGGCAAAAGCTGGTGCCGATGTCATTGCCCCTTCAGGAATGATGGATGGCTTTGTTCAAGCCATTAGATCAGGTTTAGATGATGCTGGTTTTCAGGATATTCCCATACTTTCTTATGCTGCCAAGTATGCTTCTGCTTATTATGGTCCCTTCCGTGATGCTGCCGAATCAGCTCCTAGTTTTGGCGATCGCCGTACCTATCAAATGGACCCTGCTAACGGTACAGAAGCGATTAAAGAAATTGAGTTGGATATTGCTGAGGGTGCAGATATGCTGATGGTTAAGCCCGCATTATCCTATATGGATATTATCTGGCGGGTGAAGGAAACGACTAACCTTCCCGTAGCTGCCTATAATGTCTCTGGTGAATATTCCATGATTAAGGCGGCAGCTCTCAATGGCTGGATTGACGAGAAGAAAGTAACCCTGGAAACTTTAACTAGCTTCAAACGTGCTGGCGCAGATTTAATTTTGACCTATCACGCTAAGGATGCAGTACGTTGGTTAAACGAGTAGGCTTATTTGATGGATTACTCTTGGCTAAGCAGAATGTTCTGGATTTATGTCAATTAAGATTCGTAAATATCTACCACAAGACTGTCAGGCGATCGCCAATATTTATAATGAGGCAGTCTTGAAAGGCGGCATCACCATGGACTGTGAACCATACTCGGCACAGCAGATCATAGATCTAGTGGACAAGTTTAACCACAGAGAAGCAATAATCGTTGCCGAATCAAATCATGGCGTAGTGGGTTGGGGCATCATTAAGAAGTATAGCGATCGCCCTGGCTATCTTGTTTGTTGTGAAACTTCAATCTATCTTAAATTTTCTGAAACCAAAAAGGGATACGGACGTACTTTACAGACTGCTTTATTAGAACAGGTCAAGGCTTTTAACTATTACCATGTTGTGGCAAAAATCCTAGCTGCTAATCATGGCAGCATTAAATTTCATCAGAAATTTGGCTTTGAACTTGTTGGCATTCAAAAAAAAATCGGTTTTTATAGGGGACAGTGGCATGATGTAGCAATTATGCAGCTTTTAATTGATTAGCAGCCTCAATAGTTGTCTCCAGTAGTTCAAGTAAAACATCTACAGTACA
>CBDUCX010000494.1:0-2086 GCA_965365755.1 uncultured Pleurocapsa sp.
TTTTAGTTCTATTGAAGAGATCAAGCGATCGCCTCTTTAATTCTTCATTTCCTCTGACGACGCGCAGCGTGTCTCCATCGTAGATGCTGCCTGGTTTGACTTTCCAGGCAGCGGCATCAGTAGACCTCAAAGGAAGTTTAAGGTTCAGTTGGGGGAGAAAAGGGATTTTATGGGATAGATAGGGATAAGAAATTAGGACTAAGCCAATAAATAGGGCAGCATGGTTGAGGAATTTTTTCATAGAGGGGTGAATTGGGCGTTAATTCCTCTACCCTGACTCAATTGATTAAACATAGGTGCGATTTAGGTCGGACAATAGTGTACCATATAAGATACAGTTAATCGGGGGCGAAGATTGAAAAGACTACCAGCTAAGTTCTTTCGCTCTGCCAATGGTGTAGAGCCAGTTAAGGACTGGTTGAAAACTCTTGACCGCGATGACTGCCGTATTATTGGCAGCGATATTAAGGATGTAGAGTTTAGCTTTCCGATTGGTTTACCCCTGTGTAGATCGCTCTCAGGTTATAAAGACCTTTGGGAAGTGCGGAGTAAGATAACTGGGGGCAAGATAGCGCGGGTCATCTTTTACATTAATAATGGTGAGATGATTTTGCTACATGGATTCGTCAAAAAGTCTCAGAAGACACCGAAAAAAGAAATTGATTTAGCCGTTAAGCGTCAAAAGGAGCATCAGAAATATGACCGATAATCCCTATACAGGCTCTAGCTTCGATGATTTTCTTCAAGAGGAAGATCTATATGAGGAATGTACGGCGATCGCTATTAAACGAGTCCTAGCTCGTCAGCTAACCGAAGAGATGAAACTAAAGAATCTGACTAAGACCGAGATGGCAAAGCAGATGCAGACCTCTAGGGCGCAGTTAGATAGATTGCTCGATCCAGAAAAAACAGGAGTGAGCATTGAAACTATTACTAGGGCAGCATCGGTAGTGGGTCGTCAGTTACGAATCGAATTAGTCTAACGTCTGAATATTTAAAACATGGGGTCAACTGTTTTGATAGATAATAAGATGCAACAAAATACCTTATATTGATGCACATTTTTTAATACCTCTGTATTAATGACTAATCAGAACAAAGTTACTAATGCTACAAGCGATCGCGAGATAATTTTGATTTGGCTCGGTGGGAAATCGGAGACGACCCAGATAAGTTATCGCTCGACGGTATCCAAGTTCATCGAGTTTATTGCTAAACCCTTGGCTGAGGTGAAGCTAGAGGATTTACAACTATGGGAGCGCGGATTAAAGGCTCGATTTAAGCCTACCACTGTGGCGAACAAAGTCCTAGTAATTAAGTCCCTGTTTAGCTTTGCAGTGCAGACGGGCTATCTGACTTTGAACGTGGGCAGCTTCATCAAACCACCGAAGGTTAAGGATGATTTGGCACAGAGGATATTGAGCTTTAAAGATGTTCAAGCCTTGATTAAATATGGAGCGAGAAACGATCGCGATCGCGTGATGTTGCTATTTATGTATGGCTGTGGCTTGAGGATATCTGAAGTAATTGGGCTTACTTGGGACGATTTAAAGCCTCACGGAGAAAGAGAGGGAAAAGTTACAGTGTTTGGGAAGGGTAGTAAGACTAGGGTGGTGATTGTTCCCGATTGGCTCTGGGTGAGGCTATTAGAGTTTGAGAAATACCATCGAGTCAATCAGTATGTCTTCATTTCCCGCAATCACAATAAAATGAATCGCTCGGTGGTGCATACAATGATTAAACGAGCCTGTAAGCGATCGGGAATTGATGAGAGAGCATCGGCGCACTGGTTAAGGCATTCCCATGCCAGTCATAGTTTAGAAGCTGGATGTAATTTGAGGTTGTTGCAGCAAAGTTTAGGTCATGCGAGTGTGACTACTACTGAGAGGTATTTACACATTAGTCCTGATGCTGGTAGTAGTCAGTTTATTGATTTTTAAACAAGGAGAAAACATGGTTACAAAAGGCAGTTTGTTTCTACCATATAGACCAATGCCAGACGAGCCGAATTACTTTATGGTCATAGATTTGTGGGTCTATGGTGATGGTTCGATAGGGTTTGTTGAAAATTGGAGAATAAAAAAGG
>CBDUCX010000495.1:0-1976 GCA_965365755.1 uncultured Pleurocapsa sp.
TGAACATGGTAAAAACAATCATAAAAACTGATTTAACCTTGAACAACTTGTTTGATAGTAGTAAAAGTCTCTACACTAATTAAACCTTGGCGATATCCTTTCTGATTCGACATTCCCAAGAAGACATCTCCGCCTCCTTCTGGATTGCGAGAAAATTTAGGGGAGGTATTAATATAAACTAAGGCGCTGTCAATGCCTTGCACAAACTGACGACTTTCTTGATATGATTCTGTGACAATACAGTCCGCATGACCGCTACTATAACGATTAATCCAGAATACTGCCTTGGATAAGCTCTCTACGCAGCGAAATGCTACTGTTTTAGCTAAATACGATCTACTCCACTCTTCAGGATTAACTAAGGTTAAAAACTCAGGAAACTGCTCAACTAATACTTCATCTCCTCGTAACTTGAATCCCTGTTGTTGCAGACTATTAAACAAAGATCGCATAATTGAAGGCTTGACGCTTTGGTTGACTAGTACCTTTTCGATCGCATTAACAGCATCTGGTTCACTATCATGACTATCAGTAATCATCTGACGGGTTAATTCTAAATTGCCACTGACAGACCAATATAAGTAGCAATTACCAATGGTAGTTTTCAGCACTGTGGCAGTAGCTTTTTCTGCTACCTGCTGCACTAAGCTAGGTCTACCATAGGGAATCACTAAATTCAAATAGCGATCTTGAGTCACTAGTTCCTGAACTGTAATTCCTAAATCAGGAGAAATATGGGATAAAGAATTTGTAGGTAGATCCGTGGTGGCTAGGGCTTTTTTCAAAATAGCGAAAATAGTCTGATTGGAATTGCTCGCAGCACTACATCCTCTTATAATTAGGCTATTTCCAGTTTTTAAACACATGCCCGCGGCGATCGCGGCTAATTCGGGAAATGCTTCATAGATTAAGGCAATTGTTCCCAAAGGAATTAACTGGCAATAAGTTTGGGATGGCTCTAGTTGGTACGGAGCATTAATCAATCTTCTGGTAGGGTCTGCGGACTTAGAAAGTTGTTTCAAAATCGAAACTGTCATTTCTAATCTTTCTGGGGTTAGTTTCAACCAGTCGGCAATGGGTTCGGCGATCGCCATTTCACGGCTTATTTCTAAGTCTAAAGTATTAGCCTCTAATATTTCATCAAAACTGCTTTCCATTGCCTCTGCGAATGCCAATACCCCCAATCTTCTTTTTACTCCAGATACTTGAGCTAATTTAACGGCAGCTTTATGAGCCTCTCGAACTATGGTCAGCATTTGGTCTGATGAACTGTGCATTGCTTTGCTATTAATGCCGATATACTAAAAACAGCGATAGGGTTAGTAGCATTATTAAAAATAAGAACACCACTATCCAGGAAATGATACTCTGCACATTCAGCCAATGCAATAGGGTTGGTAAGATCACTACCATTAAAATGGTTAAGCTAGACAGCAGTATCAGCACCATCGAGAAATAGCTCTGCGTCCAACGAGCATAAACATTTTTCCAACGATTTCCTGTCCAACGCCATGACTTCTTTTGATACAGAGAAGACAATTGCTCGATTACCTGACCATCTTTTTTTACCACAAAAATTTGCTGGCAGCGATCGCATCCTAAAGCTTCAGTGAGTACAATTGGTTTTAAATTACCCTTTCTTCTACAAGGACAAGGATACTCACTGCTAAGATCTATTTTTTGTACTTTGTGTGAACGCACTCTTATCGATTATGATTACTAAAATTAAATTTAAGATCAACTTTGATAGCCATTATCTTGGGGCGAAGCAAGAATCTCCGTCCATGACTGTCGGAGATTGTCAATAAGATAAATATATTACCTTCTCGTCCTTTCTCCGCACTTCTCAAATTAATTTTAACGAAGCCATCAAGTTTTTAAACTTAGGACATCTTTCATACATATTAATTTCAGCTTTGTTAAGCGGGTGACGCGATTCGAACGCGCGACATTCACCTTGGCAAGGTGACGCTCTA
>CBDUCX010000496.1:0-1956 GCA_965365755.1 uncultured Pleurocapsa sp.
AAGTCTATCAAGTTAAGCAGGGCGAACAATACGAATTAACTTACCTTGGAGAGATTCCTGAGATGCGATCGCTTTGTCGATTCGAGTTGCCATTCCTGGGCGGTTGGTATCGTTAGTGCAGACATTAATACCAGAATGCTGAGGATCAAGACGATGTAATCGGATAAAATCTTGACGATTGAGAGTGATAACAGCACGATTGTCATCAATAGCAAAAGCTAATACATCCTCATCAGAGATACACAAGTTAGCATTACCAGCTTCTTGTACTGTCAAAACGTCATGCCCCATAGTCCGAAGTAACTCACTAATAATTCTAGGAAACTGTTCGTCAGCATACAATCTTGCCATTAGCTAGGCAACCTCATTATTTGCGCTAATTGCAGTAGCAATTTCTTCAGGATAAGCATCGGCATAAGCCCAAGCATTGACTAGATCGGCTGCTGTAAGATGAGGATAGTCTTGTAATAATTGAGCTTCATTAATTCCCAGCTGTTGTGCTTCGACCAATAGCCAAACTGCTATGCGAGTTCCAGCAATACAAGCTTCTCCACCACAGACACCAGGCTTTTTAGTAATTCCTTTTCCGCCCAGGCTAGAAGTTTTGGTTAAACTTTGAACGATTTCTGCTTTATCACCAAGTGAGAGGTTAAGAAGTTGATGTTCGATTTCTTGAAGAGTCATAGAGGTTTTTAATTTTAATTGTATCTAAACAGATATAACATTTAATTTTTAGCTGCTTCGATAAATGTTTGCTCTCCTTCAGAGATTCTGAAAAACAATTCTTGAGCCAGATCCTGATCTGCTAACTTGATTGTGGAATAAATAACTAAATCCAAGTCGGCTTTACGCTGCCAAAAGTAGGATTCTAATTGGGTTCTCCATGTTTGCTGTTTGAACTTTTGAATTTTTAGCGGTCTAATTACGGCTAGTTCTAACTGAGGGACAGTCATGTTATGACGTTGTAACCAAACCTGAAGCTCTTTGTCTGAATTAATACGGTTAGTTTGATAAAACTTTTGATAAGCTTGGTCGATTTCTTGTGGAGTATATTCAATAACAGCGATCGCGCGGTCAATAACCCTCTCTTTTAGCAGTTGGGGCATCATTTGATAACTGGCAAGTAGAGGAATAACATTATGGTGGTTAACGGTAGCCAAGGGATGAGTTAGAGTGCTGGACATACTTTTTAGATGTTGAAGTGTAGTTTAGCGATCGCTATAGATTGAAGATTAAGGCGATCGCTAATATCCCAGAAAACAATCGAAATTTAAAGTTATGGAAAACTTAGATTAGAGCAAAATCTGTGGTTAATGCAGGATTAATTAAGGCTTGACGCGATCACCTAAAAACCAGAGAATCTATGAAAATTTTGAAAAAAGCGATCGCTTTTATTTTTTCCTAAGAGCGATCGCCAAAAGTATCTAGAGAAACAATGTTTAGGGGTAGATGGTACGGCAAACTTATATCTAATAAATCCCAATGGTATTGTCTTTGGCGAGAGTGCAAGTTTAGACGTTCAGGGTTCGTTTACTGCTACCACCGCAGAAGCAATTGAGTTTGGTGAAGGAGGTTTCTTTAGTGCAGTTCAACCAGGAGAATCGCTATTGACTATCAGCGTTCCGTTTGGATTACAGTTTGGTTCTAGTCCAGGTAGTATTATCAATCATTCTTTTGTAGAAAACGAGACAGGGGAGTTTGTTGGGTTGCAAGTACCTACGGGAGAAAACCTGACTTTAGTTGGTGGAGAAATAAGGTTTGAAGCAGGAGAAGCTACAGCAATCTGTGCTTTTATTTGTTGATTGAGCATATAATTTAATTCATTACAGGCACTTTGATTGCCACCGCTACAAGACGAACTTAAAGCATTCATTTGTTGTTGCTGTTGCTGTTAAGTTAAAACCATTCTGAAGTTTTTTTAGGGTTACTAAATAGTAAAACATATTTACTATATTT
>CBDUCX010000497.1:0-1934 GCA_965365755.1 uncultured Pleurocapsa sp.
CCATAGGAAGGGGTTTTGCTTGGAGTTACTTAACAATATGATACTCTGATTATTTTATAGTATATCAGTACTAATAAAATTAGTTTAAATTAAATCTGATAGTTACGCTTTGTAAATTACTAGGTTCAGGAATAACTTCGCTTTCAGTTTGCCCAGCTTCGAGATACATTTAAATTACTTCTCCCCCGTCAATAGCATGATAAGAGGTAGGATTTGTAGAGCGATCGCTTTTTCCTCGTTTTGGCGATCGCACTACACAACCAAGTGTCTTACATCAAACTTACATCAAACTATTTGCTGAATAATTCTTTGGGCTTGATTGCCATATCCCCCACCAAAGAGATTGAAATGATTGAGGACGTGATAGAGATTGTAAATATTTTTACGTTGCCGATATCCGCTATCCAATTGCCAGGCTTCGTTATAGCCATTGTAAAAAGCAGTGGGAAAACCACCAAATAGTTCCGTCATTGCTATATCTGTCTCACGATCGCCATAATAGGTAGCAGGGTCGAAAATTATCGGTGTGCCATCTTTACCAATTGCGGCATTACCCGACCACAAATCACCATGAACTAAGGAGGGTTGTGGTTGTCTCACAGCAAGTTTAGCTTTAACTGCATCAACTACTTGCTTCGTATCAGGGAAACTTCCTCCACGACGTTTAGCCAGCTTTAACTGATAACCAATTCGCTGTTCGGCAAAAAAATCTGCCCAGTTATCCATCCAGCTATTAACTTGGGGTGTAGAACCGATGGTATTGTTTCGTTCCCAGCCGAAATCTTGGCTTGTCCCTTCACGGTGCATTGTTGCCAATTGGCGACCCATTTCTGTCCAGCTTTGCTTGTTGCCGCCTCCCAAATCTAGCCATTGCAGGACAATATAACTGGAATTAGCTGCCATACCCCAACAGACCGGTTCTGGCACAGTAATAGTCTGAGTAGCGTACATTTGCTTTAAGCCTAATGCCTCGGCGGCAAACATTTCCACCTGAGAAGCATCATTTAGCTTGACGAAATATTCTCTATTATTACCTTTTACTTTATAGCCTTGGTTAATACAGCCACCACTAACTGAATTAGTAGTTGCGATCGCAAATTCTTGTCCTGTAGCTTGACTAATAGCTTGGGAAATTTCTGTCCACATTAGATTCTATACGCTCAATTAATTTATTCAGTGAAGATATTGGCTACAAATTCACGAAGTGAACGCAAGCCCCGTCCGTTTAGGGCGGGGTACTGTTCACGATTCCCGAAGAACATAACCAATACCTCTAACCGTTTGAATTAGCCTTTTATGATTTTGGCTTTCCATTTTCAGTCTCAAATAGCGAATATAAACCTCTATTACATTAGATTCACCACGGTAATCGTATCCCCAAACATTTTCAATAATCTCTTCCCTAGTCATTACCTGCTGCGGATTAGACATTAAGTATTTAAGCAACTCAAATTCTTTCATGGTCAAGTCAATAACTTGCTCTTGCCTGAGCACCTGACGAGTATTCAAATCCAAGATTAATTCGCCAAACCTAAGCTGTTCGGTAGCATTAATTTCTGGTTCAAGATATAAATCAATTTGTTCGAGTAATTTTTCTTTCTGATAAGGCTTTAATAAATAATCATCTGCTCCCGCTTCTAAGCAAGCAACCCTTTCCTCGACGGTTTCTTGTTCTACGAGCATTAAGATAGGAATGCGATCGCCACTATTACGTAACTGACGACAGAAATCGAAGCCGAACTGTCCTGTAAAACTGCGATCAACAATTACCATTACTGGTTGATGACTACTCAATTTAGGCCATCCTTTTTCAGCTTTTTCCACTACAGCTAGATAACCCCGAGTTTGCAAGTCCAGACTTGCTGACTGGGCAAAAGTGCTATCTGTAAGCAAGAGAATTACTGAATTGGCAGTTGTAGATTTACTATTCATCT
>CBDUCX010000498.1:0-1899 GCA_965365755.1 uncultured Pleurocapsa sp.
ATCAGTTAGGAGTAGATTTATTGTCTCTCTCTTCTCACAAGATCTACGGTATTCAAGGTACTGGAGCTTTATATGTTCGTGAAGGCATTGAACTAGTACCCTTGCTTGGAGGTGGAGGACAAGAAGCTAATATTCGTTCAGGTACACAAGCTTTACCAGCGATCGCTGCTTTGGGAATTGCCGCTGAGTTAGCAGCCAGGGAAATGAAAACTGAAGCTTTCCGCTTACGAGGATTACGCGATCGCCTTTTTGATCTCCTTGCTGACTATCCCTTTCTGGAGACTACAGGGGACAGAATATATCGTTTGCCCCATCATGTCAGCTTTATTTTGAGCGATCGCTTTGCTAGGCAAGCCAAAGAGGTAACGGGAAAAACTATCGTCAGACAATTGAATCTGGCGGGAATCGGTATTAGCGCGGGTTCAGCTTGTAGCAGTGGCAAACTTAATCCTAGTCCGATTTTATTGGCGATGGGCTATGACGAAGCAGCAGCTAAAAGAGGAATTCGCTTAACCTTGGGTAGAGACACCACCAAGGCTGATATTGACTGGACAGCAATGGTTTTAAAGCAGGTTATCTGCCGCTTGATGCCTCCCTTAGTCTGTTGTGGCTAACTGAAAAAATCGGCACAAATTACATGTCCTTTTGATATTCTTCCAGTAAGTCTAGGAGATTGATTATGCACTGCATGGGCAATAGCTCGTTTAATGCTAATTGAGTTTTCCCACCACCTAATTTAACAGGGATATCCTGCAAAATCTTAGTTACAGCATCCTCGCTCAAAGAATCACTTTCCAAGAGAGGATATACTTTCTCCGCCACTAAGGTATGGAGGTGAGCATCGTTTAAGTATAAATGCCATTTAGCAACGTCAATATAGACGTTTTCGCCAATTTGCGCTGCTAAAGCTTCGATATCTGGTGTACTAGCCATTAGGTTTTAATTGTTGTGTAATCTGCGATCGCCTTAATATAGATAAAATGTAAAGCTAAAACGCCAAACCAAATGCCGCTGACCCAAACCAACCATGGCCATTCTGTCGAATTTAGATTATGTACAAACCACAAACCAGAGTTTGTTGCAGCATAGATTCCTACATGAATAGCAAAGTTCATCAGATCGTCTAAACGGCGAAATTCTGGGTCTGTTTTACGGTCGGGTTCACGAGGCCAACGAGGGGGCATAAGTTATCACTAAGTATTAAATATCAAATACACATACAGAAGATTATTCTTTTATTGTATCTGTTTAACCACTTTTTTCTTCAGCAAAATAATTGCCAGATTTTCCTCCTGTCTTACTTAAAAGACGAATATCGGTGATTTGCATTGATTTTTCCACAGCCTTTGCCATGTCATATAGGGTTAATGCAGCTACGGATACAGCAGTTAATGCCTCCATCTCCACTCCTGTCTCTGCTTTGATAGCAACAGTTGCCTGAATTTCATATCCAGGTAGATGAGGATTAGGCATAATTTCCACTTCTATTTTATGAATTGGCAGTGGATGGCATAGGGGAATTAAATTTGCAGTTTGTTTAGCTGCCATAATCCCCGCAATTTTTGCTGTCCCTAATACGTCTCCTTTGGGTGCATTTCCTGCCTCGATAGTATTTAGCGTTTCCCTAGACATGATTATTTTGCCCCCCGCCACTGCCTGGCGACGAGTTGCTTTTTTACTGGAAACGTCTACCATTTGGGCTTCTCCGCGATCATTTAGATGAGACAGAGAATAAGACTGTTTTTTTTCTTGCATTGTCGTACTCGGTTCTGCTAGTATTAGAAGCTGTTGGGTTGAACAAGTCAATTCTTGTTAGTTCAGCTAGGGGCGAGTAGCTCAGTGGATTAGAGCATTTGGCTACGAACCAAAAGGTCAGGGGTTCAAATCCCTTCTCGCTCA
>CBDUCX010000499.1:0-1799 GCA_965365755.1 uncultured Pleurocapsa sp.
GATAAACCAACTGTTCCTGGGGATGCTTGTCTGACTGTAATTTGATTAGAACCAAAGGAACTAGAATTTTCAAAATCAACTTGATCCAAATCTAGGTCGTTACTGGTAATTAAAAGATAGTCAAAACCTGCTGTATCTTCAACTTCACTACCAGAATAATCGGAATTTAGCAGATAAAAATCATCTCCTGAACCTCCTGCTAAGATATCTCGACCTTCAAAGCCGAAAAGGAAATCATCTCCCTCCCCTCCAGAAAGGAAATCATCTCCCTGAAAACCAATTATAAAATCATCACCCAAGCCACCAAAAATGGAATCGTTACCTAATCCGCCGTTCAGTTGATCATCTCCGTTTGTTCCTTGATTAAGTAAAGAAAAAGCATTGTCCTGAAGAATTTCGGTGTCGGTATTGCGCCGAATAATATCAGCCAAAGTGGTGTTTTCAATTTCGGCAATTTCGGCTACAGAAAAAGTATTTTCATAGTACAGGCGATCGCCGTCTCTTAATGCGAGAAACTGTTCTGAAATTACGGCTTGAAAAGTTTCGCCGACTGCTACACCAGGTAAATGATCTTCGGCTAACAAGCCAACGAACAAGTCGATATTGTCTACGTTGCCATAGAGTGACTCTAATTGATTCTGCACTTCAACATCGCTCGTAATGTCATCAAAGCTATCAACCCGAGTTAAACCATAGAACTCTCTAACGGTATTGTAGTCACTGATGCCGTTGATTCTACCCCGTTCAATATTAATGGCAAATAAATCTCTTCCCGTAGTGTGAGGGCCAAAGGTAAACAAGAGATTACGAACATCACCAATCAGTTTGAGATCGACATTTTGACTGAGAGAAGAACCCAAGCCTCTTAAGATGGGATCGATGCCAGTTTCTTGAACTACTTCAGTAGAACGGAAAAAGACTTCGGAAAGGGTTAAATTTCCCTGGGGGATTTCCTTTCCTTCTATATCTAAGCGCAGAATTTCTGAACTTAATTGAGTATGACCAATACGGAAGCCTGCTGAAGCGAAGCTGCGATCTATGCTGGGGTTAATGGTGGAGTCATAGCCACTGTATTCAGGGATAGCACTATCGCCCAAAATTGTTGGTAGATACTCGTTGTAGACAATCGCCTGATATTGGGCAATATTGAGCTGACGCGCGCGATTATATAACTGATCATCACTCCATTGGGGATGAGCGATCGCTAGTTCTCTTGCCAGGCGATTATGTTCCCTAACGAACAGAGTGTGCATCGAGGCTAAGGCTGAGTTTTCGTTGGCACGAATATCTCCTGCGGCATACAAACTAGTGGGATCTTGGCGAGATGGATTGGCATTGTCAAACGACTCGTCGGCGAAAGGCAAGAGGTTGCCGTCACTCACTTTTAATAAGCCTCCACTACCTTGGCGAAGATAGTCATTTCGTTGCTGATCTGAACCATAGATATTCGATCCGTCCAGCCAAGCAGTAATATTGTTGGGAATTTGTGCTGGATTATTTATATCAGTGCCAGTCCCCTCCGTAAAAGCTGTGTAATCTAGGGGAATGACCACTTGCCCTGTGCCGTCTGGATCGAGAAAGGGATCTCCCGTAGGAACATGAATTTCCACCTCTAACTCGCCATTTTCAGGGGACAAAATAATATCATGATCGACAAATTGCCCAAATACCCAGCTCAAGTTAGTTAAACCAAGGTCGCTCTCGATAATTCCATCCTGCTGTGCCAAAGTATTGCTGATCACCCTGGCATTGGGTCGGTTTGCCCCTGCGGGACTTGATATTCCGTCACCGTAATCTAT
>CBDUCX010000500.1:0-1739 GCA_965365755.1 uncultured Pleurocapsa sp.
TAAAATCATAAATAATACTGCCATAGCTCAAAGCAAACCGATCCACAGTGAATAAATATCTACCTGTTATTTCTATCTTAGGAATAATTACCAGTATCACCCTAAAGCCTTCACCTACATTAGCTTTGGAACAGTAGAATGTCCCCTAAAGGACTAGCCCTATCTGAAGCAGCTAACTTAAAAATTAGAGCCGATTTAATGTTGGCTTTAAAAGAATATATTCAGCTTCAGGAGTGGACACAAGAACAAGCAGCAGAATTTTTTGAAGAAACACAACCACGAATTAGTAATTTAATGAATGGCGAAATTAGCAGATTTAGTGTCGATAAACTGATTAATATGTTGGCGTGCGCAGGAATGGAAGTCAAAGTAGAAGTTTCTTTAATGGCTACATAATATAATTTTGATAGAAAGACGAGTATTATAGCCTGTCTCAAGTTGAAAAGCGTTGTAATGTAGTAGCGGAGAGATTTCAGCGTTTTTATGACAGTGATGTTTTAAGATACATTGGTGCAGATCATGTCAATAACGAGCCAGTACTTTGCGCCATAGTTGAAAAAGGAGATCTTTGTAATTCTGATAATGTTTTAGTAACTCTACCTCCGAAGACAGATCCAGTAGAAGGAGCAAGAAAACTAATGGATACTAGGGGATTAGCTTCTGGTAGAGTAATTCCAGTTAACGGGAAAACAGGTAAATTGGAAAGCTATGTTAATGGTAATACTTACTATGATCTAGATATATTAGAACATTTGATTTTAGAAGGTGAAGATAGCGATCGCCTGATGCCCCATGAATAAGATAAAATAAAATGACTTTAACTACCTACAAGTGGTCAATTGAAGAATGGCACGATTTAGTTAATTCAGGTGTTTTGGCAGGAAAGAGAGTTGAATTACTAGAGGGGGAAATAATTGCCATGAGTCCTGAAGGAATCCCTCACCGTAATACTAATCACAAGGCAGTTAAATACTTAAGAAAGTTACTGGATGGTTTAGCAGAAGTATACGAATCTCATCCCATCACTTTAGATAACTCCGAACCTGAACCAGATATTGCCATTGTCCGTTTGCCAGAAAGCATTTATGATACCCACCATCCTTATCCTGAAGATATTTATTGGTTGATTGAAATATCTAACGAGACTCTAACCAAAGCGGAACAATGCGGTCTTGGGGGTTTCCCCCATGAGCAATTGTTTCAAGAAGACTTAGAACAAAAAACCGTTACCTATGCCCGTAATGGTATTGCTGAATATTGGGTAATTGATTTAAAGAATAACAAGCTGATAGTTCATACCCAACCTCAAAATAACAGCTATGCTCAAACTATTGAGTACAAGACTGGAACAATTTCACCTCTTGCTTTTCCCAAAATTGCGATCGCTCTCAATCGACTTTTACTATATTGAAAAACCAACTCCACAATTTAGATGACATATCAGAGCAACCATCTGCGTTCATCTGTGTTTATCTGTGTTTATCTGTGGACTTCATTACAATCTCAGTCTGTCTTGGCTTTAGAGCGATCGCAAATTGCTGCCCAAGCTAGAGAATTTACCGTCTATTTGGCTAGCATATCACTAAGTACATATATCTGTACTTAAGATAACAGATGATCAAAGCAATATAACCAATATGCGATCGCCTTACTCTTTTCTTTTTAGGTTGGTGCGATCGCTGAATTTAAAGAACCGAGCGGGAATTCCCGCCCCGTTTTAGGGGGTGCGGATGAAAGCG
>CBDUCX010000501.1:0-1584 GCA_965365755.1 uncultured Pleurocapsa sp.
TAGATCTATGTTTACGAAGATAATTTTGAAAATTTTTTGCCTGTTTTTTCTTCAAATCGTCAAAAAGTGCGATCGCATCGTTGACTAAACCCTGCCAAAGAAAGTTTTTAGTGACTCCTACAGTAGTTAATTTAAAAACTGACGACCTAAACCTTGGAACATAATCCAAGATAGAAAAAAGTTAGTAATAAAAATCGAAATTAAAGCCATAACCACGGCTGTAGTGGTAGATTCTCCGACCCCTTTTGCTCCTCCCGTAGTAGTTAATCCCCAATTGCAACCAATAATGGCAATTAGTGCGCCAAAGATCACCGCTTTAATTAGAGCGCTGACTAAATCCCAGATTTGCAAAAAAGTATTGATCGAATCGATAAAAGTCGTCTGGGGAATATCGTAAAATAAGTCGGCAACAAAGACTCCACCAACAAGCCCCATAACCAAGGAAATTATGGTTAAGATCGGTAACATTGCACAACAGGCTATCAAACGAGGAATGACCAGATAGTCGATCGGATCGCTCTTTAGTACGTAAAGAGCATCAATCTGTTCTGTGACTTTCATGGTGCCGATTTCCGCAGCAAATGCCGAGCCAACCCTCGCCGCCAGCACTACCGCAGTCAATACGGGAGCTAACTCTCGGCTGAGGGCTAGAGCCAATACTCCTCCCACAGCTTGAACCGCGCCGAAATTAAGAAACTCGCGGGCAACTTGAATAGTAAAGACCATCCCGACGAAAGTAGCTGTCACCAGAGCGATAATCATTGAATCTGGCCCCACGATCGCCATTTGTTCTTCTGTATTAGAGCGATGTATTCTCCCTTGCAGCAGGTGAATCACGACCTGACCCGCCAAAAAAATCGCTGCAATTGTACGTTCTAGCCAAATTTGAATTCCCTTACTAGCGGTATTACTACTCATCAATTGATTTTGCAACTATATATTGCGAGAGAACAACAGGACGAATACTAAAATAGCATTTATTTCCTAATTGACTAAAATTCAATTCCTGGCTGAGCTTTGATCCCCTGTTCGCGGAATGGATGTTTAATCAGGGACATTTCCGTCACCAGATCGGCGATCGCTATCAATTTATCAGGCGCGCCTCTTCCTGTCAAAATAACGTGAGAATCTGCGGGTTTACGAGCTAAACCTTCGATTACGGTATCAACGTCTAAATATCCTAGCTTGAGGGCGATATTAATCTCATCTAGCAAAACCAATCTATATTCAGGATTGAGAATATATTCTAAACTGGTTGACCAAGCAGCAGCAGCTTTCTCCATATCTCGTTCGCGATCTTGAGTTTCCCAAGTGAATCCTTCCCCCATTGCATGAAACTTTAATTGCTCTGAAAATCTTTCTAATACAGCTTTTTCCGCAGGTTCCCAAGCACCTTTAATAAACTGCACAATCGCTACTTGATAACCATGTCCCAGCGATCGCATTACCATCCCCAAGGCAGCAGTAGTTTTACCCTTTCCATTGCCTGTGTTAACAATAATTAAGCCCTTTTCTGCTGTTTTTTCCGCTAGTCGCTGTTCCTGCACCTCCTTGCGACGCTGCATCTTTTGCTTATACTGTTCA